>CALWSW010000083.1 GCA_944384305.1 uncultured Christensenellaceae bacterium
CGAAAGGTTGCGCACCAGCCCGTTTAAGGTGGAGGCGCAGAAGGTGCACCCCATGCGGCAGCCCACTTGTGTGGAAAGGCAGAGCGTGCAACCGTAGGAGTAACGCATGAGCACCGCTTCTACAATGTTGCCGTCGCAAAGCGCCAAAAGGTATTTGCGGGTGCCGTCCTTGGGGGAGACGCGCACCGTGAGGATGCGCACGCCGCCCGTGGGCCTGGCCTGGGCGAGCGACTGCCTGAGAGCGAGCGGCAGATTGGTCATTTCCGGAAAATCGCGGCCGCGGCTCAGCCAGGAAAATACCTGGCCGGCGCGAAAGGCCGGCTGGCCGAGGGCGCGGAGCTCTGCCGAAAGCTCGTCGTAACTCAGATCGAGCCAGGAGGCGGGGGGCATGGGGGTCATGGATCCACTCCTTTCGCCGGCGCTTGGGACGCGCACCTGACCATGCGGCAGAAAAAGAAACCGTCCACGCCGTCCAGGTGCGGAAAGAGCTGCAGCATGCCGTCTTTGGTGCGCTCTTCGGGGAAAGCGGCCGGCAGCGCGGCGCGCAGGCCCTTGGCGTCTGGAACAAAGCCGGGGCACTCAGCCAGAAAGCGCGCGATGACGCCCTCGTTTTCTTCTTTGCAGAGCGTGCAGGTGGAATACACCAGCGCCCCGCCGGGGCGCACATAACGGCTGCAGGTTTTGAGAATGGCGAACTGGGTCTTGCTGAGCGCGGCGATGTCTTCGGGGGTGCGCTTGAGCTTGAGGTCGGGCTTGCCGCGGGTCACCCCCAGCCCCGAACAGGGCGCGTCCACCAGCACGGCGTCAAAAGCGCCTTCGTATTCCGGCGTGTAACGGCTGGCATCCTGCACCCGCACGGTCACGGTCACGCCGGTCACCAACCGCGCGGCGGTCTTTTGCACCAGCGCGGCGCGGTGGGGGTGCAGCTCGAAGGCGGTGACGGCGCCTTCCTTCATCAGCGCGGCCAAAGCGGCGGTCTTGCCGCCCGGCGCGGCGCAGGCGTCGAGCACGCGGCCGCCGCGCCCTGGCGCGGCAGCCCGGCAAATGAGCGCCGAGCCTTCGGACTGCACGGTGACCTTGCCCGCCAAAAACAGCGGGTGCGCAGCAATGTCGCCCGAAAGATCCGGCAAAAGCAGCACGTCGGGGCACAGGGCGCTTTCCTGCACGGTCAGTCCTTCGGCTTTGAGCGCCGCTTCCACTTCTTCCCTGGAAGCTTTTAGGGTGTTCACCCTTAAGGGCAGGGGCCGGTCTTCCCGCTTTTCGCACCAGGTCATAATGGCTTCGGCGGCGGCGCTGCCGTAATCCCTGGCCAGCTGTTCTGCCGCCCACTGCGGCCAGCCGCAGCGCAGGGCTGCGGTGGGGGGGACGAGCGAATCGCGGTCGCGGTCGATGCGCCGCAGCACGCCGTTCACAAAGCCGGAAAGCGCGCCTTTGCCAAGGCTTTTTAACAGCCGGACGCTCTCGTTGACCGCGGCGTAGGGGGGCAGGCCCAAAAGCAGCAGCTGGGCCGCGCCCAAACGCAGCACCACGCGCACGGCGGGCTTGACCGAGCGGGCGTAACGGTCGATGGCCCAGTCCAAATAAAGCTGTTTGGAAAGGGTCTCGTACACCAGCGCGGTGCAGAAGGCGCGCTCGGATTCTTCCACGTCCGGCAGCCGGCGCTTTAACGCGAGGTTGGCGTAAGCGCCTTTTTCCACTTCGCACAGCACATCGTAAGCCGCGCGGCGGGCGGAGGCCATTACGCGAACCTCCCGCCCACGGGCAGCTGTTTGCCGCGCAGGTAGTCGGCGGCCTTCATGCGCTTGGCGCCCGGGGCCTGCAGCTCGGTGATCTCGATGGCGCCGCCGCCCGCGGCGACCACCAGGCCGCGCTTGGGGTCGGCGCACAGGATCTCGCCGGGCGCGCCCTCTCCTTCTGCCAGACGGGACTTCCACAGCTTCAGGGTCGTGCCGTTTAAATGGGCGTAAGCGCCCGGCCAGGGGTCGGTGCCGCGGATGAGGTCGTGTACCTTTTGCGCGGGTTTTGAAAAATCGACGTGCCCGTCCTCTTTTTTGAGCATGGAGCAGCGGGTGGCCTGCGCTTCGTTTTGTTTGGTGCGCTGGAGCGTGCCGGAAGAGAGCGCCTGCAGGGTGTCTTTGAGCACTTCTGCGCCCAAAATGGCAATGCGCTCAAACAGTTCGCCAGCGGTTTCGTCGGGAAGGATCTCGATGCTTTTTTGCAGCAGCATGTCTCCCGTGTCGAGCCCGACGTCGGTGAGCATGGTGGTGACGCCGGTCGTGCGCTCGCCGTTGATGACGCACCACTGCACCGGCGCGGCCCCGCGGTATTTGGGCAGCAGCGAGCCGTGCACGTTGATGCACCCCAAGGGCGGCACGGCCAGGTTTTCGGCCGAAAGGATCTGCCCGAACGCCGCGGTGATCATGAGGTCGGGCGCGACGGAGCGGAGCATGGCCTGCCCTTCGGGGCTCTTGATCTTTTCGGGCTGAAAGACCGGTATGTTATATTTTTGCGCGAGTGTTTTGACCGGGGGCGGCGCGGGCTTGCCGCTGCGGCCCTTGGGCCGGTCGGGCTGGCAGAACGCCGCGGCCACCTCGTACCCTTCGCTAACGAGCATTTGAAGGGAGGGCAGGGCAAAGTCCGGCGTGCCCAAAAAAGCGATGCGCATGGGTCAGCCCTCCCGCTTGACGCGCACCACGCGCGTGTTGCGCCGCCCGCGCGGCAAGGGGGCGGGCGCGGCTTCTTCGCGTTCACCCATCAGCCGGCGGATCTCTTCGTTGCGCTCTTCGCTCTGCCTGAGCTGTTCGGCCGTGGGCTGAATGGCCCTGTCGGTAAAGAGCGTGCCGTCCAAGTGGTCGATCTCGTGGCAGAAGGCCACGGCCTTGTAGCCTTTGGCCTCTACGCGAATGGGGTCGCCGTTGCGGTCGAGAGCCTCGACCACCACCCGCCGGGGGCGCACGACGTAGCCGTTCTTTTCGGGCACGCTGAGGCAGGCCTCCAGCCCGCACTGCTCACCTTCGGACTCGACGAGCACGGGGTTGACGAATTCGTAAAGGCCGTCGCCTACGTCCACGACCACGGCGCGGCGGGTGACGCCCACCTGCGGCGCGGCCAGGCCGACGCCTTCGGCGGCGTACATGGTCTCGGCCATGTCGTCGAGCAGGGTGCGGATGTGATCGTTGACTTCGTCGACCTTGCGGCAGACCTTGCGCAGGCGGGGGTCGCCGTCGATGATGATATTTCTCAATGCCAAAACAGCAGTCCTCCAATGTAAATCAGTAGGGCAAAAGCCCGCTTGTTTCATTATACCCTTTTCAGAAGCGGGTGTCGATACGCCCGGCAGAACAAAAACCCCTGCCAAGGGCCAAGCCAGGGCAGGGGTTTTTGTGAAACAAACACTATAAACAGCCTTGCGCGCCGCTGAGCTTACAGCCGCCGCTGCGCGCTGTTTTTTTGCCGCCTGCCTGCCGCAAAAGGGGAGGCGGGCGGGATCGGGGCAGACCCGGGCGAAGGGAAGCCCGGCGCGGCGGCGCTTATTGCTCTTGTGCCGCCATTGTGCCCGCAATGCGGCCAAAGCGCACCGAGCCGCCGATGGCCATGCCGCAGCAGGGGTATTCCGTGCCGAACAGGCCGGTAAACGCCACCTCGCCCGCGGCGTACAGGTTTTCGATGGGCTCGTTCTCTGTGTTCAAAACGCGCGAGTCGATGTCGGTCACCAGCCCGCCGTAGGAGACGGTGGCCGCAGGGCTGAGCGAGATGGCGTAGAGCTCGCCCTCGAGCGGGATCATCTTGTCGGCCGGCTTGCCGAAGTCGTCGTCGCTGCCCTTGGCGCACAGCTCGTTGTAGCGCTCGACCACGGCGGCAAAGGCTTCGGGGTCCACGCCCATCAGTTCGCCGAGCTCTTCGGCGGTAGCGGCCTTGAGCGTGCTGTCGAGCGTGATGCCGTACTGCACCATGGGGTTCGGGTCGGCGGCGCTGGCGATGTACCAGCCGCTGTAGCAGCCGCTGTTGATGATGGCTTCGGCAACGTGGTACTGGTAGGTGTACTCGTTGACGACGCGCTCGCCGCGCGAGTTGACGATCAGCCCGGCTTCTTCGTTGATGCCGACGCCGCAGGTGAAGCTGGTAAAGACCGTTTGGATAGTCGTGGGCTTGTAGATCGCAGCGCCCACGGCTTCGGCCATCATCAGGCCGTCGCCGACGTTGCCGGCCGGCACCTGCGTGACGTAGCCGGTTTTGCCGGTGTATTCTTCCGCCAATTCGGTGTTGGCCGCGTAGCCGCCGGTCGCAATGACGACCGCCTTGGCGTTGACCGAAACGGTGGTGCCGTCCGGACGGGTGCCGCTCGCACCGCACACCACGCCGCTGCCGTCGGTCAACAGCGTGTCAGCCGAGACGTTGTAAAGGATCTGCCCGCCCAGGGCAAGGAACTTCTCGGTCATGGGAACGGTGATCTGGCCGCCGTGGCCGTCGGTCATGCCGCCGCCGCCCAGCGTGTTGTGCACGCGCCAGGGGGTGAGCGACTGGTGGATGGCCTCAACGTCCTGCACCTTCACGCCCATGTCCTCCAGCCAGGTCATGTCGGCCACGGCGTTGTCGCAGAATTCCTGCAGCTTCGCATCGTCGATGAGGTCGCCGCCGATGCCCTTGAGGTAGTCGTACATCAGTTGGGGGTCGTCTTCGATGTTCTGCTTTTCCTGCCAGGTGGTCCCGGCAGCCAGCAGCTTGCCGCCGCTGCGGGCGGTGGCGCCGCCGGTCACCCCCTGCTTTTCGAGAATGATGACGTCAGCCCCGGCGTTCGCCGCTTCGATGCCGGCGGCAAGCCCGGCCGCGCCCGCGCCCAGCACCACGACGTCGGCCTCCAAAGTCTCGTCCTGCGTTGCTTCCGCCGGCACTTCCTTTGCCTTGAGCGCCTCGGCGTCGCCGCCGGCCTGGGTCAAGGCGTCGGCCGCGGCGTTGAGGATGGCGTTGGTGGTGATGGTCGCGCCGGTGATGTTGTCGATGTTCAGCGACTGGGTCTCTACGATCTTGGCCGGCACGACTTCTACGGGCGAGGTCTTCAGCCCGTAGCCGATGCCATAGGTCTCGGTGTGAGCGCTTACGGCGACATCGGTGATGGAGGTCTCGTCCACCGTGACTTCCACGGTGACGTCGCCCTTCATGCCGGTGGCGGTGGCGGTATAGGTCCGGGGGGTATATGTGCGTTCTTCCTGTGGGGGTTGTTCGTGATGGGTGTTGGAACACGCGACGGCGCTCAGCGCCAGCAACAGCGCCAAACAAAGGACCAGAGCTTTCTTCATTTGTTTCCTCCTCCGTTCTTTGTGCAAAGAAGCACAAGTTAATTTGATTATACAATGTTCTTGTAAAAATGCAAGGAAAATTGTGAAAAAATAAAAGAGTTTTGAATCGCAAGTAAAAGATGTTCTGTTAAGAAAAATCATAATTGTTTGTTCGCTGGGGAACATTCAGAGCTTTCTGCGGGCGGGCGTTCTATAGCGAAGGATATTTTTTCTACAAACCGGAGGAAATGTTCGCTCCTGTTTTGCCTGTGCGGCGCTTTTGGAAAGGGGAACGGCCCCCCGTTGGCCGCGGTGCGGGCGGGGAAGCCGTGGAAATGTGCGGAGCGGCGGCTTTTCGGTCAGCGCCGGCGCCCGGCCTTTTTTTCGAACCACACCACGGCGTAATACATCAGCGCCGAAAGCAGGCAGAGGATGACCACGCCGGCCATGACGATGTCGAGCTTGAAGACCTGCCCGCCGTACACGATCAGGTACCCCAAACCCGCGCGGGAGATCAAAAATTCCCCGACGATGACGCCCACCCAGCTCATGCCCACCGAAAGCTTTAAGGCCGATACCATGGTGGGCACCGACGCGGGCAGCACGACCATGGTGAGCTGCTGGAATTTTGTGGCGCCCAAAGAGCGCAGCAGCAAAAGCTGCTGGGGGTCGGCTTCAAAAAAGCCGGTGGCGATGCTGGTGGTGGCGACGACGACGCTGACCAGCACGGCGATGGTGACGATGGCGGCCGTGCCCGTTCCCATCCACACGATGATGACCGGGCCCAGGGCAATTTTGGGCAGGGAGTTGAGAATGACCAGGTAGGGGTCGGCGATCTTAGCCGCGCGCGGGCACCACCACAGCCACACGGCGGCGAGAATGCCCAAAGCGGTGCCGATCACAAAGCCCAGCACCGTTTCGTAAAGCGTCACGCCGACGTGCAGCCACAGCTCGCCGCTTTGGGCGAGCTCCAGCGCGGTGGTAAAAATGCGCGAGGGCGAGCTGAAGATGAAGCCGTCGATCCAGCCGAGCTGCGCAGCGCCCTCCCACAAAAGCGCAAAGAGCAGCAGAACGAGGACCCGGCCGGCGGTGATCAGCCGGCGGTCGCGGCGGAGGCGCCTGAGGTAGGCAGAGCGGTCTGCCGAGGGGGCGCCGGGCAGGGGGGAAGAACGGGGGCGGTCAGGTTCACGCATGGTGCTGCAGCTCCTTCCATATGCGGTCAAAATACGCGCGAAACTCCTCGGCGCTCCTGCGCGAAAGCGGCGTGCTGCCCGGAAGCGTGACGGGCAGGTCTAGCGTGACGCGCGCCGGGCGGGCAGAAAACACCACCACCCGGTCGGCAATGCTCACCGCTTCGGAAATGTCGTGCGTCACAAAAAGCGCGGTCTTCTGCTCCTTTCTGATGATGGCCGAGACTTCGTCAGAAAGGGTCAGGCGGGTTTGGTAATCCAGGGCGGAAAAGGGTTCGTCCAACAACAAAAGGTCGGGGTCGATGGCGAGTGTGCGCAAGAGCGCCGCGCGCTGGCGCATGCCGCCCGAAAGCTCCGAGGGCCGGCTGTCTTTAAATTCGTAAAGCCCGTAGGTCTTCAAAAGCGATTCCGCGCGTTCCCTGCCGCCGGGCTGCTTCCTTACGTCCAGCCCCAGCGCGACGTTTTCCCAAATGCTGCGCCACTCAAACAGATAATCGCGCTGCAGCATGTAGCCGATGCCGGGCAAAGGGCGGTCAACGGCCTTGCCGTTTAGGGTGATGCTGCCCGCGGTGGGGGGCAAAAGCCCCGCGATCATGGAGAGCACGGTCGATTTGCCGCAGCCCGACGGGCCGACGATGGCCACGAATTCGCCGGGGGCGACCGAAAGGTCCAGCCGCTCTATGGCAACGGTCTCGGCCTCCGCCGTTTGGTAGCGCAGGCTGACACCTTCGAGTTGAAGAAGGGGGTTCATCGCAGTTCCTCCAAAAAGACTGATGCAGTTTCCAATATATGCTGCGGGCTGCGGTTTGGGCCCTAAACGGCAAAAAGGCCCGCAGGGAGCGCCGGCAGGGAAGAAAAAGCATAGGCGGCACAAAGGGAATGTGCTATAATAGCAACAGCAATTCGTGTTTGGAACCGCGCGCCTGCTGCGCGGCTAAAATTGACCGACAGGAGTGAACGATATGTCCATTCGCATCAAAGAAAAAGTTACTTGCCCCAAGTGCGGATTTCAATACGAGATCGAGTGCGCCCCCGCTGTGGACGGCGCCAAGGACCCGGACCTGAAAGAACGACTGCTTTCGGGCGACGCTTTTGTGACGGTCTGCCCCAGCTGCAGCGTGACCACCCGGCTGGTCTACCCCGTGATGTACCACGACCCCGGCCGGGGGTTTGCGGTGTATTTTTTGCCCCGCGTCGAGCAGGAAAAGCTGGAGCGCGACGATACTTTAAACGGCCTGCTCGACCCTGCCGCCAGCTATTCCCGCCTGCGGCTGGTGGACGATTACTCGCACCTGTGCGAAAAGATCCGCCTGTTTGAGCTGGGGCTGAACGACCGGGCCATGGAGCTGTTTAAGGCCTGCACCGCCCTTTCGATGATGGGCCAGGAAAAGACCGACGCCTTTGTGCCCGATTCCATGGTGTTTGAAGAGGAATCCGAGGGCCGGATGCGCTTTACCTGCGCCCGCGGCGAGGAAAACAAGCAGCTCACCGCGCCGGCGGGTTTTTACCACACCATAGTGGAAAGCGCGCCTTCGGCTGTAAAAGAAGGGGGCGCGGAGCAGTTCGTCATGATCGACATGCTGTGGGCGCTCAACGCCCTGAAGGATCAGAACAGCCTGATGAAACAGCTGAGGGATCTGCACTAAACGATCGGCGCACGCCGGAAAGGAAACCCATTGGCCAAACAAAAAGTTCCCGAGTTTGAAAGTGAGCAGGTGCTTTGGCAGGGCCGCAAGTGCATCCTGGGCCTGCCCATTTCCTTTACCAAGTACATCGTCGAGCAGGAGCGGCTGATCATCCGGGTGGGGTTCTTCCGCACCGTGGTGGACGAGATCCTTCTCTACCGCATCCTCGACCTCAAGCTGGTGCGCACGCTGGGGCAGAAGATGGCTGGCGTGGGCAGTATTCGCCTGTACACCGCCGACGCTTCGGACGCCGAACCGACGCTCAAAAACATCAAGCGATCGGAAAAGGTCTGGCGGTTTTTGAGCAACATCATTGAACAGCGCCGCGTGGAGCACGGCATTGCCGGGCGCGAAATGTACGGCGCGCGCGTGGCCGACAGCCCAGCCGATTTTGTGGACGTGGACGGCGACGGTATTCCCGACGTGCCCCGCCCCGACCGCCTCCGCCGCCCCATTTTGACGGCCCCGGCGGCCCTAGGTGAGCGCCATGAAGCCCGTTTTGAGCTTGCCGGAAGAAAAGCTCGCCGAGCTGCGTGCCTCTTTCGACGAACAGCTGCGCGCCACCGAGCGCGAAGGGGTGGAAGAACTCATTGCCTACCTCTCCGACGAGACCGATTTTTACACCGCCCCGGCGAGCACCAGCCGCCACGGAGCCATTTGCGGCGGGCTGATTCTGCACTCGGTGACGGTGCTGAAGTACCTGCGCAATTTCATCAAGCCCGTGGCAGAAGAGATCCCCGACGATTCGGTGGTGATCGCCGCGCTGCTGCACGACATCTGCAAGGCAAACTTCTACACCGTGCGCACCCGCAACGTCAAGGTGGGCGACCGCCAGTGGGAAGAGCAGGAGTATTTCGCCATCGAAGACCAGCTGCCTTTGGGCCACGGCGAAAAGTCCGCCATGATCGCGCAGCGGTTTTTAGAGCTGACCGACGACGAGCTGCTGGCCATTCGCTGGCATATGGGCGGTTACGACGACGCGGCCCGCTCCTACTCGGGCGGGCTGGCGCTGAGCGCGGCCTACGACCGCTGCAAGCTGGCCGTGGCGCTCAATGTGGCCGACACTTACGTGGCCAACATCATTGGTTGCTGAACGCGGCTGTGCCTGCCGGAGGCCCGCGTTTTCGTTCCTTCTGAAAAAGCTGCCAAATGGCAGCTTTTTCAGAAGGGGCGCGTTTGAGGCCGCCGGCTGCAAAAATACAAATGTAAAGTTTTGAATTTATAAGAAAGGTGGTTTTAGGCCATGG
>CALWSW010000084.1 GCA_944384305.1 uncultured Christensenellaceae bacterium
CCCTTAGTAGACAAGGGGCACCACGCCTGAACGGGCCTGCTTTGGCCCATTTCAGCGTTGCCGTCGCTCGAATTAGCGCTGCTAGTCCATCGCTCCGGCGCCTTGAACTGAACCAAAGCAGGCTCCGTTCAGGTCATAAGTTTTCACAATCCGTGTCCCTAATAGAACGAGGCGCGGGCCTGCAACTCACCCCACCAATTCCTCTGCGAGGAATTGGTGGGGACCCCGAGTACGCCCCTAAGAAGCGCGTGGGGGTCCCCGTGTATTCGCGCGCAGCGTGAATACACGGGGTCACTGAAGAGGGGCCGCAACAATGTTCTATGGGGACACGGGCAGTGAAAACCGTAGTTCCCCTTGTCTACTAAGGGTATGTGACCATCGCCAGCATTTTACGGATCACCGCCAACGGCATCGAACAGCAGCTTGGTTACTCCGTTCCCCTGGGCAGCCCTGCCGCCCGCGCGCTGCCCCGCAATGCGAGCGTACAGACCCTGCCGCCCCGCGCCTCTGTCTGCCGCGTGGTGGAATATACCTATGAGGAAGGCCGGGGCTACGACCCGGCGGTTTTTGTTCCTTTGTACGATTTTGTTCAAGCCAACGACCTGGAGCCGGACGGCGACCTTCTGCTGTGCGGCCTGCTGACCCTGGAGCAAAGCGGCCAGCGCCGTTACTACGCCCAAGTCTACCTGCCCGTTTGCTGAAGGTTCCCGCAGCCCGCGCCCCACAGGCGCTGCTTCAAAATAGGCTGCCGCCTTTTCTTCACACAAAGCGCAAAATTTTTCTCACGCGGTTCGTTTTTTTCTTGACTATACAACGATTATACCCTTTATGATGATAAAAAGCGTCCGATACCGTTTGGGCGCTTGAAAAAGGTGAAGATAGGAGGAAACATCATGAAAAAGAAACTGGCGTTCTTTTTGAGCGTCTGCCTGTTGGTGTGCTGTGTTGCTGCCTGCGCCCCGCAGCAGGAGCAGCCGGAGGAGACCGGCAGCCCCACGGCTACTCCCACCTCCGCCGTGGAGGAGGGCGGCGCGGAAACGGGCGTGTACATCCCCGGCGATTACACCGGCTCTGCCATAGGCTTTGGCGGCGAGGTAACGGTTACCGTCAGCGTTGACGAAACCAGCATCCTTTCGGTCGTGGCCGAAGGCGCACAGGAGACCGACGGCGTCGGCTCCAACGCCATCGACCGCCTACCCGGCATGATCGTGGAAGCGCAGTCGGCGGCGGTGGATGACGTTGCCGGCGCCACCATGACCAGCACGGCGATCAAGACAGCCGCAAAAGCAGCTTTGGCAGAGGCCCGCGGTGAAGCTGCTCTCGAAGCGGTCATGGCCCCCGGCAGCTACACCGGCTACGGCAGCGGCTACTCGCTGGTGGAAAAACTGCCCGTGACCGTGACGGTGGACGAAACGTCGATCCTTTCCATTGAAGTGGCGGCCGACAACGCCGAGACCGAGCCCATTTTGCGGACGGTCATTCAGAACATGATCCCCGACATGATCGAGCATCAGTCGGTGGCGGTGGACTCCACCACCGGCGCCACGATCTCGGCTGCCGCCGTGCGCGAAGCCGTTTCCGACGCGCTGGTGCAGGCGCTGGAAGCGGGCGGCAGCGATGCTTCTGCTCTCTCTTATTTCCAGACCATTCCAGAAGATCCCGCTCCTTCCAGCGAGACCCTTGACGTGGACATTCTGATCGTCGGTATGGGCGGCGCAGGCACGGCCGCTGCCATGCGCGCCGCCGAACTGCAGTCCGAGGCCGGGCAGCCCGTCAGCGTTTTAGCCATCGAAAAGACCGCGCGTTACGGCGGCACCTCGGCTTTGACCACCCAGACCATGGCCATCAACCCCAAGCAGCTGGAAGAAAGCATCAACAACGGCGAAGACTGGGTCGACCTGGACGAACTCAACGCCGCCCGCGAGGCCTCGTTCTCCGGCGTGGCGCAGAAGGCCGAGCTCGACCCCTTCTGGGAGCTGTACATCGAAGAATCCGGCAACGTCCTGGATTGGCAGATCGCCCACGGCTTCGAATTCTTTGAGCCCAAAAGCGGCTTCTTTGGCGACGGCCAGCTGGTTGTGTTCGACTACGGCGGCAAGAGCGGCAACAACAAGACCGAGATCGCGGCCTATTTTGAGAGCATGGTGGAGGACTACACCGAGCTCGGCGGCGAGTATCTGCTCAACACCGAAGGGTACGAACTGATCTACGACGAAGCGACCGATACCGTCACCGGCGTCAAGGCCAAAAACCTGGTCGACGGCACCGAGTACACCATCAACGCCAAGGCCGTCATCATGGCTGCCGGCGGCTTTGGCGGCAACAAAGACATGGTGCGCTCCTTCAACTCCAACGGCGCAGCCTATGACCTGGTGGGCCTTACCACCAACGACGGCAAGCTCATGCAGTCCGCCTGGGATCTGGGCGCCGCCACCTACGGCGACGAAGAGGGCATGAACATCCACAACGCCGCCCCCATCGTCATCCTCAACGAATTCCCCATCGTGTCTGTTGAAGGCACCGACTCCTGGACCTACCGCCCCGCCACCTATTCGGTCAACGACATTCCCCTGTTCCTGGTCACCAACAAGGACTGCCTGTTCGTAGACGGCACCGGCGCCCGCTACGCCAACGAGGCTTTGCAGTGGCCGTGGTGGCAGGCCGGCGAGCAGTACTACAGCATCACCAGCGAACAGCGGCTCACCGAGCTGGCCGAAAACGGCTTTACCCACACCAACACCGGCCTGTTTTTGAACCACGGGTACAACACCTTCCCGCTCAACACCCCGGTGCCCGAGATGTTCGACGTAATGGAAGCCGGCATTGAGGCGGGCTGCGTGGTCAAGGCCGACACGTTGGCCGAGCTTGCCGAAGCGCTGGGCATGGACCCCGCCACGCTCGAAAAGACCGTTGCCGACTACAACAGCTTTTGCGAGGCCGGCGTAGACACCCAGTTCGGCAAAGACGCCGAGTATCTGAAGAGCATCGGCAGCGAGGGCCCCTTTTACGCGGTCATCGGCGAAGCCTACAACTACAACTCCTCGGGCGGCCTTTACATCGACGAAGACTTCCGCGTGATGCACGAAGGCCTGGAGGACGTGTTCGACGGCCTGTACGCCGTGGGCAACGACGCGCCCTTTATCCCCAGCGCCTTTGCGGGCGACAATCAGGCCTGGTGCTACATTTCCGGCTACTTTGGCGCCGAAAAGGCCTTTGAGTACGTCAGCGCGCAGGCGCAATGACCCCTCCCCCGAAACCTGCTATCCATCAACTTCCGGCCAAACAAAACCGGGGCCGCTGCACAAAAACTGCAGCGGCCCCCCGCTTTTTATCCGGATGTTGTGTGCCTTTAATCGTCGATGCCCACCATGACCGAGGTGGCCTTGACGATGGCGTAGGCGGGCTTGCCCACCGCAAGCCCGAGCTCGCGGATGGCGTTCATGGAAATGGTGGCCGAAACGACGTTGCCGCCGCCGATGTCGATTTTGACGATGCCGTTGACGGCGCCTTCCTGAATATCGGTCACCGTGCCCTTAAACTGGTTGCGTGCGCTGATTTTCATTTTCATACTCCTTTCGCGGCTTTTGCCGCAGGTCGCGATCGTTCAGTTTTTCGGACGGTGGCCGCTGACCACCGCCCTTTTCATAACAGGGAGGGTTCAGCCCGCCGTGCCTTCTTCCTGCCCGGCTTCGGGCTCTTCGCCCGGGTCGTACAGCGTCAGGATGTTCACCGGCGAAATGCCCAGGGTGTAAGCTCCCCATGCTTCTTTGGGCGGGCGGTTCTGCTTGGCGGTGCGCCACCACAGGTCCTCGGTTCCGGGGGCCTGGTTTTCGTAACGGAAGCGGATGATGTCGGCAAAGGGTTCTTCCACAACGTCGATGATCCGCACCCCAAAGCTGTTCTGGCGGCTGTTGGGGCCAAAATAGTGGGCGCGAATACCCACGGCTTTTAGGTTTTCGCCCACCGGCCGCGCCGTTCGCAGCGTAATGCCCCAGTCGGGCACCTCTGCCTCGTATTCCCCCACGCACCTGGCGGGGGCGATGTTTTTGCACCCGGTCATCATGGCGCCCACCACCGTGCCGGGGTCGGCAAAAAGCTGCTTGGTGGGCTTGTGGGTGTGCACACGGCCGGTCTCCATCAGCGCGATGGAAGAACAGAGGTCGTAGGCCTCGTCGCGGTTGTGTGTGACCACCAGCGACACCCCGCCGTAGCGGCGCAGGGTCTCCTTCATTTCCACCAGCAGCTTTTCGCGCAGGTGGGAATCCAGGGCCGAAAAGGGTTCGTCCAACATCAACAGCTTGGGGCGGCTGACCAGGATGCGCGCCAGCGCCACCCGCTGCTGCTGCCCGCCCGAAAGCTGGGCGGGGTAGTGCTTTTCGAGCCCGGAAAGCTGCATCAGCTCGAGCTGCTCGCAGAGCAGGCGCTCCCTATCGGCCTTGTCCTTCAGCCGGCGCATTCCGCACAGAATGTTCTGCCGCACGGTCATGTTGGGAAACAGGGCGTAGTTCTGAAACAAGTAACCCACCTGCCGCTCCTGGGGCTTTACATTGATGCGCCGTGCGCTGTCGTAGAGCGTTCTGCCGTCGAGTACGATGCGCCCGGCGTCCGGCTTTTCCACCCCGGCGATGCACCGCAGCGTCATGCTCTTGCCGCAGCCCGAAGCGCCCAGAATGCCCATGATGCCCTCTTGGGCCTCGAACTGAACATTCAGCCGGAAACCGCCGAAGTCCTTCTGAATATCGACCACAAGGCTCATCTGCGCGCCCCCTTCCGCCCGTTTTTCTTCTCCAGCATGTTGACGGCCAGCAACACCACGGCCGAAATGGCCAGGTTGATCATCACCCACAAAAAGGCACTCTGCTCGTCGTTGGTGCGCCAGTACTGGTACACCGCGGTAGAAATGGTGGCGGTTTTGCCGGGCGTGTAGCCAATGAGCATGCTGGTGGCGCCGTATTCGCCCAAAGCGCGGGCAAAGGCCAGCACCGTGCCGGCCAGAATGCCCTGGCGGCAGTAGGGCATTCGGATACGCCAGAAGATGTAGGTGTTGGAAAGCCCCAGCGTCTGGCCGGAATAGGCCAGGGTATTGTCGAAGCTCTCGAACGCGCCGCGGGCGGTGCGGTACATGAGCGGAAAGGCCACCACCGCCGCCGTGAGGATGCCGCCGTACCAGGTCATCACAAAGCGGATGCCGATTTGGCCCAGCAAAATGCCCAGCGGCCGGTTGACGCCGAAGAGCAGCAACAGAAAATAGCCCACCACCGTGGGGGGCAGCACCATGGGCAGCGTGAGGACGACGTCCAACACGCCCTTGATCGCCCTGGGCAGCTTTGCAACGTAATACGCCGCAAAAATGCCCGAAAAGAACACCAGCACCGAGCTGATCGCCGCGATGCGCAGGGAGTTCCAAAGCGGATACCAATCCAAACGAAATTCCTCCAACGCCGCAAGGCAAATTCTCCCTGCGGCCTGCCAGCTTCCATCGGAGTTCACAAAAGACAAGCCTCGCCTGTTTTTCGCGTTTTGCGTCGTTCGCCTGGCCGCGCTGCAAAACGCGGCCGGGGCCCCCGCACGAACGCAAAGCGAGATCGCGCGGGGGCTTTTTGCCCGGGCGAAGGGCAAACACCGCGCACAAAAGGGCAAAACGCCCCGTGTGCGAAAACGCCCGTTATGCTACCGGCGCAAAGCCCACGGCCTCGAACACAGCCATGGCCTCGTCGGTCCCTAGGTAGTCCAAAAATGCCTGAGCTTCCTCGGGATGGGCGGCAGTCTTGAGCACAGAAGCGGGGTAGATCACCTGGCCGCACATTTCGGCCGTGGCGTAGTCCACAATGGTCAGGCCGTCGCTGTAGGCATCGGTGCAGTACACCACGCCGCAGTCCACGCTGCCTTCCTTCACCTGCGTGGTCACTTCCTTCACGTTCGTGCCGTAGGTGATCTTGCCGGCGTTGGCCAGTTCTTCTTCGTTCAGGCCGTAATAGTCAAAAATCAGCTGGGTGTACTGACCCACAGGCACGTCGCTGTTGCCCATGCAGAAGAGGATGTCGTCGTTCTGCAGCGCTTCGGCCAGGCCGTCGAAGTTTTCGATGCCGGCAGGGTTGCCCTCGGGCACGCACAGCGTCACGCGGTTCTCCAGCAGGTCGATGCGGCTGTTTCCATCGACAAAATCCAATCCTTCGGTGTTGACCGAGGGGTCGGCCGCAATGTCCAATTGGTCCATCTGCTTCTGGCCGGCCGAGATGAAAAGGTCGCAGTCGGCGCCTTCCTGGATCTGGGTCTTAAGCGTGCCGGAAGAGTCGAAGTTGAACACCAGCGTGACGTTCGGGGCAACCTCTTTGTACAGTTCCGAGATCTCGGTGAGGGTCTCGGTCATGGAAGCCGCCGCAAACACCACCAGTTCGACCTCGTCGCCGGCGTCGCCATCTGCCGCCGGCTCGCTCGAGCAGGCCGCAAGGCTCAGCGCCAGCACGAGCGCCAGCAACAGTGCAAGGGGAGTTTTGAGTTGTTTCATGTTCTTGCCTTCTTTCTTGCTGTTCGCAAAATTTATGCTTCACACGGCTTTACGTGTTTCAGCCGAACATGAGTCCTTGGCCGGGCGGGCCGCCCGCCGGGAAACGATTGGAGCGGCTGCAAAACAGGCCGCCGCCTGCTTCGCGGGCTTTCGCCCCCTTCGTCTGGGCGCACCTTGGGGCTGAAAACGGGCCCTTTTCTGCCCGTTTTTCCCGCCTTTTACTTTGTTCAAAAGCGGGGCCTGTGCGCCTTTTTCGCTGCCGGGCCGAAAAAAGGGCGCGCCCGCAGCAGCGGTCGAAAGGCAAATGAGCAAAATAAGCAATAAAAATCTGCCGCCGCGGTCTGCGCTTTTGCGGCACGTCTGTTTTGCGAGACGCCCGCCGGAAAAACCGGCAGGCGTCCCAAACGATCTAACTTGTGGTCCCCGTTACTTTCTCGCGCACTCGGCGCCTTCGCCGCGCAGCATGTCCAGCCCGTGGGGCAGGTCGCTCAAAAAGGCGTCCAGGCTCTCCTGTACGGCCTTGGGGCTGCCGGGCAGGTTGACGATCAGGGTCTTGCCGCGAATGGCCGCCACCCCGCGGGAAAACATCGCCCGGCGGGTGATCTGCATGGAATAGGCGCGAATGGCTTCTGCAATGCCCGGCACCTGCCGCTCGGCCACCGCCAGGGTGGCTTCGGGGGTCTGGTCGCGCGGGGTAAAGCCCGTGCCGCCGGTGGTCAGGATCAGATCGAGCTGGCGCTGGTCGCACAGTCGAATGAGCTGCGCCTTCAAGGGCAGCGGGCCATCGGGCAGCAGCAGCGTTTCGGCCACTTCGTAGCCGGCCTCTTCCAGCCGCTCGACGATGACCGGACCGGACTTGTCCTCCCGCTCGCCGCGGGCGCCCTTGTCGGAAAGGGTGATGACCGCCGCCTGGTAGGGGCGCTTGCCCACCCGTTCCTCAATGACCATTTCGTCGCCGTTCTGAATGACGCCGCCTTCCAGCACCCGGGCAAACACGCCCTCGCGGGGCATGATGCAGTCGCCCATGGTCTGGTAAATGGCGCAGTGGCTGTGGCACTCCTTGCCGATCTGGGTCATTTCCAGCAGCACTTCGCCGCAGCGCAGCAGCGTGCCCACCGGCAGGCTGCGAAAATCAAAGCCCCGCACCACCAGGTTTTCGCCGAAGTCGCCAAACACCACCTCGGCGCCCTTGGCGCGGAAATCGTCGATCTTGTCGGCGCTCAGCAGGCTGACCTGCCGGTGCCACTTGCCGGCGTGGGCATCGCCTTCTATGCCCCAATCCTTTACAAACGTGGCCTTTCCAACGTCGCGCTTCTGCACGCCCTTCTTTTCGCTGGTGCAAACGGCAAGCACGGTTCCCATGGTATCCTCAACCTCCGATCTGAGACATCAGTTTGTGTTCGGTCACGCCCTCGGGCGCGTCAAAGCAATGCTGCAGGGGCTTTTTGTAAATGCAGGCCCGCATGGCAAACAGCAGCGCTTCGTCATCTGCGCCGCCGCGCAGCAGCGGCGCGAGCGCGCGCCCCTCGTCGAAGCACAGGCAGGGCTTGAGCACGCCCGTGCTGGTGAGGCGCACGCGGTTGCAGCTCGCGCAGAAACGGTGGCTGACGGCATCGATGAGCCCGATGGGAGCCTTGAGCCGCGCGCTTTCAAAATAGCGGGCCGGGCCAAAGCCCAGGTGCTCTTTGGCCGGGTGCAGGTCAGGGTAAGCCCGCCGAAGGGCCAAAAGCGCTTCGGCGGAAGAAAGCCCCGCCATGCCCGCGCCCGAGCCGATGGGCATGAGCTCGATGAAGCGCACCGGCACGCCGCGCTCGGCAAACCTCGCCACATTGGCCATGCTGGCTTCGGTCTCTTTGAGCAGTACGGCATTGAGCTTGACCGGGATGTTCAGGCGCTGCATGAGCGCCACGCTTTCTTCCACCAGCGCCACCACGCCGCTTTGGCCGGTGATGGCAGCGGCCAAGTCTTCATCGGTGGTATCCAGGCTGATGTTCACCGAATCCAGCCCGGCTTTTTGCAGCTCTTCCCCAAACTTGGGCAGCAGCGTGCCGTTGGTGGTCATGGAGACCGTGCGGATGCCCTCGGTCTGCTTGAGGCCGGCCACCAGCTCCACCACGTCTTTACGAACCAGCGGTTCGCCGCCCGTCACCCGCACGTGGGTGATGCCGAGCCTGGCAAACAGCCGAACCAGGCGCAAAACCTCGTCGTAGCGCAGCACCTCTTCGTGTGTGACGGGGCAGACGCCGTTTGGCATGCAGTACTTGCAGCGCAAATTGCACCGGTCGGTGACCGACACGCGCAAATAGTCGATATTCCGCTGGAATTGATCCTTCATTTCGTTTCCTCAAACCTAAAGTCGCCGCTCTTGCCGCCCTGCTTTTCCACCAGGTGCACCGGCCCAATGACCATGCGCTTGTCCACGGCCTTGCACATATCGTACACCGTCAAAAGCGCGACCGTTACGCCGGTCAGCGCCTCCATTTCCACGCCGGTCTTGCCGTCGCAGGCCACGGTGCAAAGCGCCTCGATCTCGTTGGTCTCGGGCCTCAGCGTAAACTCCAGCCCCACTTTGGTCAGCATCAGGGTGTGGCAGAGCGGAATGAGCCCGGCGGTGCGCTTGGCGCCCATGATCCCCGCCACCTGGGCCACGCCCAGCACGTCGCCCTTTTTGGCGCGGCCTTCGGCCACCATGGCAAAACACTCCGCGCTCATGGCAATGCGGCCTGTGGCCACCGCCCGGCGGGAGGTCACATTTTTGTGGCCCACGTCCACCATCACGGCGTCGCCCTTTGCGTCAATGTGCGTGAACCCCATGGCCGCACCTCAGTGCCA
>CALWSW010000085.1 GCA_944384305.1 uncultured Christensenellaceae bacterium
GGCAAGATCGCCGGCCTTGAGGTGCTGCGCATCATCAACGAGCCCACGGCGGCATCGCTCGCCTACGGGCTCGACAAAGACACCAACCAGAAGATCCTGGTGTACGATCTGGGCGGCGGTACGTTCGACGTGTCCATTCTCGAGATCGGCGACGGCGTGTTCGAAGTGCTGGCCACCGCCGGCAACAACCGCCTGGGCGGCGACGACTTCGACCAGCGCATCATCGACTACGTGGCCGACGAGTTCAAAAAGTCCCACGGCGTGGACCTGCGCAACGACCGCAACGCCCTGCAGCGCCTGAAGGAAGCGGCCGAAAAGGCCAAGATCGAGCTTTCGGGCACCATGACCTCCAACATCAACCTGCCCTTCATCACCATGAACGAAAACGGCCCGCAGCATTTGGACGTCACCCTCACCCGGGCGAAGTTCAACGAGCTGACCGCCGACTTGGTGGATAAGACCATCGCCTGCGTGCGCACCGCCCTGCGCGACGCCAATCTGACGGCCGCCAACATCGACAAGGTCATTCTGGTGGGCGGTTCCTCCCGTATTCCCGCCGTGCAGGAAGCGGTGAAGAACATTTCTGGCAAGGACCCCTTCAAGGGCATCAACCCCGACGAGTGCGTGGCCATCGGCGCGGCCATTCAGGCAGGCGTGCTGGGCGGCGAGGTGAAGGACATCCTGCTCCTCGACGTCACGCCCCTTTCGCTGGGCATCGAGACCTACGGCGGCGTGTTCACCAAGCTCATCGAGCGCAACACCACCATCCCCACCAAGAAGAGCCAGATCTTCTCCACGGCGGCCGACGGCCAGACCTCGGTCGAAGTCCACGTGCTGCAGGGCGAGCGCGAAATGGCGCAGTACAACAAGACCCTCGGCCGCTTCACGCTCTCCGGCATCGCGCCCGCGCCCCGCGGCGTGCCGCAGATCGAAGTGACGTTCGACATCGACGCCAACGGCATCGTGCACGTTTCGGCCAAGGACCTGGGCACGGGCAACCAGCAGCAGGTCACCATCACCGCCTCTTCCAACCTCACCGACGCCGAGATCGACAAGGCCGTGAAGGAAGCCGAGCAGTTTGCCGAGGAAGACAAGAAGCGCAAGGAAGAGGTCGAGATCCGCAACCACGCCGACCAGATGATCTACACCACCGAGAAGTCCTTAAAGGAACTGGGCGACAAGATCTCTGACGACGAAAAGGCCAAGATCCAAACCGAGATCGAGGCGCTGAAGACCGCTTCTGCCGGCACCGACACCCAGGCCATCAAGGACCAGACCGAAAAGCTGACCCAGGTGAGCTACGACGTGTTCGGCAAGATCTACCAGCAGGCGGCCGCCGAGGCCCAGGCCCAGCAGAACGCCCAGGGCGGGCAGGACGGTCAGAACAACGGCGGCACCAACCCCGACGGCACGGTCAACACCGACTACGAAGTGCACTAAAAATTCGGCCCGCGGCCCGTGCCCTTTTGGGCGCGGGGGCGCGGCGGGCAAAACGGCCTTGCGCCGCTAAGGCACAAACAGGGGCTTTCCCAATGTGAGGGAGAGCCCCTGTCAAAGTGCCCGAAAGCGGCTCTTTTGGCCGTTTTTGCCCTGACAGGCAGGAGAAGCAATGGCAGAAAAACGAGATTATTACGAGGTGCTCGGCGTTAAAAAGGACGCCTCGGCCGACGAGATCAAAAGGGCCTTCCGCCAGCAGGCCAAAAAATACCACCCGGACATGAACCCCGGCGACAAAGAGGCCGAGGCCAAGTTCAAGGAGGTCAACGAGGCCTACGAGGTGCTTTCCGACGACACCAAGCGCGCCCAGTACGACCAGTTCGGCCACGCCGCGTTCGACCAGAGCGCCGGCGCGGGCGGCGGCTACAGCTCGGGCGGCTTTGGCGGGTTCGGGGGCTTTGGCGGGTTCGACGACATCCTCAACTCCTTCTTCGGCGGGGCGGCCGGAGGTTCGCGCGCCCGCCGCAACGGCCCCGAGCCGGGCAACGACCTGCGCTACGATCTGACCATCAGTTTTGAAGAGGCGGCCTTTGGCGGCAAAAAGACCTTCAGCATCCAGCGCAGCGAAAACTGCGAGGCCTGCAAGGGAACCGGCGCCAAGGACGGCACCAAGGTGCACACCTGCCCGCACTGCAACGGCTCGGGCGTGGTGCGCAGCGTGCAGAATTCCATCTTTGGCCAGGTGTCGCAAATGACCACCTGCCCCAACTGCAAGGGCGAAGGCACCGTCATCGACGAGCCTTGCCCCAGCTGCCGGGGCCGCGGGCGGGTCAACCGCACCCGCAGCATCACCGTCAACGTGCCGGCCGGCATCGACGACGGGCAGACCATTTCTTTAGGCGGCCAGGGCGAGCCGGGGCGCAGGGGCGGCCCGGCGGGCGACTTGTACGTGGTCATCCATGTGCGGCCCCACAAGCTCTTCAAGCGCAAGGGGTACGACCTGTACCTGGACAAGACCATTTCCTTTGCCACGGCCGCGCTGGGCGAGACCATCGCCATCCCCACGCTGGAAGGCGACACCACTTACGACGTGCAGCCCGGCACCCAGCCCGAGACCACCGTCAAGATCCCCGGCAGGGGCATCCAGCGCCTGCGCCAGAACGGCAAGGGCGACCTGTACGTCAAGCTCAAGGTCGAAGTGCCCAAGCGCCTCAGCGAAAAGCAGAAGCGCCTGCTGGTGGAATTTGAAGAAGAGTCCGGCCGCAAAATAGAGCCCAAGGGCAAAAAGGGTTTTTTTGAAAAACTCAAGGATAAAATAGACGATATGGCCGAGGATTGAGGCCCCGGCCCCTTCCTTTGCCGCACAACAAAAAGGAGCCCCCGAACGATAGAAACCGTTCGGGGGCTCCTTTTGTGGCCGGTATTTTGCAGTGCGGAGTCGCGGGCGCAGGTCACAACGGTTTTACGTAAGCGTGCCACACGTAGCCTTCGCCGTTGTTCCAGGCAATGCGCGCCCACTTGCCTTCCGTGCCCAGCAGGGTAACGGTATCGCCCTTGTTCACCTTCCCCAAACTGCGGTAGGAAGTGCCCGCCCCGGCGCGCACGTTCACCCGGTTGCCGGTGATGGCGGCGGCCGTTTCTTCGGGCGCGGGGGCGTTTTGCCCCGCTTTCAGGTACAGGGGCAGGTCCCAGTAAAAGCCGGTGGGCAGGTACACAAAATCATCCACGACCGGCAGGGCTTCGCAAAGCCGCCAGTCTCCCAGCGCTTCCGGCAAAGCGGCGGGCAGGGCGTCCGCTTCCGGGGGAAGCTCGGGCGCCTGGGCCATCACGCGGATAACGTAGGTCTGCCCTGCGGCAAAGCGGTCGGGCGCGTCGTAGGCCAGCAGCGAAAGCTCGCTTTCCGCGCAGCTGCCGTGCAGCGTCTCCAGCACGGCAAAGCGGGCCAGCCGCAGCTCGTTGCCGGCGGAATCGGCGAGGATGTAGTTTCCGCCCGCCTCGTCCTGCAGTTCGAGCGGTCCGCAGCTTTCGGCGCGCACGTACAACACGCTGCCAAGCTCTTCGCCGCGCTGCAGCATTTGCCGCCAACCGCTAGCCAGGGTGCCTTCAAACCGTTCGGTGGTGATCAGCACCTCTTCGGTGCCTTCGGGAATGTCCTCCACCTCAAAGCTGTCGGGAAGCGAAGCAAATGCCAATTCCTCGCGGCCGCACACCTGTTTTCTAAAGGCCGCTTCCTTTTCTTCGGTCAGGCCCTTGACGCCCACGACCACGCGGTTTTCCTGTTCGCTCAGGTAATACTCCGCCACGCCCAGCTCTTGGGCCAGCTCCCGCGTCAGGCGGGCGGCGATCTCATCCCGGGCGGCAATGAGGTCGTTGTAGGAAAACCGCCCCGTTACAAAGGCAAGCGCGGGGTTTTGCGCGGCCCTGCGCAGCGCGTCGAGCACGGCGGGGGAATCGTCGGTCACCACCACGGTCAGGTTGCCTTCCTCGTTCAGGTAGCCGCCGCCGTAATATTCCGGCATCACGGGCGGGCTGCCGGGGCTGGAACCGGGTTGAGAGAGCGCGGCGAGGATGGCGGCGTACTGCGCCTGCGCCGCCAGCTGCCGGCGGATCTGCTCGTTGTCCGGCTGCAAAACAGTGCCGTCCGGCAAAAGCAGCGTGCCGTCGGTCTGCGGCTGAGCGGTGGCCGCGGCGGTGTGCAGCGCTTGGGCGCCGGCGCTCAGGGGAAGGTCTTCGGTCCGCCCTTCGGCGTCCGGCGAGGGCAGCAGGGCCGCATCGTCCTGGTGCAAAAAGCCGCGCAGGTCCCAGTAATAGCCGGCGGGCACGTAAACCACATTCCCCGCGACCGGCAGAATGTCTGTTAGCGTCCATTCCCCGGCCTCTTCCGGCGCCAGCGGTTCGCCGCCGGGGCCGGCCAGCGCGGGCGGCGCGCCGGTCACGCGGATCACGTAGCACTGCCCCACCGCCAGGGCGTCGGGGGCGATGCGGGCGGTGAGCGAAAGCGTAGCCCCCTCGTATTCTCCCCACAGGCAGCCCAGCACGGCAAAGCGGGCGGCGGTGAGCTGGTGGCCGTTTTCATCCGGCGCACTGGGCGTTCCGTCCGTTAGCAGCGGCTCGCAGCTTTCGGCGCGCACATAAAGCACCGCGCCCAGATCTTCGCCCATGGCCAAAAGCTCGCGCCATTCGCTCACAACGCGGGCGCCTTCAAAGCGCTCCGTGGTGCTGCCTGGCTCGTATTCCACCGCCCCGGCGGCCTGCGCAAACAGCCCGCACAGCAGCGCGGCGAGCAGCAGCGCGCACAAAAATTTCTTCATAATAAAGGTCCCTCCTTTGGTGTGGTTTGGCGTAAAGTGTTTTGCCGGGCGAATTTGCAAAAAAGGGGAAAACACGGGCCGGGCGGATCAGGAGACGTCATTTCGCGCTAAAAGGCTATGAGGCCCGCGTGATACAGCAGGAACAGGCCGCTCAGCGCCGCCAGGATGCGCTCAAAGAGCAGCGCTTTTTTCTGCTCCCGGCGCTTTAAAATGAGGTAGTGCGCCAGCAGAAGCAGCAGCGCGGCAAGGATGGCAGCGTCGGCGCAAAGGTACTCGTAAATGATGGCCAGCACGATCAGCCCTATCATGTGAACGGTGCAAAGGGCGTTCGCCACCAGCCCGGTGTTTTTAAGCCAGCGGAATTCTTCCTTTCCGGCCGGGCGGCTAAACACGTAGGCCACAGCCATATGCCCCGCAATCAAAAAGACCAGCGCAAACAGCGAGGGGAGCAGATAGGGCAAAATGATATTCACCCAATGTCCAAAAAATCCACTCATGGCTCCTCCTTATGCGTCGGGGTCAAGGGCGCAGGGCCAGTCAAACCGGGGTTTTGCAGGCGGCGCTGCGCTTTGGCGTTAAGAATACGAAACGTAAGCGTCCCACACGTAGCCTTTCATGCCGTCGTAAAGGATGTGTACCCACCTGCCTTCCGTTCCCAGCAGCACCACCACGTCGCCTTCATTCACTTTCCCCAAGCTGCGGAAGGAAGCGCCCGCCCCGGCGCGCACATTCACCCGATTGCCGGTGATGAGGGCGGTCGGCACATGGGGTTCTTCAAGCTCTACGATGGTCTCCGTGACCCCATCTTCCAAATAAAGGCCAAGGTCCGAACTGTAGCCGACCGGCACGTAAACGGTGCTGCCCAGCACGGGGAAAATTTCATACAGCGTCCAATCCCCCGCCAGTTCTTCGGGCAAAGTCCCGTCGCCCCGGCGGTCGGCAAGCTGGGGCGGCTGGTTCTTTACCCGGGCGACGTACCAAATATCGCGCGAAAGCGCCAGCGCCCGCTCGCCGCTGCACACCAGCGTGAGCTCTTCGCCCTCAAATTCGCCGTACAGGCAGGTCCTCACCGAGAAGGTCACCACCCGGGGGGTCAGCACCTCGGGGTCGGTGGCCTCCTGCACCGGGTCGTCGATATCGCTCAAGCAGTAGGGATACTCAAGGTCGGTCAGCCGCACTTCCAGCACCACGCCGATGTCTTCCCCGGCCAGGATCGCCTCCCGCCACCCGGCGGCAAAAGAATCGGCAAAGTTCCGGGTGGTGTCTATAGCCGCGATCTCCGCCCCGGCGGTCTGCGCAAACAGCCCGCACAGCAGGGCGGCGAGCAGCAGCGCGCACAAAAATTTCTTCATGGCAATCCCTCCTTTTGATGTGCTGCGGGTGATGCTAAAAAGGGCAAACGAGGTGGGCCGGTCGCGCAGGCATGATAAAAACGGCGGGAAAGGGAAAAAGAACGGCGAAAACTCAAAAAATACGGGCAAACAGGGCAACACAGCCCTTCTTTTTGCTGTATCATACAGAAAAAAAGGGGGGATTTCAAGGAAGAAATTGTAAACAAATTTTCTCTGATTTGTGACCAAACGGCAAAAAGACGTGTTTGCGTTACAGGGCAGCGCTTGAAGGAAGCAGAGGAGAAGGGGAAAAGAGGGCGGGCAGCGCGGAAGGAAAAGGGGGCAAGCGCAATACCCGCCTGCAAAGAAAAAGCAGCCTGCAAAACACAGGCTGCTAAAATGCCCCAAGGTTGTTGCCGCTCACACTGGGCCCATGGGAAAGGGCGAAGTGAGGATGGCCAAAAAGAGCGAGGCGCTCGGCCGGTTTACAAGCGGCCGGCGGGCCAGATTTTCCAGCAGCGGGCGGTTGCGGTCCCAGGCGATCTGCACCGCCGTGCGGATGTTCCTTTCTACGCACCGCCAGTTCGTGCCGTAGTGCAGGGCCACCTGCGGGTACAGGGTCTTGGTCACCAGCCGCAGCCGCTGCGGCTCTTCTACCACGAGCCAGGCGGCGTAGGACGTGTGAAAGAATCCGGCGTAGTTGGCCGTAATGCCCATTTGATACAGAAGGTCGCGGACCCCCGAGATCACAACATCAGGTTCAGGCTGCATCTTGGTTCTCCAAAGCTTGGGCTTTTTTTACAAAAACCTTCAGCAGTTCCAGAACTTCGCGTTCGGGAAGCTGCGAAAAAAAGAAAAGCAGCGCCACGGCAGAAAAGCAGTATTTGCCGCGTTCCAGGTCGCCGTAGGCGCGGCTGCTGACGCGCAGCCGTTCTGCCATTTCGTCCTGCGAAAGCTCCATGCGCTGGCGAAAGCGGCGCAAATGGCCGCAGAACAGTTCCTTTAACAGTTGTTTGTAGTTCAAAATACCCATTTCAAAGATCTCCATTTTTCGACAGGTTCTATGGAAATCTTACCCAGATAGGAACTGTGCTTCCAGGAAGTGCACTTCCTATTCTGTAAAATAGTTTCCGTGGAAGGTGCAAAAAGGGGGGAAAAGGGCGTTGGCCCCATTCCCCCGCAGAGCAAGGGAGAAAAAGGGAGCGTCAGTAATTGAGCTGCGTGTTGGAAATAGTGGGCCGCGTCACGCCGTTGATCGAGTAGGTAACAAAGAGGGTATAGGTCTTGTTCTTTTCAGCGGGAGCTGTCTCGACGAGGGACAGTATTCCGTATTCTGAAGAACTCCAGGTATCGATCGTTTTGCTGCCTTGTTTCAATTCCATAGTGACAGAAATGAGGTCTGTTGCATAGTTTCCAGTGATGAGTACACTGCAATTCGCTTGAGTGTCATCAAAAGTTAGTCGCAATATAGCTTGTGGGGTTCTTGCCGATGCAGCAGAAGCAGAAATAGGGATGAGCAACATAATGGCAATGAGGAGCCATATCAACAACCTTTTTCTCGTTCTCAAAATACTAACCTCCTTTTGCTGAGAAAATTAATGGTTCAATATCTTATACGTTAATAAAGCGAGATTTTGGACAAAGATGGAAAATTTTTTATTTAGTTTTAGTTACACTTTCAGCAAGAGCCAGTAATTCTTCTTCATCCATGAAAGCCGAGATGCTAAATACTACATTACTATTTGTAGGGCTCCATAAAATCGAATTAGAGTTTTTTTCTTCTTGAGAAAGTAAAATATTAGCTGGGCTACCATTAACAGTAATTTGTTTTTGAATGACAGTATCAGCCTCTGTCACCCAACTAATACCATTAGGGTTGTAAATATAGCTAAAAATCAGGAACTTATTTTCTGAGTTTATATATGTTTTACTAACTATGCCTTCTTGCTGAACATCAACCGAATACTCCGTATACCCCTCCGGCAGCCAGCCCAGTTCATACTCCACCGGCTCTGCGCCGGGCATGGCGCTCCCCTCGTAATCGTACACAAAGAAACTGTCCCGAAGCTCTTTGACCCACCCCGCAAAGGCGGCGCGGGCTTCGCCGTTTACCGAAAGCAGCACGCTGCCGCCCACAAACAGGGCCAGCAAAAGGCAGGCCGCGCACTGCGCCGCCCGCAGCAAAAAGGCGCGCACGGCCGCGCAGCGCATCAGCCGCCGCATCTTCTGTTCAAACCCCGCAGAAAACTCGTGCTGCGCCAAAGGGTCGTACCCCTGTTCCAGCGCAGCCACCAGGGCGTCGTTCGCCAAACCCGCGGCCCGTTGCAGCACATCTTCCCGAATCACAGCTCTCCTCCCCCATCCCGGTACAGTTGTTCCAGCTGTTTCTTGGCCCGCTGGTCGGCCTTTTGCGCCCACACGAGTGTGCGGCCCATCATGTGAGCGATCTCCCGCAGCGAGTAACCGTAGTGGTATTTCAGCAGCACCACCTGGCGCTGCGCCTCCGGCAGCTGCAAAATGCACTTGGCCAGCAGGCCCTCTTCCCCCGGCGCAGAAAAAGAGCGGAACCCGGCTTCCGGTTCCAGCTCTGTTTGCGGGTGTTTTTTGCGCTGCCGCCATAGGTCAATGGCTTGGTTCTTTACCATTACTACGGCCAAGCCCTTGGTTTTTGGACAGGGCGGCGCAATGTTTTGAATGTTTTCTGCTATTTTTACAAAAGCCTTGTGCACGGTGTCTTCGGCGTCCTGCTGATTGCGCAGGATGTCATAGGCCACGTGGAACATCAACCCGCGGTAATTCAGGTAGATCTCTTCAAACTTCGACCGGTCTTCGCCGGTCTCTATTATCTGCAAATAGACGAGCATGGAAACTATCACCCTTCTGGACGGTAAGAAATGGGGCCGTTCTAAAACAGGCGCGTGGAATCTCGGTTTTCAGAACAACAGCAGCTTCAGAATTTGCGCGATCGGATCTGGCGATCGAATGGCCGGATCCGCAGGGCCTGTTGCAAAACAGACGTACGGAGCCACAGTTTTTGGAACAGCTGCTGTTTCAAAACTTAGTTGATCGAATCTGACAATTTAGTTGTCAGATTCGCAGAGGTTTTCTGAAAGAAAAGCAACCCTGCACCGTTCG
>CALWSW010000086.1 GCA_944384305.1 uncultured Christensenellaceae bacterium
AACAATTCCTGCTTGTTCATTCCCATCGGCCTTCCCTCCCGCGTGATTTGCAAAAACGCGCACGGCGCAGTGTGCGCCGTGCGCGTTCGACATCCACTACTCTTTATTCTAAATTACGGGTAGCTACGACGTCAATGCCTGTATCGCAGACATTGGGGATGATCACATCGCCAATGTGCACAGGAAGCGTGACCTCGGCCTTCTGGATCTCGGCGAGGCAGTCGAAGATCTTGCTCTTGGGAATAAAGCGCGCGGTCTTGACCGAAAGAGGAGTCACAGAACCCTTGACCGGGACCACAGAGGTCACCATGCGGGTGGGGTTGGTCACCTCGTCCTGAGAGTACTCAAGGCCTTTTTTGCAGGTATAGCCCACGCTCTTGACGTACGCGCCGGTGGCGTCGTCGGTCGTAACGGTGATCTGGCAGCCCATGGGGCAGCCAATGCAGGTGATGACGCGTTCCATTCTTATTTCACCTCCAGACGAACGGTAACCTTGCCCATATCCGGGCGGCTGGGGAACACTTCGGGGTCGACCGTCAGTTCCGCCATTTCGCCGGGGGCCATGATCATGTGGGGCTTGCCGCGCAGCACTTCTTCGCCGTCGACGTCAACGCAGATGCGGGCGGCCTTGTAAACATCCCTGGGGCGGAACATGAACTTGACCGGCTCCTTGACGGCGTCGAGGTTGATGTACTGCGGCACGCAGCCGCCCACGCCAAAGCCTTCTTCCACAGGCACGCGCTTGCCGCCGCTCTTGGCGCCGCTCTTGACGTATTCGGCGGCAGTGCGGCCGGCCGTGGCGGCCTCTTCAGAAACGAAGTCGACCAGATCGTGCACGTGCAGCACGTTGCCGGCGGCAAAGATGCCCTCCACGCTGGTGGCCAGGGTCTCGTCGACCACCGGGCCCTGGGTAGAACGGCTGATGTCAACGCCCGCGCCGGTCGAAAGCTCATTTTCGGGAATGAGGCCGACCGAGAGCAGCAGGGTGTCGCACTCGATGTACTGCTCGGTGCCGGCGATGGGCTTCTTGGTCTTGGGGTCGATCTCGGCAATGGTCACGCCCGTCACGCGGTCGCGGCCGGCAATGTCGACCACGGTGTGGTTGAGCATGAGCGGGATGCCGTAGTCGTCCAGGCACTGCACGATGTTGCGCTTGAGGCCGCTGGAGAAGGGCATGAGCTCGACGCAGGCCTTGACTTCGCAGCCCTCAAAGGTCATGCGGCGGGCCATGATGAGGCCGATGTCGCCCGAGCCGAGGATGACGATCTTGCGGCCGGGCATGAGGCCTTCGAGGTTGACGAAGCGCTGCGCCGTGCCGGCGGAATAGATGCCGGCGCCGCGCCAGCCGGGAATGCCCAGCGCGCCGCGGGGGCGTTCGCGGCAGCCCATGGCCAGCACGATGGCCTTGGCCTGGAACTGCTCGAGGCCCTTTTCGGGGTTGATGGAGGTGACCACGCGGTCGCCCGTGACCGAAAGCACCATGGTGTCGCACTGGATCGGCACGCCGAGGGCTTCGGCCTTATCGATGTAGCGCTGCGCGTATTCCGGGCCGGTCAGCTCTTCGCCGAACATCCGCAGGCCAAAACCGTTGTGGATGCACTGCTTCAAAATGCCGCCGGGCTTGTCTTCGCGCTCGAGCACCAACAGGTTGTCAATACCGGCTTCTTTGGCAGCAACCGCCGCCGCAAGGCCCGCAGGGCCGCCGCCGATGATCAGAACATCTACTTCGCGCATGATTATTTCCCCTCCTTTTCGGCTCCGATGCGGCCGACCAGAAGCTGGGAGTCGCCGCCGAACTTGGTGACCTCGGTCGGGTCAAGGCCCAGTTCCTCGCAAAGAATCTCAACGACGCGCGGCGAGCAGAAACCGCTCTGGCAGCGGCCCATACCGGCGCGGGTGCGGCGCTTCACCGCATCGAGGTTGCGCGCGCCCAGCGGACGGCGAATGGCGTTGCGGATCTCGCCCTCGGTAACGGTCTCACAGCGGCAGATGATGCGGCCGTAAGCCGGGTCTTCCGCAATGAGCTTGGCGCGCTCTTCGTTCGAGAGCTCGCGGAACTTCGGAATGGCGTGGCGCTTGGGGTTGAAGTTTTCCTTCATTTTGGCGCCGAGCTTGTCGCTGATCATGTCGCCCAGATACTGGCCAATGGCGGGGGCCGAGGTCAGGCCGGGGGATTCGATGCCCGCGGCGTTGAAGAAGCCGGGCGCATCCTTGGGCTCGCCGAGCAGGAAGTCGCCCGTGGAGGGGCGGGGGCGCACGCCGGCAAAGTTGCCGATGAAGGAGCGCATGGGAATGTCTTCCCAGCTCTTGCGGGCGTGTTCCAGAACATCCGCCAGGCCCTCGGCGGTGGTGCGGGTGTCTTCCTTGTCGTCGATGTCCTCGGCGGTCGGGCCGAGCAGCACCGTACCGTCCACCGTGCGGGAGACCAGGATGCCCTTGCCCTTATCGGTGGGCAGCTGGAAGATGGTGGCATTGAACACGTGCTCGTAAGCCTTGTCCACCATGTAGTACTGGCCGCGGCGGGGCAGGATATCGAGGTGCACTTCGTTCGAGACCATGTTGTTGAACTTGTCGGAATACAGGCCCGCGGCGTTCACCACGGTCTTGGTCTCGTAGCGGGTGCCGTCGGCGGTGGTGACCGCCCAGTGGTCGCCGGCGCGTTCGATGTTGGTGACCTCGGTGTTCAGCTTGAACTCCACGCCGTTTTCGCAGGCGTTTTCGGCCAGCGCCATGGTCATTTCATAGGGGCAGACGATGCCGCCCGTGCCGAGGCGCAGCGCGCCGATGGCGGTGCGGCCAATGTTGGGCTCAAGCTTCCTGAGCGTGTACTGGTCGAGGATCTGCATATCGGGCACGCCGTTTTTCAGGCCGCGCTCGAACAGGTCGTAGATCCCCTGCATGCCGTCGCCCTCAAACGCCACCACCAGCGAGGTGTTGCGCTTGAAGGGGATCTCCAGATCGGCGCAGAGCTGGTCGAACATGGGGTTGCCCAGCACGTTGAACTTGGCCTTGTTGGTGCCGGGTTTGGCGTCGTAGCCCGCGTGGACGATAGCGGTGTTCGCCTTGGAGCAGCCGCCGTCGGCGACGTCCTCCCGACGTTCGAGCACCAGCACGTTCAGCTCGCGCTTGGAGAGCTCGCGCGCAATCGCGCTGCCGATCACGCCGGCGCCGATGATGATACAATCGCGCATTTTGAATTACCACCCTTCCTGTAAAGAAAACAGATTGTTACGATTGCAAGAGGAAGGCGCGACAGCGGACGCGGCACAAAAGCCAAACGCCCTCTCTCGCGCCCAAACTCTCTTGTCAAATCTCAGTTATTGGGAGCCAATATTGCTTTTCCGCCCAGGCGGGCGCGCCGGCAGTGGCCGGCGCACACCGGGCGATTCGGTTGTAAAGCGTTATGCTTCGATCCACTTGAGGGAGCGGCCCACAGCGCGCTTCCAACCCTTGAGCTTTTCGGCGCGTTCTTCCTCCGACATCTGCGGCTTGAACTCGCGGGAGACCGCCCAGTTCGCCACGACGTCGGCCTTGGAATCCCAGTAGCCCACAGCCAGGCCAGCCAGGTAGGAAGCGCCCATAGCGGTGGTCTCAATGCACACCGGGCGAAGCACGGGCGCGTTGATGATGTCGGCCTGGAACTGCATGAGCAGGTTGTTGGCGCAAGCGCCGCCGTCGACCTTCAGCGCAGCCAGCTTGATGCCGGAGTCTTCTTCCATGGCGAAGAGGACGTCGGCGGTCTGGTAAGCCAGCGACTCGAGGGTCGCGCGGATGATGTGGTACTTGTTGGCGCCACGGGTCAGGCCAACGATGATGCCGCGGGCGTAAGCATCCCAGTGGGGAGCGCCCAGGCCGGCGAAGGCGGGAACGACGTAGACGCCGTTGGTGTCCTTGACCTTGGAGGCCATGTACTCGGAATCGGGCGCGGTGTCGACCATCTTGACCTCGTCACGCAGCCACTGGATGGCGGCGCCGGCGATGAAGATGGAGCCTTCGAGCGCGTACTCGACCTTGCCGTCGCAGCCCCACGCAATGGTGGTGAGCAGGCCGTTGTTGGACATCACGGGCTTCGTGCCGGTGTTCATGAGCATGAAGCAGCCGGTGCCGTAGGTGTTCTTCGCCATGCCGGGTTCGAAGCAGGCCTGGCCGAACAGAGCGGACTGCTGGTCGCCCGCAGCGCCCGCGATCTTGATGGGAGCGCCGAAGATGGAAGGATCGGTCTCGCCGTACACACAGCTGGAGGGCTTGACTTCCGGCAGCATGCAGGCGGGGATGTTGAAGCGGGCCAGCAGCTCTTCGTCCCACTTGAGGTCGAAGATGTTGTAGATCATCGTGCGGGAAGCGTTGGAGTAGTCGGTCACGTGCACCTTGCCCTTGGTGAGGTTCCAGATCAGCCAGGTGTCGATGTTGCCGAACAGCAACTCGCCGGCTTCGGCCTTGGCGCGCGCGCCTTCCACGTTCTCGAGGATCCAGCGGATCTTGGTGCCGGAGAAGTAGGGGTCGATAACGACGCCGCACTTATTGCGGATCCTGTCGGTCCAGCCTTCGGCCACGAGTTCGTCGCAGAAGCTGGCGGTACGGCGGCACTGCCACACGATGGCGTTGTAGACCGGAACGCCGGTGTTCTTGTCCCACACCACGGTGGTTTCGCGCTGGTTGGTGATGCCGATGGCGGCGATGTCGGTAGCGGAAGCGCCGATCTGCTCGAGCGCCTTCTTGGCAACTTCGATCTGGCAGTTCCAGATCTCGATGGCGTCGTGCTCTACCCACGCAGCCTGGGGGTAGATCTGGGTGAATTCCTTCTGCGCAACGCTGCAGATCTCGCCCTTCTTATTGAAGAGAATGCAACGGGAGCTCGTGGTCCCCTGGTCAAGCGCCATAATGTACTTCATGTAATGTACCTCCTTGAATTTTTGCCGCTCAAGACAAATCGTGTTCTGAAAATACCGGATACGCGCAATATAAACGGGCTCTCCCTACCCGCGATTGCCATGGAAAAGGTGCCGGCTCGCAGATCCCCCCTTCTTTTGCAGAATTTTCAACAAACTTACAAAACCGGGAATGCTCGATCGGCCAAAGAAACGAGACGATGGAAAAATGGAATGCAGGAAACCTGAAGGCTGTGCCCGGAAAGGCCCAAAAAACTTTTGCCGGGGCTTTCCGCAAGGAAAAAAGACGAAGGCACAAAGCAGAATATCAAACAACAACCATAAGGGTTCGTGCTCTCTTTTCTCAGCCCATCGTCTTATCGTTGGTCCTATTATATCGTCTTTTTTTCATGAAAGCAACACATTTTCCAGATTTAAATTTGATATATTATTATCACTATCAGTTTTTTGAGGCTGCAATGCATGAAAATGCAAATAACTCTCAACCCGGCCTCAAGCTTTCCTCGGGCGCCCGCCATTTGCTTTGCCCGCCTGCCCTTTCCCCCGGTTTTTCTGTGAATGAACATGCGCGGCTCCTTTTGCCGCCGCCCGCCCCCTGAGCGCCAGGCAGGCGCGTTTGTACTTCTTTCCGGCTATCTATTGCTTGACAATTTTGAACAGCCGCGCTATAATAACTAAGCTTTCCAGCATTCGAGGTGTAGCGCAGTTTGGTAGCGCGTTTGGTTCGGGACCAAAAGGTCGCAGGTTCAAATCCTGTCACCTCGACCACGCCGCCGCGGACGATTGATCGTTCGCAGCGGCTTTTTACATAAAGTCACTTCTCGCTCATTCTGCCAGCTCTTTTCGACTCGGACCCGTTCATGCCCAACCTCGCTTCGGCTTTTGTTTTTGAGTTCCCGAAGTCCTATACCTCCGCCTTGACCACGCGAAGTATCAATAAAGAATATGAAGCGTTCTTTTGATGATGCTCCGCTTTTTTATTTTTAAATCTATATAGGCAGACATGGCATGTCAGGTGATGAACCATCACATTCTCACTCTGTGTCATGTTTCAACCGGAACGTTATCTGCTATGCTTTTTTTTGAAAGGAGAAACGCAATGGACCAAATTAAGACAGGGGCGTTTTTGAAAGAACTGCGGAACCAAAAGGGGCTTACACAGGAACAGTTTGCTGAGATCATTAATGTGTCTAACAGAACGGTATCTCGTTGGGAAAATGGATATAACCTGCCGGATCTGGATGTTTTACTTGAACTTGCCGGCTATTACGGAGTTGATCTGCAAGAGATTCTTGACGGAGAAAGAAAAGAAGACAAAACGGGCAAAAATTTAGAAGAGACTCTATTGAAGACTGCCGACTATACGAACACGCAAACAGAACGGTACCTAAAAAGAGTCCGCTTTGTTTTTCTTGTTGGCGCCATTCTTTGGTTTGTATCCCAACTAATAAATCACACAGAGCTTGATGAAATTGCCGTATTGACGGCGATCTCTGATTTTGCGGAGGGTGCGGCGATGGGGATGCTGTTTGCCGGCCTTATCGTTACGAGCAGATATGGCAACAGAATAAAAGCTTTTAAACAGCGTTTGCTTACCCTTAGCAGACAAAAAGGGCACCGTGCCTGAACGGGCCTGCTTGGGCCCGTTTTTTTGTTGTTGCCGCTCGAATCAGCGCTGCTGGTCCATCGCTCTGCTTGACAGGCCCATGAAAAAACGGCGGCTTTGAAAAATCGAAGCCGCCGTTTTTTCGGAAATTTAACGCCCTCAGTTCTTCCGCACCTTCTTGCGGGCGGCCGGCCCCGTTTTTACAACACATTTTCGGTAAATTCCACCGTGATGACCTGCACAATCTCATTGCCAGAAAGATTTTCCGGTGCAAAATAATCCTGCAGCTGCGGCATTTGGCTCATTTCGAACCTGGTTTCATTGGTATACGCTATCAACACAACCGGGATCTCGGCGTTCAGTTCGGCCTTACAAAACTCCTGCAAAAATCCCTTCCACACCGCTGCATAAGTCTCTTCCAATTCCTCCGGCGGGTCCCATCGATAGGCCGCCATTTTGTCCACATACAGGTCGATCCCACGGTCTTCGCGCAGCTGCACCGCAAAAACACCGGTCAGCCGGTCGACGGGTTCGCGCTCTGTCCCGATCGACAATCCGCCCTTTTCCGTCTCTTCCCAGCCGGAAGGCCCCAATTCATAGAGGCGGATGTTCATGGTGATGGCCTCCTCCGGCCCGTTGTAGGCAAAGATCCCTATGTCGACGCGCCGCATCAGGATCGTCAAGAGCTCCTCCTGCTCTGCGGTCAGCACATACGGCGCAATGCCCACTTCTTTTAGTTGGTTTCGGGCCTCGTCTGCCCCATTTTCGCCCAGGTCCGCCACCGCGCAGGCGCAGCAGGCCAGCGCCGCGGCAAGCAAAAGCATCAGCACCTTTGCGGCGCGCGTCGTTTTTTTGTATGTCATGATCCCGCCCAGCCTTTCCTTCAGCTCTTTTTTGCGCCTGCTCTCGCTCAGGGCCATCGCCATGCCTGCCGCCCGCCGCGCAGGCGCGGCCGCCAGCTGCAGCAGCAGATTGCCGTAGTTTTTCCGCCCGGCGCCGTCCATGCGCTGAATGACCGCTTCGTCGCAGGAAAGCTCGCAGGCGCGGTCCGCGCGGCGCCGGGCCAGATGCGCCAGGGGGTTGAACCAGTGCAGGGCCGCTGCCAACAAAAACAGCCACTTGCAGGCGATGTCGAGCCTTCTGGCGTGGGTCAATTCGTGCTGGAGGACAGCTGCGAGCGCGCCCTCTGTTTTCCACACGGCGTCTGTTTTCCGCGGCAAAACGATCACAGGGCGAAACAGGCCGACGAGCACGGGAGCTTCTGCATAACTGCTGCAGGCCAGGCGCAAATTTTTCTTTGGCTCCAGCCCTTTTAACGCCTCGAGATATTCGGGCGGCGGTTCGCCCAGCGATTTCCGGATCTTTCGGGAAAAAGCCGCGTAAGCCGCGGCGTGCCAAACCAAAACGCCCGCAGCGCCCGCCGCCCACACCCCAAAGATCAGCACGGCAGTCGCTTCCCCCTTTGCTGCGGACCTTTCGGCCGCTGGGGTTTGACGCCCGGTCAGGTGTTCCACAACCGAAAGCCAAGTGTCCAGGTCGTCGAGGCCGTCATTGGTTTGAGGCCCGGCCAGGTGTTCCACAACCGAAAGGCTGGGGCTCTCTTCTTCCCACGCCCCCGGCGTGTCCGGCGCGCTTCCCTGCGCATGTTCTGCCGGGGTGCTGCCCTGCGCTTCCTCTGCCTGCAAAGGCGCTTCCGCCGCCCGCCCCGCTTCCCCAGCATCGCTTGGGAGCAAGCCGGAAAGCCCGACACCATACCCAACGGGCAGCAGGAGCCGCAGCGCTACCAGCAGCCACACATAGTAAGAAAAGGCCTTGCTGGCCCTTCGCTTGATGAGCGGCAGCAAAACGAGCAGCAAAAGCGTCAGCACCGCCCCAGAGAGCGAGAGAGACAAAAGGCCCCACAGCGCTTCTTTCATTTGTGCTCCTCCCGGTTGAACATGGCGAAGAGTTCGGCAAGGTCGGCTTCGCTCAGCTCGCCGCTGGAAAGAAGCGAAGCGACCAGCTTCTTCGCGCTCCCTTCAAACACCTTGCTCAAAAAGTTTTTGGTCGACCACTGGCTGTATTCCTGCTCTGTGACCACCGCCCGGTACACGCCGCGGCGCTCCAGCTTCACCGCCCCTTTGGCGCACAGCCGACGCAGCAGTGTTTTGACGGTGGAATCCTCCCACCCGCACTTGGCGGAAAGCGCCCGCCGGATGTCGATGAGCGGCACAGGGCCTTCGGCCTTCCACAGCGCCTGCATGACCTCCAGCTCGGCATCCTGTATTTTTTTTGCGTTGTCGTTCATGGCTCCTCTATAGTTTACTATTGTAGCCTTTTTTAAAGTTTACCATCGTAGTCTTTTTGTGTCAAGCCGTGTTTTCTGCTTGCCGCACTGTTTTTGCCAAAACAGCAAAGAGCCAGCAAAGCGTTTTCTTTGCTGGCTCTTTTGCAAAAACAGCGAAACCAATGGCCTCTGCTTTACCCTCAGAACTCGCACTTCTCCTCGATGTAAGCCACAAGCTCCGAGACCTTCATGCGCACCTGTTCCATGGAGTCGCGGACGCGCACGGTAACGGTATCGTCTTCCAGGGTGTCGAAGTCGACGGTGATGCAGAACGGCGTGCCGACTTCGTCCTGGCGGCGGTAGCGCTTGCCGATGG
>CALWSW010000087.1 GCA_944384305.1 uncultured Christensenellaceae bacterium
AGCGACGACAACATGGAGGCGCTGTTTTGCGCGCTGGAAGACCCGCGCCATTTGGCGGCGGTACGGGCCGCTGCCGCCGCGCTGTTTGGGGAAGGGAAGCCCCCAATGCCCCAGGCATAAAGGAGCGCGAAAAGAAGGCGGGCCTGCTAAAAACAAGCCCTTCCCACACGCTGGGGCAGCGGCTTGTTTTTTTACTGCGCGCCAGCGGCAAGGCGGTTGCGGCGGCTGTTTGCCGCCGCGCCGGTAAGCGGTTCGGCCGCAGTGCGCAAGATGAGGGCAGGTGTGAACGAAACGACGCTTGTGCTTGCAAAAATCCGGAATTTCCTTTATAGTATCTTTATCATCTTTCTTTTGTATTTGTTTTCCCCCGCAAATTTTTCCAAAAGTTGAAAGCGTTTTGCGGCTGGTCTGAAGAGCGGCCGTTTTCCCTTTGAACAGAAGGAATAAAAACCAAGGCAATGTTTGCAACCCCTGCACAACAATAAAAATGAAGGAGAATGTAGCAATGAAAAAACTGTTTTCGATCCTGCTTGCCGCAATGATGCTGCTTTCGCTCGCTGCCTGCAGCGGCGGGGAAGAGCTGCGCTTTGCCACCGGCGGCGCCGAAGGCACCTACTACGGCTTTGGCAGCGTGCTGGCCGCGCAGGCGAGCGGCGTGACGGTAACGGCCATTACCTCCGGCGGCTCGCAGGCCAACATCCAAAGCCTGCAGACCGAGGACGTGGAGATGGGCTTTGTACAGACCGACGTCATGGCCTACGCCTATTCCGGCACCAACCTCTTTGCCGAGACCGGCGCGGTGACCAACTTCTCGACGGTGGCGGCCCTGTACATGGAGCCGGTGCAGATCGTGACCTGCGACCCCGAGATCAAGAGCGTGGCAGACCTGGCCGGCAAGACTGTTTCGGTGGGCGACGCCGGCTCGGGCGTGTATTTTAACGCGGTGGATATCCTCGCGGCCTATGGCATCGACGTGGAGGAAGACATCAACGCCGTGTACGAATCCTTCGGCACCAGCGCCGAGAGCCTGCAGGACGGCAGGATCGACGCCGCCTTCATCGTGGCGGGCGCGCCGACCAGCGCCGTGAGCACGCTGGCCGCCCAGAACGACGTGTACCTCGTCAGCCTCGACGAAGAGCACATCGACGCGCTCATTGCTGATTCGCCCTATTATTCTGAGTACATCATCGCCAGCGACGTCTACGGCACCGAGAGCGACTGCACCACCGTGGCGGTGGGCGCGGTGGTCATCGCGCGGGACGACGTGAGCGAGGATGCCATTTACGCCTTTGTTTCGGGCATTTTTGAGAACGCCGAGACCATTGCCGCCAACCACGCCAAGGGCAACGAGCTCGATCTGGACTTCGCCGCTTCGGTGACGACGGTGCCCTACCACCCCGGCGCGGCCCGCTACTTTGCCGAAAAGGGGTACGATGTGCCGGTGAAGTAAAGACCAGGCTGCTTTGTAACGGCAGAAAGGGAAAAGGGCCCGGCGTGGCCGCCGGGCCCCAGCCTGCCCCCAAAACCGGCAGGCTGGTCAGGGGCCAAGAAAGCCTGCAAGCCGCGGAAACAAGCTTGCAAATGAGGGAGCTTACACCATAGTAAGTGACTGAAATGTGCAAGCGCGGTCGACAACGGAAGCAAGAATCGTTCCTTTATTTTTTCATCAAGGCGATTCTTGCGGTTGCGGGTTTTATTGGCGCTCTGAGGGCCCGGCGCGGCCGCCGGGCCCCCCTTTTGCGCCGTGATGGAAACTCTTAGGCAAAGACAAGAAAGGAGGGACTATGGGCCTGTTCAAGCGCAAAAAAACCGAAGACCCAACCAAGGCACAGGCCGGGAACCCCGAAGAGATCGATATGTCGACCGGCACTGCCGCCGATGTAGAGGAGATGATGCGCAAGTACGACCGCGAGTCCAACACGCGCATTTGGGAGGGCACGCCCCAGCAGATCATCCGCTTTGGGGTGGCGGCCTTTTCGCTCTACTGCATCATCATGACGCTGGTTTACAAGGGCATGAGGGAAGTGACCCTTACGGCGTTTTTGGCCATGATCGTTGTCATTGGCTATTTGCACTACCCCGCCAAAAAGGGCGACAACCGGGTAAACCACCTGCCGTGGTACGACATCGTCATCATGCTCGCCGGCGCGGGGTCGCTGCTGTATTACACCTTCAACGCCGAAGCGATCGTTAAGCAGGCTGTCGCCATCACCGATAACCCCGTGATGGTCATTCTTGCGGTGGTGGCCATTCTTTCGCTGATGGAGCTTTGCCGGCGCTGCGTGGGCATTCCCATCCTGTGTGTGGTGGGCGCAATCCTCATTTATACTTTTGCCAACGTGCGCTTCGGCAAGGTCATTTACGACCTGTTCTACGCCAAGACCGGCATCATGAACACGCCCATCGACGTCTGCGCCAAATACATTGTGGTGTTCGTTATCTTCGGCGCGTTTTTGGAGCGCACCGGCATTGCGAGCTTCTTCATCGACTTTGCCAACCGCGCGGTCGGGCGCTTTTCGGGCGGGCCGGCCAAGGTGGCGGTCATTGCCAGCGCGCTCGAGGGCATGGCTTCGGGCTCGTCGGTCGCCAACACCGTGGGCTCGGGCTCCATTACCATCCCCATGATGAAGCGCACCGGCTACCGCCCGGAATTTGCGGCGGCCGTTGAAGCGGCGGCTTCCACGGGCGGGCAGATCATGCCCCCCATTATGGGCGCGGCGGCTTTTTTGATGGCGGAGTACGTGAGCGTGCCTTACGCCACCATTGCCGTTACGGCCATTCTGCCCGCGGTTTTGTACTTTGCCGGCATCTACATTGCCGTGCACCTGGAAGCCAAAAAGATGGGCTTAAAGGGCATTCCCAAAGACCAGCTGCCCCGCTGGCGCGACCTTTTGAAAAAGTGTTACCTGCTCATTCCGCTCATCGTGCTGGTGTGGCTGGTTTCGAGCGGCTCGCGCTCCATGGCGACCTCGGCGGCGTTGGCCACCCTCACGGCGGTGATCGTGGGCCTTTTGAACTGGATCTTTTTGCGAGACGAGGCGTTGACCTTCAACAAGTTTATCGACGCGCTGGCCGCCGGCGGCCGCAGCATCATCACCGTGGCTTCGGCCTGCGCCATGGCGGGCATCGTGGCGGGCTGCGTCACTTCTACCGGCCTGGCTTCCAAGCTCATTTCGGCCATCGTTTCGATCTCGGGCGGGCAGGCGATCATTGCGCTGCTGCTCACCATGATCTGCTGCATCATCCTGGGCATGGGCGTGCCCACAACGGCGAACTACTGCATCATGGCCGCGACCTGCGCGCCCATTTTGACCTCGCCGGCCATCGGCATCCCCACCATGGCGGCGCACTTCTTCGTGTTCTACTTCGGCATCGTGGCCGATATTACGCCGCCCGTGGCGCTCGCGGCCTACGCGGGCAGCGCCATTGCTAAGTCCGACCCCATGAAGACGGGGATCGTGGCCACGCGGCTGGCCATTGGGGCGTTTATTGTGCCGTATATTTTCGCCCTGAGTCCGCAGATGCTCTTTATTGATGTGCACAGCGTGTTCGAGATCGTGCAGATCTGCCTGAGCGCGATCTTGGGCATCTTCGGCGTGGCGGCGGCGCTGAGCGGCTACATCTTCCGCCGCATCCCGCCAATCCTGCGCATCGTGCTGGCGATTGGCGGCCTGGGCATGATGATCCCCGGGCTTGTGACCGACCTCATTGGCCTGGCGCTGATGGTAGGTGTGTGCGTGGTGGAATACCTGATGGCCAAGAAGGAAAAACAGATCCCGCCGCCTTCGGCGGGCGCGGCCCCGTAACGCGGACTGCGCAGAGCGATCGCCGGTTGGCAAACAGCAAGAGCCCCGCGGCTAAAACCGCGGGGCTCCTCTTTGTTTGGCGCGCTCAGGCGCGCAGGGCCTTTGAGCTTTTGCTGTTATTCTTCGGCCCGCCAGATCTGCATGTAGCCGTAGCCGTCTTCCTGGAAGGCGGTGTCGCGCACGACGATGCGCTCGGGAATGATCTCCAGCACGCTGGAAACGCCCTTGAGGGTCTCGATGTATTCCGGGTCGGCCGGGGCTTTGGTGAGGGTGGGGAGGTAGAATTCCATGATCTCGGCGTAGCGGGGGTCGTCCCCTTCGATGACCACGGCCTTGCCGCTCACCTGGATGCCCATGGAGATGGAGAAGTAGTTTTCGCCGGCCTCCAGCTCTTCGGGGGTGAGCATGCGCACCCAGCCGAGCGAGACGCTGTCGTTGCGCTTGACGTGTTCGAGCTTTTCGGTGCCGAGGTCGGCCATGCCGTAAAAGCGCATGGTCTCGGGCTGGTAGACGAATTCGATGGAGCTGGTGAGGGGAACGTTGTTGTAGCAGGTGCCCAGGGTGTACATTTCGCGGTAGTCGCCCGGGCCGATGAGCATTTCGGCGATGGTCTCTTCGAGCAGCTCGCGGGACATCATGGTCTTGCCTTCGATGTACTTGGTCTCGGTGGCGGAAGTGTAGGTGTCTACGACCGTTCCTTCGCCGCTGGGCGCGTTGGCAGTTGAGCAGGCGGCAAAGCTCAGCAGCAGAAGGAAACACAGCAGGCAGCACAGCAGTCGTTTCATGGGGATCCCTCCTTTGGTGCGGCAGTGGAAGACACTGCTTTGATACGATAATAATATAACAAATGGTAAATACTGTCAATGATTTTAACGGTGTTTTGAAATATAATCCAGCATATTTCGTTTTTTATTTGCAGGTTATATTAAAACGGAAAACCGGGCGGAAAAACAGAAAAGAACGGAAGGGGCAGAAAGGCTTGGCAGGAAAAAGAGCGAAGACCGGGCGGAAGGGAAGCGCGGCAGAAAATAAGGAAAATAAAACCCCGTGAACGATGTTCACGGGGTTTGTGGCTCCCCAGGTAGGGTTTGAACCTACGACCCTCCGGTTAACAGCCGGATGCTCTACCGCTGAGCTACTGAGGAATATCCCTGACGGCAAGAATTAGTATAGCGCAGCAAAGGGAAAAATGCAACTCTTTTTTTCTGGGTTTTTAAAAAAATTTTGGCCGGGGCGAAAAGGGGCGTTTGCGGGCAGGAAAATGAAAGGGCCTGCGCGGCGGGGGCGGCGGCCGGCAGGGCAAAAAACGAGCGGCAGAAAAGGGAGGGGTGCGGCGGGCGGCGGTTGGCAAATGGCGGCGGCCGCCTATTTTGCGAGTTTTCACCGCTTGCTTGGCCGCCCCTTTTGTGCTGCAAACAAAGTGCAAAAACACGCCCGGGGCCTGGCCGCGCGCCGCAAAAACAGTTTTTTTAGAAAAGTGGAAGATGTGTCTTTTAAAGCGGAATTTTATATAATTTTTGTCCGATTTACGGCGGAATTTTGTCTTCTGCAAGGTTTTCCCTTGTATTCTGCAAGGGAATGAGATATATTGTAAATATCGTGGAGCTGGCAGAGGTCCTGCGAGGGGTCCTTGCAGGATTCTGTTCCGATCTGTGCATTTCTTCACTTGAAATCCAGCCAAAGGAGAAAACCACATGAAGAAGATCTTTGCTATCGTGTTGTCTGTCGTGATGCTGGCTGCGGTGTTTGCCGGCTGCTCGGGCGGCAACGAGTCCGCCGACGGCGACAAGGTCATCAAGATCGGCGTATTTGAACCGGTCACCGGCGAAAACGGCGGCGGCGGCTTCCAGGAAGTGCTGGCCATTCGCTACGCCAACACCGTGCGCCCCACCGTGGACATCAACGGCGAAACCTACACCATCGAGCTCGTTGAGGCCGACAACAAGTCCGACAAGACCGAGGCGGTCTCGGCGGCCAACAGCCTCATCAGCGCGGGCGTTTCGGTCATTCTCGGCTCTTACGGCTCCGGCGTGTCCATTGCGGCGGGCGAGATCTTTGCCGACAATGAGATCCCTGCGATCGGCTGCTCCTGCACCAGCCCGCAGGTGACGCTGGGCAACGACTACTACTTCCGCGTCTGCTACACCGACCCCTTCCAGGGCACCATTTTGGCGAACTACGCCATGCAGGAAGGCGCCACCAAGGCGGCGGTCATCACCCAGCTGGGCGACGACTACTCCTCCGGCCTGGGCAGCTACTTTGTGGAAGCCTTTGCGGCGGTCAACGGCGAGGACTCCATCATTCAGGAGCAGTTCCAGACCAACCAGACCGACTTCAGGGCCATCCTCACCAACATCAAGGCCTTTGAGCCCGATGTGATCTTTGCGCCCAGCTCCATCACCACCGCCCCCCTCATCATCCGTCAGGCCCGCGAACTGGGCATCGACGTGAACATCATGGCGGGCGATACCTGGCAGAACTACTCCATCATCGAGGCCGCCGGCGAGGACGCCGAAGGCGTGGTGTGCTCCACCTTCTTCGACGAGAACGACACCTCGAGCGAGATCGCGACCGACTTTGTGACCGGCTTTAAGGCCTTCCTGAACGAGAATCCCTCTTACCTGGAAGGCAACGGCGGCGACGGCGTGGCCGCGGTTTCTGCCCTGGGTTACGACGCTTACATGGTCGCCATCGAGGCCATCGAATCGGCGCAGTCCACCGACCCCGTCGCCATCCGCGACGCGCTGGCCGGCGTGGATATGGAAGGCGTGACCGGCCGCATCGTGTTCGACGAGAACGGCGACGCCATCAAGGACATCGCCTACATCAACATGATCCAGGACGGCGCGTTCGTGTTCGTCAAGACCGTCACCCTCGACTAAACCCAAACCTACAGCAGTTCGGACGCACCGTTTCGGCGGGAAACTTCCGTTTCCCGCCGAACTCGTTTCCAAGCTCCACTCTGGATTCCTTCGCCCGCCGGCCGGGGTGCGCCGCCAGCGTGCCGGGCCGGCAGCATTCATTCCCAAATATCCTTTTATTCTGAAGGGCGGACGTTCTGCCGGATCGCCGCGCCCCGCTTCCGAAGGGAGTCCACATGTCTCTGACCACCTTTTTGCAGCACTGCCTAACGGGTATTTCCCTGGGCGGCTCCTACGCGCTCATCGCCATTGGCTACACCATGGTGTATGGCATTTTGCGCCTGATCAATTTTGCTCACGGCGATATTTTTATGATGGCGGGCTATTTTATGATCTTTGCCATGGCCAGTTTTCCCTGGCCGGTCGCCATCATCATCACGCTCGTCGGCACGCTCATTTTGGGCGTGGCCATTGAAAAAGCGGCCTACAAGCCGCTGCGAAAAGCGCCGCGCATGTCCATCATGATCTCGGCCATCGGCGTTTCCTACCTTTTGCAGAACCTGGCCACCTACCTGTTCACGGCGCTGCCCCGCGCCTACCCCGAGATCCCCTTCTTAAAGCAGATCTTCAACATCGGCGGGGTATCGGCCAGCTTGGTGACCTTTTTGACCCCCGTGCTGACCGTGCTGTTGGTCATCGGGCTGATGATGCTCATCAACCACACCAAGACCGGCATGGCGATGCGCGCGGTCAGCCGCGATTTTGAGACCAGTCAGATCATGGGCATCAAGATCAACCGCATCATCAGCATCACCTTTGCCATCGGCTCGGTGCTGGCGGCGGTCGGCTCTATTCTGTATTTTACCGACCGCATGTCGGTCAATCCCTTCTCCGGCACCATGCCCGGCCTGAAGTGCTTTGTGGCGGCGGTGCTGGGCGGCATTGGGAGCATTCCCGGCGCTGTGGTGGGGGGATTCCTCATCGGCATCTGCGAGACCATGCTGACGGCGTTTGGGTACTCCACGTTCTCCGACGCCTTCACCTTCCTGGTGCTCATCCTCATTCTTCTGTTCCGGCCCACGGGGCTCTTCGGCGAAAAAAGTACGGATAAGGTGTGACGGACATGAAATTGAAAAAGTCAACAAAAACCATCCTGAACGTCGCCGTGGCCGTCCTTGCGGTGGTGTTCATCTTCTGGCTGGACGATAATTCCGCCCAAAACGCCATGCTCGATTCCGTGCTGCAAAAGGGCGCGATCATGGCGGTGGTGGCGGTCTCTATGAACCTGGTCAACGGCTTTACCGGCCTGTTCTCCCTGGGGCAGGCGGGCTTTATGGCCATTGGCGCTTACGTAACGGCCATTTTGACCATCCCCGTGGAAGCGGTGGAGGGCGTGTACTACGTGAGCGGCATGAACTCGGGCATTCTGGGCTTTAAGGAAATGATCGCTTCCTCGCCCGAATGGTTCCAGTCGGCCTTCCCCTTCCTGGCGCTCATCATCGGCGGGTTGGTGGCGGCGCTGTTTGCCTCGCTCATCGGGTTTGCGGTGCTGCGCTTAAAGAGCGACTACCTGGCCATTGCCACGCTGGGTTTTTCCGAGATCATCCGCGCGATCTTCTCGAGCCCCCAGCTCGATACCATCACCAACGGCTCCTACGGCCTGAGCAAGATCCCCGATTATCCCTCGCTCTTCGGCCTGCCCTCTACGCTGACGCTCTACCTCGTCGCCTTTTTGTGCATCGGCTTTATGGTGCTGCTCATCAAAAGCTCTTATGGCCGCGCCTTTAAGGCCATCCGCGAAGACGAGATCGCGGCCGAGTCCATGGGCATCAGCCTGTTTAAGCACAAGGAATCTTCCTTTGTCATCAGCTCGTTCTTTGCGGCGGTGGCGGGCGGACTGCTTGCCATGTTCATGCGCTCCATCGAGGCAAAGACCTTCTCGGTCACCTTTACGTACGAGATCCTGCTCATCGTCGTCATCGGCGGCATCGGCAGCGTGACGGGCAGCGTGCTCGCCGCCTTCCTGTACACCGCCGCCAAGGAGTGGTGGCTGCGCTTCTTCGACTCGCCGCTGACCATTGGCGGGTGGGAAGTGCCGCTCTTCCGCACGGGCTTCCGCATGGTGGTGTTCTCGGTGCTGCTGATGGTGGTGGTGCTGTTCTACCGCCGCGGCCTCATGGGCAACAAGGAATTCTCATGGGAAGGGTTTTTAGGATTCTTCAAACGGCTGGGGCTGCGAATAGGAAGGCTGTTTAAAAAACGGCCGGCCGCGCAGGCGGCAGGCGGCGAGACGGTGACCGAAGAGACCCTTGCCGCGGTGCAGGCCCAGCCCCAGAAAGCGCCGGAAAAGGAGGCGCCGGCAGAGCCGGAAGCCCCCACAGAACAGGGCGCGCAAAGCGAGCAAACACCGGGAGGTGACGAACGATGAGCGAAGTTGTGCTGAACGTCAACCACGTCACCATGCA
>CALWSW010000088.1 GCA_944384305.1 uncultured Christensenellaceae bacterium
AAAAACGCCGGTTTTTTTGATTGACACCCCCTGTTGGGGTGTGTTATATTAGTCAAGGTCTCCTGCAAAGTGCGGGAGTCCGTAGTTTTGTTGCAAATTTAAAAGGTAAAGGAGTGAATCGGAATGGCAGCAGCCGGAGCGCGTGTGAAGGTTACCCTGGCCTGCATGGAATGCAAGCAGCGCAACTACAACACGATGAAAAACAAGCGTAACGATCCCGACCGCCTCGAATTCAGCAAGTACTGCCGCTTCTGCAAGAAGCACACCACGCACAGGGAAACGAAGTAAGCCTGAATCCATCAGTCAGGAGCACAAGAAATGGCAAAGGAAACCAAACTCGCCAACAAGGTCGACAAGCGCGAGACCAAGCAGAAGGTCAAAAAGCCCAATATTTTTGTGCGCTTTGGCCGCTTCTGCAAAGATACCTGGTCCGAGCTCAAGCGGGTTGTCTGGCCCAGCCGCAAGGAGTTGTTCAGCTACACGCTGGCGGTCATCGCCGTTGTTGCGGTGGTGTCGGTGGTCGTGTTCGGCCTGGATTCGCTCTTTGGCGCCGGCATGCGCCTGCTCGTCAGCTGACGGGGTCACCGTTATGGCAGAAATCAGAGACAAGTCGCCCAGGTGGTACGTGGTGCACACCCGTACCGGCTATGAAAACAAGGTCAAGACCGACCTCGAAAAAACCGTTGAGAACCGCCATATGCAGGACCGCATCATGGAGATCAAGATCCCGACGGAAGAGGTGGTCGAGATCAAGGACGGCAAAAAGAAAGTGGTCTCCCGCAAGATCTACCCGTGCTACATCATGGTCAAAATGATCATGGACAACGAGTCCTGGTACGTGGTGCGCAACGCCAGCGGCGTGACGGGATTTGTTGGCCCGGGTACCGACCCCGTGCCGCTGACCGACGAAGAGGTCGCCGTCATGGGCGTCGAGAACATCCCCATCGAGCTGGACGTGGAAGTTGGGGACGCCGTGAAGATCACCGGCGGCATTTTGGAAAACTTTACCGCTGTGGTCAGCGCCATCGACACGGAAAACCAGAAGCTCACCGTTCTGGTGAACATGATGGGGCGCGACACCTCGGTGGAAGTCGACTTTATCAACGTCCAAAAAATCTGAGGGCAAGCCCCTTAAAACGCGCAGCGGCGCTGCGCGCGCAAACACGCTTGATACCCGCTCGCTGCAAGGCCTGAGGCTTTTTGCAGGTCCGGCGGTTTCAAGTGGGAGGATACGGCGGGCAAAACGCCCGGCCAGGTCCGCTAACACCACAACATAATTTGGAGGTTCCATCTGCAATGGCTAAGAAAGTTACTGGCTATGTAAAACTGCAGATCCCTGCAGGCAAAGCGACTCCTGCGCCCCCCGTCGGCCCCGCGCTCGGTCAGCACGGCGTCAACATCATGGGCTTCTGCAAGGAGTTCAACGAGCGCACCGCCAAACAGGCCGGCCTGATCATCCCCGTGGTCATCACCGTGTATCAGGACCGCTCCTTTACCTTCATCACCAAGACCCCTCCGGCCGCGGTGCTCATCAAGAAGGCCTGCAATATTGAAAAGGGTTCCGGCCGACCCAACCGTGAAAAGGTCGCCAAGATCACCAGCGCTCAGGTGCGCGAGATCGCCGAGCTGAAGATGCCCGACCTCAACGCCGCTTCTGTGGAAGCCGCCATGAGCATGGTGGCCGGCACGGCGCGCTCCATGGGCGTCGTGGTGGAAGACTGAGAAAGGGGGAATAGACCATGAAGCACGGCAAAAAGTATACCGAAGCTGCAAAGCTGATCGACCGCACCCGGTTCTATGACCCTGAAGAGGCCATCGATCTGGTGCAGAAGGCCGCTACCGCCAAGTTCGACGAGACCGTTGAGCTGCACATTCGCCTGGGTGTTGACCCCCGCCACGCCGACCAGCAGGTCCGCGGCGCCGTCGTTCTGCCCCACGGCACCGGCAAGAGCGTGCGCGTTCTGGTCATCTGCAAGGCTGACAAGGTCAAGGAAGCCGAAGAGGCCGGCGCCGATTTCGTCGGCGGCGAAGAGATGGTGCAGAAGATCCAGAAGGAAAACTGGTTTGGGTTCGACGTCTGCGTTGCTACCCCCGACATGATGGGCGTCGTCGGCCGCATCGGCCGCGTGCTCGGCCCCAAGGGCCTCATGCCGAACCCCAAGGCCGGCACCGTCTCCATGGACGTTGCCAAGGCCGTGAAGGACATCAAAGCCGGTAAGGTGGAGTACCGCCTGGACAAGACCGCCATCATCCACGTGCCGGTGGGCAAGGTCTCCTTTGGCACCGAAAAGCTCGCCGAGAACGTCCGCACCCTGATGGAAGCGATCATCAAGGCCAAGCCCTCGGCCGCCAAGGGTACCTACCTCAGGAGCGTCGTCATGAGCTCGACCATGGGCCCGGCCGTGAAGGTCAACGCCCTGCGCTTCAGCTGAGCCAGAGTTTATAGCCCGCAGCTTAAAAAATAGGCTGCCTGCTCGTAAGCGTTTTAGAGCGGAGGAAGGATGCTTCCTTCGCTCTTTTGCTCTTTTACCCTTAGTAGACAAGGGGCTATACGCCTGAACGGACCTGCTTTGGCCCATTTCAGCGTTGCCGTCGCTCGAATTAGCTCTGCTAGTCCATCGCTCCGGCGCCTTGAACTGAGCCAAAGCAGGCTCCGTTCAGGTCGCAGAGTTTTCACAATCCGGGCCCCTAATAGAACGAGACGCGGGCCCGCAACTCACCCCATCAATTCCTCTGCGAGGAATTGATGGGGACCCCGAGTACGCCCCTGAGAAGCGCGTGGGGGTCCCCGTGTATTCGCGCGCAGCGTGAATACACGGGGTCACTGAAGAGGGCTCGCAACGATGTTCTATGGGGGCACGGGCCGTGAAAACCGTGTATCCCCTTGTCTACTAAGGGTACCATAAGGCGCAAAAAGCCGGGGCTGCTGGGCAAAAAGCCATTTTTTTTTGCCGGAAACCGCTTGACACAAGGCGGTTCGTGCCTTATAATACTTTGCGGAAAACGGAATAACGTGCCATAGACAGCAGGTGCTTTTTGCTCAAAACCTTCGGGTGCCAGCCGAGGCAGAACCAAAAGCGTTTTTTGCTTATGTGTTTGCTACGGCCCTGCTGCAAAGAGGGCCGTTTTTCGCGCCCTTTCCAGCAAAAAGCAACTGCTTTTACCCTGTATGAAGGAGGTGAAACGAACTATGGCAAATGCGAACATCATCAACGCCAAGGCTGAACTTGTGGCCGGCCTGAAGGAGAAGATCCAGGGCTGCCAGAGCGTGGTCATCGTCGATTACCGCGGCTACACCGTGGCAGAAGACACCGAGCTGCGCAACAACTTCCGCAAGGCCGGCGTGGAGTACACCGTTATTAAGAACACCTACCTGGAGCGCGCCTGCGAAGCCGCCGGCATCGACGCTTCGGTCAACGAGTTCTTCAAGGGCCCCACGGCCGTTGCGTTCGGCGTGGAAGACCCCGCCGCTCCCGCAAAGGTCATCAAGGAGTTTGTGAAGAAGACCAAGAAGGGCGTGGTGAAGGGCGGCATCATCAACGGCGTGGTCTCGAACGCCGCCGCTATGGATGAGCTGGCCGAGATCCCCCCGCGCGAAGTGCTCATCGCCCGCATTCTGGGCAGCATGAACGCTCCCATCACCAAGCTTGCCATCGCGCTCAACGCCATCAAGGAAAAGATGGAAGAAGGCGCCCCCGCGGAAGCTGCCGCGGAACCCGCCGCCGAGTAAACGGCCGGCTGAACGAAGCTATAAGATCGAATTTGGAGGACTATCATGAATAAGGAACAGTTCATTGAAGCCATTAAGGGCATGACCGTCCTCGAGCTGGCCGACCTGGTCAAGGCTCTCGAGGAAGAATTTGGCGTTTCCGCCGCCGCTCCCGTCGGCGTTGCCGTCGCTGCCGGCCCCGCCGCTGGCGCTGCTGAAGAAGCCGTTGAAAAGACCGAGTTCGACGTCATCCTCAAGGAAGTCGGCGCCGAGAAGATCAAGGTCATCAAGGCTGTCCGCGAGCTCACCGGCCTCGGCCTGAAGGAAGCCAAGGAAGTCGTCGACAACGCTCCCAAGCCCATCAAGGAAGGCGTGTCCAAGGAAGACGCTGCCAAGATCGAAGAGGCCCTCAAGGCCGTTGGCGCTACCGTGGAGATCAAGTAAGGAACCTGCCTTGCCCCGCCCGCCCGCAAGCTTTTGCCGGCGGGCTTTTTGCTGCCCGGCCCAAAGAAGCGAACGTGTGTTTTCATAATGGTTGACAACCGGCCCGGGTTTTGTGTATTATCATCTGGTATGGATTTTACTATATAATAGGAAAGAAGTTTGTCGAAAGAGGGCGGGGGTGCAAAAGAGCGCCCGGCCGAAGAGGAGCGTATGAGCCACACCTACACTGCAAGCGATATCAAAGTTCTCAAGGGCCTGGAAGCCGTGAGGATGCGCCCCGGCATGTACATCGGCAGCACGGGGTCGCGGGGGCTGCACCACATGTTGTGGGAGATCGTCGACAATTCCATCGACGAGGCTGCCAACGGCTACGCCGACAGGATCAGCATCACCATCCACAAGGACTGCTCGATCACCGTGGAGGACAACGGCCGCGGCATTCCCGTGGGCATCCACGACACGCTGGGCGTTTCGGGCGTGGAGGTGGTGTTTACCCAGCTGCACGCCGGCGGCAAGTTTGACGACGGCAACTACAGCTATTCCGGCGGCCTGCACGGCGTGGGCGCCTCGGTGGTGAACGCCCTTTCCAAGTGGCTGCGGTGCGAGGTGTATACCGGCGGCCGCGCCTATTTGCAGGAGTTTGCCAGCGTGGAAGAAGAGGGCAAGGTGGTTTCGGGCAAGCCCCTGGCGCCCTTAAAGGAAGTGGGGCGCACCCGCAAAAAGGGCAGCGCAGTGACTTTTTTGCCGGACGACCGGGTGTTTGAGACCATTGAGTGGAACCGCGAGACCATTGCCCGGCGGCTGAAGGAGCTGGCCTTTCTCAACCGCGGGTTGTCGCTGAGCCTGCTGGACGAGCGCGAAAAGGGCGCAGAGCCCCAGGTGTTTCACGCAGAGGGCGGGCTTTCGGACTTTGTGCGCGACCTCAACGCCGGAAAGACCTGCCTGTTCGACGCGCCCATCGTCATTGAGGGCAAGTCGGGCGGCATTTTGGTGAGCGCCGCCATTTTGTACAACGACGGTTACGCCGACTCGCTCTTCAGCTACGTGAACAACATTCCCACCACCGAGGGCGGTACGCACGAGACCGGCTTTAAGTCGGCGCTGGTCAAGACCCTGAACGAGTACTGCCGCAGGGCGGGCCTTTTGAAGGAAAAGGACCAGAACCTGACGGGCGAGGACTTCCGGGAGGGCATGACGGCGGTGCTGTCTGTTCACATGAAGAACGTGCAGTTTGAGGGGCAGACCAAGACCAAGCTCGGCAACACCGAGGCCCGCGCGGCGGTGGAAGCGGTGGTGATGGAGCAGCTGGGGCGCTTTTTGAGCGACCTGAGAAACGCCGATACCGCAGCAAAGCTGGGCGAAAAGGCCCTGAAGGCCGCCCGCGTGCGCGAGGCCGCCCGCAAGGCCAAGACCATGGCCCGGGAAAAGTCCAAGCTGGAAAACGCGCCGCTGGTGGGCAAGCTTTCCTCCTGCACGGGCCGCAATTTCGCCGAAAACGAGCTGTTTATTGTAGAGGGGGATTCGGCCGGCGGCAGCGCCAAACAGGGCCGTGACCGGCATTTTCAGGCCATTCTGCCCCTGCGCGGCAAGCCACTGAACGCCGAAAAGAAGCGGCTGGACCAGGTGCTGGGCAACGACGAGTTCCGCTCGATCATCACGGCCCTGGGCACGGGCATTGGCGAGGATTTCGACCTTTCCTCGCTGCGCTACGGCAAGGTCATCATCCTTTCAGACGCCGACCAGGACGGCGCGCACATCCGCGCCATTCTGCTCACCTTCTTCTTCCGCTACATGAAGCCCCTGATCACCGAAGGGCATGTTTACATTGGCATGCCGCCGCTGTACCGGGTGCAGAGCGGCAAAAAGACGGTTTACGCCTACGACGACACCCAGCTGGACAAGGCCGTGAAAAAGGCCGGCAAAAACTACACGCTGCAGCGCTACAAGGGCCTGGGCGAAATGAACCCCGAGCAGCTGTGGGAGACCACGCTGGACCCGGCGGTGCGCTCTTTGATGCGGGTGAACATTGAAGACGCCGCCGAGGCCGAGCGCATGGTGACCATTTTGATGGGCGACAAGGCCGAGCCCCGCAAGGCCTACATCAGCGCCCACGCCAACTTCAACAAGGAAGACCATTTTTCGGAGCGGTCGGCGGCCGCGGGAAGGGAGGGCTGACCAATGGCAGAAGCAAAGACCCCGCGCGGCAAAAAGGCCGGCGCCCCCCAAACCCCCACCGGCGAGATCATCACCATGCCTCTCGAGGAGGTCATGCACAATTCCATGATGCCTTACGCCGAATACGTCATCCTCGACCGCGCCATCCCGCGGGTGGAGGACGGCTTAAAGCCGGTGCAGCGCCGCATTCTTTACACCATGATGGAATTGGGCCTGACGCCCGACAAGCCCCACCGCAAGTCGGCCCGCATCGTGGGCGACTGCCTGGGCAAGTACCACCCCCACGGCGACAGCTCGGTGTACGACGCCATGGTGCGCATGGCTCAGCCCTTTAACATGGGCGCGACGCTGGTGGACGGCCACGGCAACTTCGGCTCGGTGGACGGCGACCCGCCGGCGGCCATGCGCTACACCGAGGCGCGCATGACCCCGCTGTCGCTGGAGCTTTTGCGCGACATCGACAAAGAGACCGTCGATTTTCAGCTGAACTTTGACGATACCTTAAAAGAACCGGTGCTGCTGCCCGGGCGGTTCCCGAACCTGCTGGTCAACGGCGCGTCGGGCATTGCCGTGGGGCTTGCCACCAACATTCCCACCCACAATCTGGGCGAGTCCATCGACGCGGCCTGCCTGCTCATCGAAAAGCCCGAGGCGTCGCTCGAAGAGCTCATGGCTGTGCTGCCCGCGCCGGACTTCCCCACGGGCGGGTATTTGCTGCGTTCCGACGAGATCAGGACCGCTTACGCCACCGGCCGCGGCAAGCTGACCATTCGGGCCAAGACCCACTTTGAGACCCTGAAAAACGGCAAAAAGCTGCTGGTGGTCACCGAGCTGCCCTACCAGGTGAACAAGGCGGCGGCGCTCGAGAAGATCCTGCGCCTGCTCGAAGAGAAAAAGGCGCTGCTTGCGGGCATTTCCGACATTCGCGACGAGTCCGACCGCGCCGGGATGCGCGCCGTGATCGAGATCAAAAAGGACGCCGACGAGCAGAAGATCCTGGGGGTTTTGTACAAGTACTCCGACCTGCAGGTGACCTTTGGGGTCAACATGGTGGCCATTGCGGGCGGCAAGCCCTGCCTGATGGGGCTCAAAGAGATATTGGAGCACTTCATTCGCCACCAGAAGGAGGTCGTGACCCGCCGCACCAAGCACGACCTGGAAGCCGCGCAGCGCCGCGCCCACATTCTGGAAGGGCTGATCGTGGCGGTGGACAACATCGACGAGGTCATCCGCATCATCCGCGCGAGCAAAAACCCCGCCGAGGCCCGCGACCGGCTGATGGAGCGCTTTGCCCTGACCCAGGTGCAGGCCCAGGCCATTTTGGATATGCGCCTGCAGCGCCTCACCAATTTGCAGGTGGCGGAGCTCAAGCGGGAATACGCCGAGGTGTGCCGGCTCATCGAAGAACTGCAGGCCATTTTGGAAAAGCCCGCCCGGCTCAACGCCGTCATCAAAAAGGAGCTGCAGGGCATCAAAAAGAACTACGCCCACCCCAGGCGCACCGAGCTGACCGACGGCGAGGCAAAGATCGAGGTGGACGAGAGCGCCCTGAAGGAAGTGACCGATTTGGTGGTATACGCCACCGAGGCCGGCATCAAGCGCACCACCGCCAAGCTCTACGCCCAGCGGGGCGCGCAGGAGGAGGGGCGGCTGCTGTTTGCCCTGCCCGTAAAGAGCGACCAGAAGGTGCAGTTTTTTACCAGCAGCGGCGTGATGCACACCCTGCCTGCCGAAGAGATCCCCGAGGTGAAGGGAAAGTTTTTGGGCGCGCAGCCCGCCGCGCTCTTCCCGGGGTGGACGGACGGCGAGCGCATCGTGGCGGCGTTCTGCCTTGCGCGCTATGAGGGCGACCTGCTCTTTTTTACCAAAAAGGGCATGGCCAAGCGCGCTGCGCTTTCGGAGTTTGAGACCCGCAGCAAAAAACTTGCGGCCTGCGGCTTAAAAGAAGGGGACGAGCTGCTGGCCGTTGTGCCGGACAACGGCGAGGAAAGCGTGCTGCTCGTGACCAAAAAGGCCATGAGCATCCGCTTTGCGGCCGATGCCATTCCCCCAATGGGCCGGACGGCGGCGGGGGTGAAGGCCATGGTGCTAGAGCTGGGCGACGAGGTGATCTTTGCCCGCCAGGTGCCCCGGCAGGGCGAGCTTTTGCTGGTGACCGACCGCGGCTACGCCAAGCGCTGCCTGCTGTTTGATTACGAAAAGCAGAACCGCAACGGCAAGGGCCAAAAGACCTTTGAGCTGCGCGCCAACGGCCAAAACGGCACGGCGCTTGCCGGCGTGCTCTTTTTGACCGGCCCTGCGACCTTTGCGGTGGAGCAGGTGCACACCGGCCGCACGGTGTTTTCGACCGACGAGGTGCTGCTCGAAAAGCGCGCCTCCCGCGGGCTGCCGCTGGTGATGGCCATGCTCGACGACCTTGTGACCGCGGTGTACACGGCGGACGACGCGCCGCCGGCGGGGGAGTAAAAGAAAAACAGGTTAATATAACAGAATAAAATATTGGGAAGGGCCTGTTGCAAAACAGACGTACGGAGCCACAGTTTTTGGAACAGCTGCTGTTTCAAAATTTAGTTGATCGAATCTGACAATTTAGTTGTCAGATTCGCGGAGATTTTCTGAAAGAAAAGCAACCCTGCACCGTTCGCTGGCCGGGAGCACCGAAAAGGTGCGACCAAGCGAACGGT
>CALWSW010000089.1 GCA_944384305.1 uncultured Christensenellaceae bacterium
GTAAGGGCACTTACAAAATGTGAGCTGCCCTGAGAAAGGAGGTGTGCAGGATGCAGGGCGAACTGATGTGGAAACTCCGGCAGCTGGCCTTTTTAATGGAACAGCACGCCAAGGAACAAATGAAGGAACTGGGGCTTTCCCCCACGCAGGGCGCCATTTTACAGAACCTTTACGCCGCAAAAGACGGCCAGGGGCCTTGTGCGGCCAACCTTCACGCAGCATTGGGGCTTTCCAGGCCTTCGGTGTCGGAAGCGCTCAAGGCGCTGAAAAAGAACGGGTATATAACGGTTGCCGAAGACCCGGCGGACGGCCGCAAAAAGTGCCTGGCACTGACCGAAAAGGCTCTGCGGGCCAAATCGTTGTTAGACGCGGGCACGGCCGTGCAGGAAGAAAGGCTGTGCCGTTTTATCGGCATGGCCCGACGCCGGGCCCTTTTGGAGGATCTGGATCTCATGTTGAAAAACCTTAAAAATCAACCAAGAAAGGAGGGAGCGGAATGATCAAAACGCTCCTTGCGCAGGTGGGGAACTACAAGCGCGATTCCCTGCTTGCGCCGTTGTTTACCGCGCTGGAAGTGGTGATGGAGGTGCTCATTCCCTTTGTGATGGCCTAGATCATCGACAAGGGCATTGAGGCCGGCAATCTTTCTTATGTTTACATCTACGGCGGCATCATGCTCGCCATGGCCTGTTTGAGTCTGGTGTTCGGCGCGCTGGCCGGGCGCTACGCCTCCAAAGCATCTACCGGTTTTGCAAGCAGCTTAAGGCTTGCGCTTTACGAAAAGGTGCAGACCTTTGCTTTTTCGAACATCGATAAGTTTTCAACGGCCGGCCTGGTCACCCGCATGACCACCGATGTGACGAATGTGCAGAACGCCTACCAAATGACGCTGCGCATCGCCGTTCGGGCGCCCCTCATGCTGCTGTGCAGCATGGCCATGTGCTTTTTCATCAATGTGCGGCTCAGTCTCATTTTCCTTGCCGCCATGGTGGTGCTGGGCGGGGCGCTGTTTCTCATTATGTCCAAGGTCAACCGGATCTTCACCAAGGTCTTTCGCGAGTACGACGCCCTCAACGCCGATGTGCAGGAAAACGTGGGCGGCATCCGCACCGTGAAGTCCTACGTTCGCGAGCAGCACGAAAAGGGCAAGTTCCAAAAAGCGGCCGAGAAACTGTGCGCGCTCTCCATAAAGGCCGAGAGCCGGCTGGCCCTCAACAGTCCGGCCATGATGATCGTGGTTTACGGCTGCATGCTGCTCATCTCTTGGTTCGGTGCGCAGTTTATCGTGGCGGGCGATTTGACGACCGGCAATCTTACTTCGCTCTTTACTTACGTCATGGGTATTTTGATGTCGCTGATGATGCTTTCCATGGTGTTCGTGATGATCACCATGAGCGAAGCGAACGCCCGCCGCATTGCAGAAGTGCTGAACGAAACGCCCAGCATGGGTTCCCCCAAAGCAGCCGAAAGCGTGGTAACAGACGGTTCCATCGACTTTTGCGGCGTCAGTTTTTCCTACAAGCGCGGCAGTGGGGAAAAATCGCTCAAAAACATCGACCTGCACATCAAACCGGGCGAGACCGTTGGCATTATCGGCCCCACGGGGTGCGGCAAATCCAGCCTGGTCAATCTGGTCTGCCGGCTGTACGACGTGGAGGAAGGCCGGGTGCTGGTGGGCGGAAAGGATGTGCGGGAATACGATTTGAACGCCCTGCGCGAACAGGTAGCAGTCGTGCTGCAAAAGAACGTTCTGTTTTCCGGCAGTATTTTAAAGAACCTGCGCTGGGGCAAAGCCGACGCCACGCTGGAAGAGTGTGAGGAAGCCTGCCGCCTGGCCTGCGCCGACGAGTTTATCGAGCGCTTCCCCGAAAAATACGAAACCTGGGTGGAGCAGGGGGGCAGCAACCTTTCCGGCGGACAGAAGCAGCGCTTGTGCATTGCCCGCGCGCTTTTAAAAAATCCCAAGATCCTTATTTTAGACGACTCCACCAGCGCGGTGGATACCGCGACCGACGCGAAGATCCGTGCGGCTTTTGCCCAAAAGATCCCCGGCACCACCAAGCTGATCGTGGCGCAGCGCATTTCGTCGGTACAGGATGCAGACCGTATCCTGGTGCTCAACGAGGGCAAGATCAGCGGGTTCGACACGCACGAAAACCTTTTGCGCACCAACCCCGCTTACCGGGAGATCTACGAGGCTCAGAACGCAGCGGGCGGAGGTGATTTTGACCTGCCCGTATCGGAAGGAAAGGAGAGCGAGGGACTTTGAAACACAACACCCAAAAAATGAGCGTCCGCCAGCAGATTGCGGCCATGAAGCGGGTGCTTGGCTACATGGTCAGGCACTACAGGTTTTCCTTTGCCGTGGTGCTGGTGTGCATTCTGGGCTCGGCGCTTTGTTCGCTTTACGGCATGCTTTTTTCCCAACGGCTGATCGACGAGTTCATCGGCCCGCTCTCGCAGGCTGCAAACCCCGATTTTTCGCCGCTCGCGGCCGAACTGCTGCTGCTTGCCGCCATTTACGCCGTTGGGATCGTGTGCGCTTACGGCTACAACCGCATCATGGTCAACATTGGCCAGGGCACCATGAAACAGCTGCGCACCGACCTGTTTTCGCGCATGGAGTCGCTGCCCATCCGCTACTTCGACACCCATGCCCACGGGGACATCATGTCGGTCTACACCAACGACGTGGACACGCTGCGCCAGCTCATCACGCAGAGCATCCCGCAGGTCATCAATTCGAGCGTGACGGTAGTGGTCTCTGTCGTCAGCATGTTCCTTCTTGATTTGCCGCTCACCCTTTTGGCGCTGGCCATGATCGGCGTTATGGTCTTTGTGACCTCTAAAATCGCCGCGCGGTCTTCCCGGCATTTTGCCGAGCAGCAAAAAAAGCTGGGCGCAGTGAACGGCTATATTGAAGAAATGATGCAGGGGCAGAAGGTGGTAAAGGTGTTCTGCCACGAGTCAGAAAGCGTAGCAGACTTTAAAAAGCTCAACGAAGAACTGCGCCAAAGTGCCGAACGGGCGAACACCTACGCCAATATCACCATGCCGGTCAACGCCAACATCGGCAACATCAGCTATGTGCTGTGCGCTGTGGTGGGCGCGGTATTTGCGCTGAACGGTTATTGGGGCCTGACGCTGGGCACGCTGGTATCGTTCTTGACGCTCAACCGCAACTCCACTCAGCCGGTGAGCCAGATCAGCCAGCAGACCAACAGCATCGTCATGGCCATGGCGGGCGCGCAGCGTATTTTTGAGATGATGGACGAAACCCCCGAAGCAGACGACGGCTATGTGCCCTTGGTGAACGCCAAAGAAAATCCCGACGGCAGCCTTTCTCCCTGCGAGGAACGCACCGGACTTTGGGCCTGGCGGCACCCGCACAAAGCCGAGGGCACGGTCACTTACAAAAAGCTGGAGGGCGACATTACTTTCCACGATGTGGACTTTGCCTATGAAGAGGGAAAGACCGTACTGCACAACATCGAGCTTTACGTCACGCCGGGGCAGAAGATCGCCTTTGTGGGCTCCACCGGCGCGGGCAAGACCACCATTACCAACCTCATCAACCGCTTTTACGATATTGCAGACGGAAAGATCCGCTACGATGGGATCAACATCAACAAGATCAAAAAGGCAGATCTGCGGCGCAGTTTGGGCATGGTGCTGCAGGACACCAGTTTGTTTACAGGAACAGTGATGGAAAACATCCGCTACGGCCGGATGGATGCGACCGACGAGGAGTGCATTGCCGCGGCCAAGCTGGCCAATGCCGACGGCTTTATCCGCCGCCTGCCGGATGGGTACCAAACCCTTTTGACCAATAACGGCGCCAATCTTTCGCAGGGGCAACGGCAGCTCCTTTCCATCGCCCGCGCTGCGGTGGCCGACCCGCCGGTGCTGATCCTAGACGAAGCGACCAGTTCTATCGACACCCACACCGAAGCGCTGGTGCAGCAGGGCATGGACGCGCTGATGAAGGGCCGCACGACCTTCGTGATCGCCCACCGGCTCTCCACCATCAAAAATGCCGACTGCATCATGGTGCTGGAGCGCGGGCGGATCATAGAGCGCGGCTCGCACGATGATCTCATTGCAAAAAAAGGGCGCTACTACCAGCTTTACACCGGCAACGCCATTGCGCAGTAGCACCGGTTTTAAAACCCTTTCAAGGCCCGCCTTCGCCGCGGGTCTTGTTATGCGCAAAAGAGCAAATGAAGAAAGGCCCTGCCGTCTGAGAGCAGCTTTTCAAGAAAAACGGGATGTGGTATAAGTTTAGTGGGAAAAGGGTTGCGGCCCCACAAAAAGTCGTATGTTATGGAGGTGTGCTATGCGGTGGTTCGAGTTGTTCTTTTTGCTGGCGGCCGGCATTGCGGTTTTAGCAATAGGGTGCAGGATATGGAAAAAGCAGCAGATCACGCTGCTGCACGAGTACCATTACAAAAATGTAAAAGAAGAGGACAAACAAGCTTATGCCGAAGGGATGGGCAAGGGGCTACTTTGGATCGGCGGGGGCACCGCCGCAACGGGCATCCTCAATTTTGCTACCAATACGAGTTATGGCTGGGCGGCGTTCGCCATCGGTTTTTGCGTGGGGCTTATTCTGCTGCACCGCACCCAAAAGACCTACAACGGCGGGTGCTTTTGAGTTTTTAAAACAGCCTGCTGACCTTTTGGTAGGCGAAGGGGACACTGCAAAACAGACGCGCGGAATCACAGTTTTCGAAACAGCGGAAGCCTCGTTTCACTCGATTGCATGGGGGGGCCTGGGCGGCGTTTTTGCGTTTTGTTTGCAAAACACAAGGACTGCGGCCAAGCGAATGGTGAAAAGCTCAAAAAAAGGGCTGCCGCCTATTTCGCGACAGCCCTTTTCAACGATTCATTGTTGCAGCAGCTTGGCTACAGCGCTGCGGTGTACCTTCATGGCGCCCTTGGGGCAAAGCTCCTGGCAGCAGAAGCAGCGGATGCACTTTTCACGGTCGATCACCGGCCGCCCGGTCTCCATGGAAATGGCCTGGGCCGGGCACACCCGGGCGCACTCGCCGCAGCCCACGCACAGTGAGCGTTCGAGCTGGGGGCGCTGCTCGAGCAGGCGATGGATGACCCCTCGCAGGGGGGCGAGGAAGGGTTTGGAATCGGCAAAGTCCATGCCGGTCTGCTTGCGCATGGGGATGCTCTTGTAGCCCGGCACCGCCAAATCCTCTACCGGTTCGCCCAATATGGTGAGGCCGTGAACATCCGGCGGGATCAGCCCGCGGCCGAGCGCCTCCCGCAGGGTGGGCACTTCGCCTGGCGCAAGGCCCATGAGCGCGCTGCCTGCCAGGTCGGCGCAGTGCGGGCTGAACGAGGCGATGAGCGCCCCTACCTGCACCGGGTCGCCAAAGGTGGGGCCGTCGCCCTCCATGCCCACCACGGCGTCGATAAGCGAAAGGCGGGGCTTTACGAACTCCGCAAGGTCTGTGAGCATGGCGCAGAAGTCCGAGACCGACTGCATGCGGAAGTGGTACTCGGCTTTTTTGGTGCCAGGAATGACGCCAAAAAGATTTTTGACCGCGCCGGTATACCCCACCATGCTGTGGGTCTTGAGCTTGGCAAAGGAAATGACGGCGTCTGCCCGCAACACGAAATCGGCAATATCGAGCTGCTTTAAAACTTTCCCCTGCGGGTTGAAAACGCTTTGGGCAGAAACGTCGTAATTTAAGCTTCCGCCCGCCTGTTCAATGGCGCTGCCAAAACAGGTGGCGTATACCCCCTCCAGGCGCTTTTTGGTAAAAAGCCCGCCGGGAGAATCGCCCACCGTCACTTCCGCGCCGCGGGCGGTGAGCCGGCGAATGAGTTCAGCAAGCAGGGCCGGGTGCGTGGTGACGGCGGCTTCTACCGGGCGCTTGGCGATTAAATTGGGTTTTACCAATACCTTCATGCCGGGCTGCACCCAATCGAGCAGGGGCAAAAGCCCTTCCAAAGCGTCAAAAGCAGCAGAGACCTCCGCTGCTTCGTAGGACGCACAGCGCACCAGCGCCGTTGGTTCAAATGACATGGACGTAATCCTCAGACTTTGCGTGACGCTCGGCAATGAATTCCGAAATACGGCGGCAGGCCTCGATGAGGTGATCCATAGAGTAGGCGTAGGAGCACCGGATAAAGCCTTCGCCGGTGTCGCCGAACGCGCCGCCCGGTACCACCGCCACGCGCTTGCCGTACAGCAGTTCGTTACAAAACTCTTCACTCGTCAGGCCTGTGGAACGGATACAGGGGAACACGTAGAACGCGCCGAAAGGTTCAAAGCAGGTCAGGCCCATGCTGTTGAACTGCCGCACCAGGTAGTTGCGGCGGCGGTTGTATTCCCGGCGCATTTTGCGCACCTCTTCAAAATTGGTGTCGAACCCGTTTTTAAGGGCCTCGATGCCGGCGTACTGCGCCATGATGGGGGCGCACAACATGGTGAACTGGTGGATCTTGAGCATCTGATCCAGAATGGGCTCGGGCGCGAGCGCGTACCCCAGGCGCCAGCCGGTCATGGCAAAGGCCTTAGAAAAACCGCTGATGGTCACCGTGCGGTCCCACATGCCGGGCAGCGCGCCAAAGCTGGCGTGCGTGCCGGAATAGGTGAGCTCGGCGTAGATCTCATCGGTCACCACGATGATGTCGGTGCCCTCGAAGGCTTTGGAGAGCGCCAACAGGTCCTCGCGGGTCATGATGCCGCCCGTGGGGTTGTTGGGGTAGGTGAGGATGATGGCCTTGGTACGGGGGGTGATGAGGGGCTTAACGGCCTCTGCCGTCATTTTAAAGCCGTTGGCGCTGGTGGTGGGTACCGCCACGGGCACGCCGCCCGCGAGGGTGACGCAGGGCATATACGAAACGTAAGAAGGCGCGGGAATGAGCACCTCGTCGCCGGGCGAGACCAGCGCGCGCATGGCGAGGTCGATGGCTTCGCTCGCGCCCACGGTCACCAGGCACTCGGCGCGAGTGTAGAAAACGCCGAAGCGCTCCTTGTAGTAGCGGCAAATAAGATCCCGCAGTTCGGGCAGGCCGGCGTTGCCGGTGTAGCAGGTCATGCCGTCTTTGAGGCTCTTGATGGCGGCTTCTCGGATGTCCCACGGAGTGACGAAGTCCGGCTCGCCAACGCCGAGGCTGATGCAGTCCTCCATTTCGGCGGCGATGTCGAAGAATTTGCGGATGCCCGAAGGGGGCATGGAAGTAACGGCAGGGTTGAGGATGCGGTCGTAATTCACGGCGTGATCACCTGCCTTCTGTCATCGGAACCCTTGGGCATCACAACGTGATTGTCCTTGTACTTCTTCAATACAAAGTGCGTGCCGGTGCTGGTAACACCGTTTAAGACCGAGAGCTTTTCGGTAACGAAGCGGGAAACGTCGCGCAGCGTGGGGCCGTCCACAAGCACCATGAAGTCGTAAGCGCCGCTCATCAAATAGCAGGCGCGCACCTCGGGGTAGCGGCTGATCATGTCGGCAATGGCGTCGTAGCCCTGCAGGTACTGCGGGGTGACCTTGACTTCAATGAGGGCGTGGATGGTCTCTTTGTCCTCGGTGAGCTCCTCGTTGACGATCGTGGTATAGCGAAGGAGGATGTTCTCTTTTTCCATACGCGCGATCTCTGCCAGAACGGCTTCCTCGGTACTGTTCAACATTTGTGCGATGATCGCGGCACTCGTGCGGGAATCCTGTGCCAGAATGTCCAGGATCTCTGCTGCAAAGCTGCGGTTCATAGGTTTTCCTCCTTTTTTTCAATGTGGTGATGATGCTGCGTTGAAAGGTGTGCTGTTAAGCGCCGTTGGCGCTATTTAGTAATCTTACCATTGTGCGCCCGCTTCGTCAATCTTCTTGCGGGGGTCTCCCCAGGTTTCGGCGGCGGCAAGACAGCCCGTGCGAAAGGCGTAATACCACAAAAACAGCGAGTATTGGGGAAAATCGGGCAAAAAGAATGCGCCGGAAAGGGCTGCAAAAAAATCCCACGCGGCGCGAAAACGGGCAGGGCGCAGCCTGCCGCACAAAAACGTACGGTACTTGGGCTTGGCGCAGTGTTCCAGGCTGCGGGGCAGCACGAAGCACGCAAAAAAGGCAAGCCAAACGGCGCAGGCTTGGGAAGCTGGAAGAAAGAGCGCGGGCAGCGCCGCGTATTTGGCCGAGCACAGCAGAAAATAAGTGAGCATGTTCCAGCGGCTGCGTACCAGGTTGTGCGCCAAAAAGAACAGACACAAAACCAATAAAGCCAGCAAAAAACGAAGCCAATGCAAGGGAACGCCCAAAGGCAAAACAAACAGCAGCAGCAAAAACACCGCTGCCCACAGTGTGCGCGAAAGGGCGAGAAGGCCCGGTTTGAGCCGGGCGCGTTCCTTTGAGGGCAGGCGGTAGTGGGGCTGCCGTTCGCGCCGGACGGTCCAAAAATCGTTTTGCAAGTAGCCCAGTTCATACAGCGCGTACTGCGCGCTGGCGGCGAGCAAAAAGGGCGGCAGAGGGGCGCGGCAGGCAAACCACAGGGGCAGCAGCCACAGGCAGCAAAAGCTGAGCTTATCGAACGCCGTGGGCACGCGGGTGCAAAACCCATAGGCAAAGGGCAGGAACATGGCGGGGCTCATTCGTATAAACGATCGTTGGGAAAGCGTTTTTGCCACCAGTTTTTGTGGCGGGAGGCGAAGATCATGCGCTCGTCGGCAGCCGCGAGCAGCGCGCAGTCCGCGCGGTTGTCGGTGGCGACGAACAAGCGTTCAAAGGGCGAAAATTCGCAAAGCGCTTCCTGCTTTTTTCCGGTGAGGTCTACAGTAAGGCGGCCGTTATGGTAAGCCGAGGCCCGCCAGTCGTAAAAGTGGAAGTACCGGGCGGCCTCGCGCGCCAGAAAGTCCGGCGCGGCGCTCAACAAAAGGGTGCGCCAGCCGTTTTGCTGCAGGCGGCCGAGCGCTGCGCAGGCCGCGGGGCGGGCAAAGCGCGGCAGTTCCCGCCGCACAAAAGCCCGCGCCAGGTAGGAAAGCTCCC
>CALWSW010000090.1 GCA_944384305.1 uncultured Christensenellaceae bacterium
GCGTGGGCGCGACCGAAAACATCATGATGGCCGCCACTGCGGCAAAGGGCAGGACCGTCATCCGCAACACGGCGCGCGAGCCCGAGGTGGCCGACCTTGCCCGGGCGCTCAACCGCATGGGCGCGTCGGTCTTTGGCGCGGGCAGCTCGACCATCACGGTGGAGGGCGGCCAAAGGCTTTGCGGCATGGAATTCGTTCCTGTGCCCGACCGCATTGCCGCCGGCACCTACCTTTGCGGTGCGGCCATGACCGCCGGGGACGTCACCGTCACCGGCGTGATCCCCGAACATATGCGCTCCATTCTGCACAAGCTCGGCGAGTGCGGCTGCGCCGTGACGGTTTCAGACGACGCCATCCGCGCGGTAGGGCCAAAGCGCCCTCAGGAGCTGACGGTGGTGGAAACGCTGCCCTACCCGGGCTTCCCAACCGATATGCAGGCCGCCTTTTTGGCGCTCTGCACCGTGGCGGAAGGCACGAGCGTGTTGGTGGAAAACGTGTTCGACAACCGCTTCCGCACCGCCTCAGAGCTTGCGCGCATGAACGCCAACATCACCGTAAAGGACCGCATGGCCATTGTGCGCGGGGTCAAACAGCTTTCGGGCGCAGAGGTAACGGCCTGCGACCTGCGCGGCGGTGCGGCGCTGGTGCTGGCGGGGCTGCGGGCGGCGGGCACGACCGTCGTCAGCCGGGTGGAGTGCATCGACCGCGGCTACGAGTGCATCGAGGGCGTCCTCTGTTCTCTGGGGGCGCAGGTGGAGCGCGTGCCGGGCTGATCTCTGTTTGGCCGTTTGCCAAAAAGGCGCGGCAAAAACCAAAAACCCGGGGCGGTTTTAAAAACAGCGGGATCACAGTTTTTAAGCGAACAGCTTGGTTTGTGCAAAGCAGGGCGCGGCCAAGCGAAGGGTGAAAAGCTCGCGAAACAGGCCGCAGCCTGTTTCGCGGCAGCTCCCAGCCCCCACTCTCACACGTGGAAAAGGACAAGCCATGACCGAAAAAAAAGCCAGGCCGAACCGGCGGTTCAAGCTGCTCGTGGCAGTGCTCGTGCTGCTTGCGCTTGCTGCTGCCGCGGCTTTTTTCGGTTACAAGACCCTGCGCGCAGAGCGCTTTGAGGTGCGGGGCAACAGCGCCGTGCCGGCTTCCGAGATCATTGCGCTTTCGGGCATTCAGGAAGGCGAGCATTTTCTTTCCATCGACTTCGAGGCGGCGCGCCAGGCGCTGGCGGCCAACCCCTATCTGCAGGTCAACGACATTTACTTTGCCTTCCCCGACACGGTGGTCATCGACGTGAGCGAGCGCCAGGCCGTCGCCGTCATCCGGCAGATGGAAAACGCCGTGCTCATCAGCAGCGACGCCATGGTGCTGGAAATTTTGCCCGGAACGAGCGACACCACGGGCATGCTGGCGGTGCGCGGCATGGCCATTACCGGCGCAGCGGTGGGCGAGACCGTGGCCGCGGTGGACAGTTACCAGGTAGAGGCGCTGAGCGAGCTGCTGCAAGGGCTTTTGGAGAGCGGGCAGTACGCGCTCTACGGCGAGGTCGACATGACCTACTCGGTGGATATTTGGCTGGTGACCCACGAGGGGATGCGGGTGCGCGTCGGCCAGGCGCACGACCTGGTGGAAAAATTGCAGCAGGTGCGCATCGTGCTCGACAGCCTCAACGCAGAGGGCGTCACGACCGGCACGCTCATCGCGACCGATACGCAGTCCGTCACGTATTCTCCCGCAACGCCGGCGCTGCCGGCCGAAGGAGAGGGCGAAGAGACAAACGGCGGCCCGGCAGAAGGGGAAGAGCCGCAGGACCCCGAAGGCGGGCAGCAGCCACTCCCCGAAGAAGAGCACGAAGAACCCGTGGAAGAACCGCCGCAAGACCCCGAAGAGACAGAGCAGCCGGAAGCGGCGTGAACCAAGGCGCCCGTTTGGCCTTTGTTCGGTCCGCAATCAAACAAAATTGAAAGACGGCCATTTTTTTACAAATTCGTTATAGTCAACAAAGACCTTTTGCGGTATTATAAAAAAATAGGAGCAGTGTCCGCCGCCGTGTGCGGCGCACGCTTATGATAGGAAAGGCGGATTTATATGGGTCAGGCGGAAGCAATACTGGATTTTGGCAGCTCCAAGGTCGTCTGCATGGTGGGTAAGTGCAGCGACACTGGGCGTTTTGAAATATACGGGATCGGCAGCTGCGAGCACAAGGGCTTAAAAAAAGGCAGATTTTTGGACGAGCCCGGCCTGCGCGTGGCGGTGCAGAAAACCATCGACGCGGCGCAGACCGAAGCGCGCCGCCACATCCGCACGGTGCACGTGGGTGTGCCCGGGCCTTTTGTAAAGGTGCAGTGCGGCGAGTGCGAACTGCGCATTTCCGACACCCCCGTTGAAATAACCCACAGGGATATTGACAGACTAATGGAGAAGGCCGTGGAAGAATCGGTCTCTGTGGAGGGCTATACCCGCGCGCTGAGCGTGCCCTTCCACTACGAAGTGGACGGCAGCGCCAGAAGCAGCATCCCCATCGGCGTGACGGGGAGCGTGTTAAAAGCCGAGATCTCCCATTCCTATATCGAGAGCGGGTTTGAAGATTTCTGCACCCAGCTGCTCGACGAGATGGGCATAGAAGTCGCCACCTTCATCGACGCCGCGAGCGCCGAGGCGACCATGCTCATTCCCGAAAAGGATATGGACGTGGAATCCATTGTTGCAGACGTCGGCTATTACCACACCGACGTGCTCATCATGCGCGATTCGGCCTGTGTGTACCGCACCACGCTGCCCGTGGGCGGGGTGCACATCGCAAACGACGTGACCTACGTGCTGGGCATTTCGCCCGCCGTGGCAGAAAACATCAAGCAGCGCCACGCCTTCGGGCTGGATTACACCGACCGCGTGGACACCTACCGCCTCACCGACGGCACGGCGGAGTCCATCGTTTACGAGGAGATCCAGGACATCATCGAGGCGCGCGCCAACGAGATCGGCAGAATGGTGCGCAAGGCCGTGCTGCAGTCCGGCGTGAAGGTGCCGCCCGACACGGTGCTGTACCTGGTGGGCGGCGGCATTGCCATGATGCGCGGCAACAAAGAGCTCTTCCAGCTCGCAAGCGGCTACCAGACCGTGACGGACATGCCCTGGATGCCCAGAAAGAACACGCCGAATTTTGCCTCGGCTTACGGCATGCTCAACTACGTCTGCCGGAGCGACCTGGGGCTGGAGACCCACTCCCCCCTCAGGGAAAACCGCATCGTACAATCGCTCATCAATTTTTTCACGAAATAATAGGGGGTAAACAATGCTGGAATTTGAAGTCGAAATGGGCCAGTTCGCCCAGATCAAAGTCGTCGGTGTCGGCGGCGCGGGAAACAACGCGGTCAACCGCATGATCCAGTACGGCCTTTCGGGCGTGGAGTTCATCGCTGTCAATACCGACAAGCAGGCGCTTTACCTCTCCAAGGCCAACCAGAAGATCCAGATCGGCGAAAAGGTCACCAAGGGCCTGGGCGCCGGCGCCCTGCCCGAAATCGGCATGAAGGCCGCCGAAGAGAGCCGCGACGAGCTGATGGAAGCGCTGCGCGGCAGCGACTTGGTGTTCATCACCGCCGGCATGGGCGGCGGCACCGGCACGGGCGCTGCGCCCGTCATTGCACAGTGCGCGCGCGAGCTCGGCATCCTCACCATCGGCGTGGTCACCAAGCCCTTCAGCTTTGAGGGCCGCCGCAGGATGCAGAACGCCGAACAGGGCATTTCCCAGCTCAAAGAAGCGGTGGATACCCTGGTCATCATCCCCAACGAGCGCCTGCTGTCGGTCGTGGGCCGGGCGGCGCTGGTGGACGCCTTCAAAGTGGCAGACGACGTGCTGCGCCAGGGCGTTCAGGGCATTTCCGACCTCATTTCCAAGCCCAGCCTCATCAACCTGGACTTTGCCGACCTGCGCACCATCATGAAGCAGACCGGCCTTGCGCACATGGGCATCGGCTACGCCGACGGCGACAAGCGCGCGCTCGAAGCTGCCCGCCAGGCCATCGAAAGCCCGCTGCTCGAAACCACCATCGACGGCGCGCGCGGCGTGCTCATCAACGTCACCGGCGGCCCCGATCTGGGCCTTGCCGAGATCAACGAAGCCGCCCACCTCATTCAGGACGCCGCCGACCCGGATGTCAACATCATCTTCGGCGCGGATATTTCCGAAGACATGGGCGACGGTGTGCGCATCACCGTCATTGCCACGGGGTTTGACGGCGCTTCGCCCCGCACCCCCCGCACGGTCATCGATACCGCCTCGCCTTTCAGCTCGGCCTTTGCCGCGCCCGCAGCGCCTGCGCCTTCGCCGGTGATCTCCGCCGCGCAGGCCGCGCAGCAGAGCACCGCGGCCGCGCCCGTGCGCGAGCAGCCTTACGAGCCCGCCCACGCTGCGCCCAAGGCGGCCGAACCCGCCCGCCCCGCGGAAAAGAGCGAGCCCGCCGCCGAGACCCAGCGCACGTCCGCGCCTTCCCGCGCTGCCGTGCGCCGCAGCCAAAACCCTTCTTCCAACATCAGCGTGGACGACGACATCGACGTGCCCACCTTCCTGCGCGACTCCATGCGCAGAAAGCGCAGCGACGCCAACGACTGACCGCCGGCCTTTTAAAGCCGGAGATCCGCACAAAAAAACAGCCCCATGGCGGGCTGTTTTTTTGTGTAAAAAAGGCAGGACCAGGGGGATTTTGCCGGCAGGGGGAAAATGCCGGCAAAGGGGATGGCGGGGCAAAGCTTTTCCGAACATTACGGGGGCCGGGGCGCGGGCAGCTTTGCGCATCTAAAAAAACGCAAGGGGGGATTTGTGCGGTTTCCTGCGTTCTTCTCGGCTGATTTCGCGCCGCTGCTTCTACGGGTTTCGCGCGGTGAATAGGATATACTGTGGCACAACGAGAGGGAGTGATCGGTGTGCAGGTATGGATCGAGCTTTTTTTGCTGGACAACGCCTTGATGGGCTTTCTCATTCTGCGCACGGCAGAGGCCTTTGCCCCCAAAAAGCTCCGCAGGCTCCCAACGGCGGGCGCGGTCCTGGTGGGGGCGGCCGCAGCGGCCGCCGGTATGAAGGCGCCGCTGTTCCTTTCGCCGTTTGCCAAACTGCTGCTGCTTTTTGTCATGACGGCGGCCTTTTGGCCCAAAGGCCTGCGCGCGTGGGGGCGCTGCGCCCTGTGTGTGCTGCTTGCGACCTTCGCCATGGGCGGGCTGTTTTACGCGCTGTGCGGGCTGTTTGCAGGTTCTCTTGCGAGCGGGGTGCTCTATGCCGGCGTCAGCCTGCGCGCCGTTTTGTGCGCGCTGTGCGCGGCGACTTTTTTGCCCCGGCTGGTGCGCTCCATCAACGCCCGCAAGCGCCTGCAGAGCGAGGTGGCCGTAACGCTTTCGGCGGGCAGCGCGCGCGTGACCGTGCCCGGCCGGGTAGATACCGGCAATTTGCTCAAGGAACCGTTGACAGGGCTGCCGGTGGTGGTGGCCGACCGCGCGCGCTGCTCTGCACTGTTTGCAGGCGGCCTGAAGCTTCCCGTCGCCTACCGCGCGCTGGGGGGCGAAGGGTGCATGGACGGGGTGCTCGGCACCATCTGCGCCGAGGGCCTGGAAGAAACGCGCTGCTGCATCGCGCAGTCGCCCGAGGGGCTCGGGGAGTGCGGCGCAGTGATCAACGCCGAACTATTTGCGCTTTGGGGAGGGAAGCCGGGATGAAACGATGGTTGAGCAGGATTTTACGGTGGGCCGCACGGCATTTGCGGCCGGCGCGCATCGATTACATGAACGGCGCGGAATCGCTGCCTTCGCCCCTTTCGCCCGACGAAGAATCCGACGCCATGCGCCGGCTCACGGAAGGCGACCTTTCGGTGCGCACGGCGCTCATCGAGCATAATCTGCGCCTGGTGGTCTACATTGCCCGCAAGTTTGAAAACACCGGTGTGCCCACCGAAGACCTGGTCTCCATCGGGGCCATTGGGCTCATCAAGGCGGTCAACACCTTCGACCCCACCAAAAAGATCAAGCTGGCCACCTACGCCTCGCGCTGCATCGAAAACGAGATCCTCATGCACCTGCGGCGCACTTCCCGCCTGAAGGCCGAGGTCTCGCTCGATGAACCGCTGAACACCGACTGGGACGGCAACGAACTGCTGCTTTCCGACGTGCTGGGCACCGACGGCGAGCAGGTTTGCCGCGGCGTGGAGGAAGAAGCCGACCGCCAGCTGTTAAAAGAAGCGCTCGACCGGCTGAACGAGCGCGAAAAAAAGATCATGGTGCTGCGCTTCGGGCTGATGGGCGAAAAGGAGCGCACCCAAAAGCAGGTGGCAGACATGATGGGCATCTCCCAAAGCTATATTTCGCGGCTGGAAAAGCGCATCATCGGCCGGCTCAGAAAGGATATGTCCCGCCTGATCTGAGCGGCCGGCAAGCGGGCCGAACAGCGCGGCAGCAAGCAAAACTCCCGGAAGCGCTTCCGGGAGTTTTGCCTGTTGTTTATGGGGCGGGGCGCCTTACTGCTTGGCTTCGGCGGGCACCTCAAAGGGCGCGACGTTGTTGATGTCGCGGAAGGTCACGGTGGTGGAAAGCATGCCGATGGTGATGCTGTCGGTCACGCCGGCGGCGCTGAGCAGCTTGTTGTACATCTCCTGCATCACGTCGCGCATATCGATCGAGTATTTGACGGGCAGCATGGCCTGGCGGTCGATCCAAATGGTGAATTTAAGGTCGCCCAGGGAGTTGTAAAAATCCTCCGCGCTGAAGCTCGCGGGAAGGATGTCGAACAGGCTGTCCATACCGGACATGCCGAAAGCTTCTTCAAAGTACTCCCGGCGGATCGTGCAGTCGTAGCGGTCGGCCACCCGGCCTTCTATCCGTTCGGTGCCTACATGGCGGATCTCCTCCAGGTTGTCCATATAGGAATCCATTATGCCGGCGGCGTCGTACTGCAAAGCCGAAGGGGTCTCGGTGCGTTCCCAGCTGTAGCCGTCCACGGTGGAGTAAGCGGTAAAGCTGCCGTCGGCGTTCTGCTCAACATAGGAAGTGACCGTGGCAGAAAGCGCGTTGTAAAGCTCCATCGTCATGGAGATGCGCAGCAGTATGGAGGGCTTCATGATGGAGTCGATGTCCATCAAATAGTTCATGTCGATGGCCTGGCCGGCGATCTCCATGCTGGCGGCAAGCTCCATGCCGTAACTCATGCTTTCGGCTTGGTTGACGTTTTCCATCGCGCTCTCAAGGACTTTGCGGGCGTCTTCCGGCGTGGCGGCACAGGCGGTGAACGAAAGCGCAAACACCGCGCACAGCAGCAGGGCAAAAATTCTTTTTTTCATGGGAGCCTCCAATTCAAAACCTAAAGAGTGGAAAAAGGCGGGGGAAACACGCCGCTTAAAATAAAAACAAGTTTTGTTTTTATTTTAAGCGATACGGCGCGCGGGTGTCAACGCCGGGGGCGGGGGAAACCTGAACCCAGCCCTTGACACCAAGGACGCTTGCCGGTAAAATAGGGGTAATTCGATCGACCGTGTTGAAGCGGGGAGCGGCAGCGCAGCACGCAGGCCCAAGCGAGCCGGGGAGGGTGAGAGCCCGGCGGCAGGCAGCGTTTTCCGGGCGCCCTGTGAGCGGTCCTTGTTCCATAAAGTGGGCGCGCGTTCTGCGCGTCAAGAAGGGTGGAACCGCGGAAGGAAGTCCTTTCGTCCCTTTGTGTGGGGCGAAGGGTTTTTTTATTGCCTTGCGTCTCCAAAAATTCCATATTTTTTAATCTTTATTCAGGAGGATGATTTTCATGTCTGCTACCAACATGGACAAGGTCGTGGCGCTGTGCAAGGGCAGGGGCTACATTTTCCCCGGTTCGGAAATTTACGGCGGCCTGGCCAACACCTGGGACTACGGCCCTCTGGGCGTGGAGTTTAAAAACAACGTCAAAAAGGCCTGGTGGCGCAAGTTCGTTCAGGAAAGCCCCTACAACGTGGGCATGGACTGCGCCATCCTCATGAACCCCCAAACCTGGGTAGCCTCCGGCCACGTGGGCGGTTTTTCCGACCCGCTGATGGACTGCAAGGCCTGCAAGGCGCGCTTCCGGGCCGACAAGCTCATCGAGGATTACGCCATTGCAAACGGCCTGACCGACATCCGCCCCGACGGCATGACCAACGAGCAGATGGAGCAGTTCATCGCCGAAAAGGGCATTGCCTGCCCCGAGTGCGGCGCGCACGACTTCACCTCCATCCGCAAGTTCAACCTCATGTTCAAGACCTTCCAGGGCGTCACCGAGGATTCCTCTTCCGAGATCTTCCTGCGCCCCGAGACCGCGCAGGGCATCTTCGTCAACTTCAAGAACGTGCAGCGCACCACCCGCAAGAAGCTGCCCTTCGGCATCGCGCAGATCGGCAAGTCCTTCCGCAACGAGATCACCCCCGGCAACTTCACCTTCCGCACCCGCGAGTTCGAGCAGATGGAGCTGGAGTTCTTCTGCGAGCCCGGCACCGACCTTGACTGGTACGCCTACTGGAAGGACTATTGCCACAAGTTCCTGCTGAGCCTGGGCATGGCAGACGAGCACATCCGCCTGCGCGAGCACGCCAAGGAAGAGCTTTCGCACTACTCCAAGGGCACGACCGACATCGAGTTCCTCTTCCCCTTCGGCTGGGGCGAACTGTGGGGCATTGCCGACCGCACCGACTTCGACCTCAAGCAGCACGCCATCCACTCGGGCGAGAATTTCGACTACGTCGACCCCACCAACGGCAACAAGTTCATCCCCTACTGCGTGGAGCCCTCGCTGGGCGCCGACCGCGTGGCGCTGGCCTTCCTGTGCGACGCTTACGACGAAGAGGAGCTGGAGGGCGGCGATGTGCGCACCGTGCTGCGCCTGCACCCCGCGCTCGCGCCCTTTAAGGCCGCTGTACTGCCCCTGCAGAAGAACAAGAAGGGCGAAAAGGCCCGCGAGATCCACGCCATGCTC
>CALWSW010000091.1 GCA_944384305.1 uncultured Christensenellaceae bacterium
AAGTACTTCATTGGCGCGCACTACCCCGACTACGACATTGAGAACCTCGACCTGCTGGTAGGGAACGGCTCGGCGCTTTTGGGCGACAACAAGGCCTGGCGCGAACTGATCGACTGGTGCGAGGAGACCGATTTTTCCGACCCCGAGAACTACGCAGAGCTCGAGAGCAAGATCGATGTGAACAGCTACATCGACTGGCTGATCTGCGAGATGTACGTGAACAACACCGACTCGGGCAACATCAAGTTTTTCAGGGAGCGCAGCAACGACCCCGAAAAGTCCAAGTGGAAGTGGATCTACTACGACTTCTGCTGGACCTTCCTGGGGGTGACGCGCGACAGCTTTGAGACCTTTACCAACCCCACCGGCCACGGCTCGGGCAAGGCGTTTTCCAACCAGCTGACCATTTCGTGCATGCAGAGCGAAGAGTTCCAGCAAAAGTTCCTTGCGCGCGCGGCCGAGCTGCTGAACACCATTTACACGCCCGAAAACGTGCTGGCGAAAATAGAGGAGTGCGTGGCGGCCATTGAAGACGAAATGCCGCGCGACGCCGAAAAATGGCCGGAGGGCGGCGGCGTGGGCAACTGGCAGGCCTGCGTGGAAAACACCCGCAACTTTGCAAGGAAGCGCCGCAACGTGATGATCGACTTTTTGCAGGATCATTTTGATTTGACCGACGCGGAAACGCTCGAACTCTTCGGCGAAAAGGATGATGTGGAATGATGAGAGCGAGACGAAAAGCCCTTGCGGCCCCCAGCGCGCGCGACTGGTCCTTCCGCCACGAGCTGAAGTACTACATCAACCAGGGCGAAGCGGCGCTTTTGGAAAACACGCTGGCTTTGACCATGGACCGCGACCCCTACGCGGGCCCGGACGGCAGTTACTTTATTCGCAGCCTGTACTTTGACGACGTGGCTTCGAGCGCGCTGCGGCAAAAGCTGGACGGCGTGGACGAGCGCAAAAAGTTCCGCATTCGCACCTACAACCTCAAAGACGACCAGATCTCTTTGGAGTGCAAGGAAAAAAAGGGGCAGTTCATTCACAAGTCGGCCGTGCGCATCAGCCGGGCGCTGTGCGAGCAGATCCTTTCGGGCGACGCCAGGGGGCTGCTTGCGGTGGACGCGCCGGTGGCCAGGCTGATGTTTGACGGCATGACCAGCAGGCTCCTGCGCCCGGCGGTGATCGTGGACTATGTGCGCAAGCCCTTTGTGGCCGAGTACCAGAATGTGCGCATCACCTTCGATGCCGACCTGCGCACCGGCGTGTTTTCCAAAGACCTGTTCGACCCTTACTTGCCCACGGTGAGCGCCATGGACAAATACGACATGATCTTAGAAGTGAAGTTCGACGAGTATTTGCCGGACTACTACCACAAGCTCATTCAAACCGGGAGCTCGCTGCGCTCGGCGGTGAGCAAATACGTGCTGTGCCGGCGGTTCGAGTGACCGCCTGGCAAGACCCATGCTTTTTTGCAACCCTAATCTCTGGAAATAAATGGAGGCGACCATGGAAAACAACACCACCACGACCTTCAACGACGTGCTTTCTAGCATGACCGACCTTTCGGGCAACGCCCTTTCTCCGCTGAGCGTGGTCATTACCATTCTGCTGGCCTGCGCAGTGGGGGTCTTTGTGTTCTTCATTTACAAAAAGACCTTCTCGGGCGTGCTGTACTCGCGCAACTTCGGCATTTCGCTCATTATGGTGACCATGGTGACGGCGCTGATCATCACCATCATCAGCAGCAACCTCACGCTCTCTTTGGGCATGGTGGGCGCGCTGTCCATCGTGCGCTTCCGCACGGCGGTCAAGGACGCCATGGACACCATGTACATGTTCTGGGGCATTGCGGCGGGCATTGCGCTCGGCGCGCGGTTCTACGTGGTGGCCGTGGTGGGCTCGCTGATCATCGGCCTCATCATGGTGGTGGTTTCGGTCATCAAGATCAAGGGCACCATGCCGTATTTGCTGGTGCTGCACTTTGACGCTTCGGCTTCGGGCAGCATCCGCTCGCTGGTGGGCCGGCTGCCCAGCCACAAGCTCAAGTCCCGCACGGTGCGCGGCGACGTGGTAGAAATGACGGTGGAGCTGCGCATCCGCGAGGAAGAGGCCGGCTTTGTGGACCGCTTTTTGCAGATCGACGGCGTGTATGACGCCTCGCTCATCAGCTACCAGGGCGACGCGATCTCATAAAGCGTGTCGCGCGGCAGGCCAGGGCCTGCTGCGCGAGATTTTCACCGCTCACTTGGTCGCGCCTGGCGGCGTTCCCGGCCAGTGAGTGGTGCAGAGTAGCTTTTCCTGCGGAAAAGCTGGCGTCACAGGCGGCACAGCCGCCCGTGACGATCGAAGCAGCAAGTTGTTCTGAAGCTGACGCCGGGCAAAAACTGGCGCTTGCCAGCGCGTTGGGGTGGGTTCCCGGCCAGTGAGCGGTGCAGAGTAGCTTTTCCTGCGGAAAAGCTGGCGTCACAGGCGGCACAGCTGCCCGTGGCGATGGAAATATGGCTGTTCTGAAGCTGCCGCTGTGCGGCGGTGGGCGTTTGCCGGCGCGTTGGCGCTAAAGGCGGCGCAGCCGCCCGTGGCGATGAAAAGGGCTGTTCTGAAGCGCCGTTTTTGGGATGGTTCACATTTTATTCAGACTTTTTTCGCAGTCTGGATATGGCTTTCCAGTAATTATTTGCTATAATGGCTTCAGCAACAGTGGTAATTACCCATTTGTAGGCTCGTGTAACCAAGCACTTATGTAACTTTGGAGGTTTTGAAGCAATGAAAAAAACGCTCTCCCTTCTGCTGACCGTCATCATGCTCATGGGCGTGCTGCTTGCGGCGCTGCCCGTGTCGGCTGCGGCCACCGGCACGATCGAGCTCAGCAGCGGCACCCTGAACATCCGCAAGTCGCCTTCGACGAGCGCGGCCAAGGTCGGCACGCTGCGTGACGGCGACGAGGTCACCGTCAAGGCCAAGAACACCCAGTCCAGCGGCGTGTGGTACCGCATCGTGACCGAAAACGGCACCGAGGGCTACGTCCTTTCGGATTATGTGAAGCTCGGCGGCTCCTCTTCCTCTTCGGGCGGTTCTTCTTCCACCACTTCCTCGAAGACCGGCCGCGTGCGCACCAAGACCATGAAGATCTACAGCTCCAAGAGCTCCAAGAGCACCCTGCTCGCCACGGCGGAGTATCAGGACACCGTCACCGTGGTGGAGATGACCTCTTCGAGCGCCTGGGCCAAGGTCACCTACAACGGCAAGACCGGCTACTGCAACAAGACTTCGTTCGAGCTGGTGGATGACGGCTCTTCGAGCACCGGCGGCAGCACCTCGACCGACGGCGCGGCTTTCATCGATTACAAGAAGCCCACCACCACCACCTACACCTCGAAGTCGCAGGTGATCGAGCTGGTCAACTACAACCTGGCCAACTTCAACAAGAACTTCTCCTTCCAGGTGAGCACCACGAATAGCTCCAGCGTTTCCAACCTGCTGCCCAACGCCAAGCGCGACGTGCTGTACGGCTACCTGTACACCGGGGCTCAGCTGGACGCTGCCGGCCTGACCAACTCCATCATGTATCATATGTCCGGCAACACGGTTTACGCGACGGTGTACTACAACGAGGCGGGCGAAGTGCTGGCCTACTACAAGAACAACACCCCCATCACCACCAGCGCCGCCAAGTCGCTGCTCAACAAGGTGCAGGATATTCTGGATGAAGTTGTGGACGACAGCATGAGCGATTACGAAAAGGCGCTGGCGCTGCACGACTACATCTGCGAGAACGTGGTGTACAGCGACACTTCCATGACCGCTTACGAAGCGCTGGTGAACGGCCGCGCCAACTGCCAGGGCTACGCCGAAGCTACCGGCCTGCTCTACACCCTGGCCGGCCTGGAGAACCACGTGGTGCGCGCCACCAACAAGCACACCGACGCCGACCACGGCTACGTGAAGGTGAAGATCGACGGCACCTGGTACGTGGTGGACACCACGGCGGATGACCCCATGGGCAACAGCAACCCCACTCCCCGCCACGACTTCTTCCTGGTGAGCGACGAGATCCTGGAGACCCGTTACACCCCCTGGCTGGACATCTACCCCGACTGCAACAGCATGACCCTGAACTACTACCAGGTGAACGACCTTGTGGTTTCCAGCTCCTCTGAGCTCTCCAACCTCATCCGCGAGGCCGTGAAGGACAAGAAGTCCTCGCTTGAAGTGTGGGTCGACAACTACTCCACCAGCAACTACCCGACCTCCACGCTGAAGAAGGTGGCGACCGACAACGGCGCCGAGACCGTGAACATGTACCGCAACAGCGAGATGGACGAACAGTGCGCCATCTACTTCAAGTTCTCGTACTAAGCGAAGCTTGTTTGCCGGCCAAAGCCGGAAAACGCAAAGGGCCCCCCATTATGGGGCCCTTTGCCTGTTTTCGTTCACAAAGCAGGGCCGCAGAATTGACAGGCGGCGGCCTTTGTGGTAAGGTGAAATTGAAAAAAACTGCCAAGCTGGGCCCATTCCCGGCCCTTGTGCTGCAGGGGCGGGGGCAAGAACGCCCGGCCTTTTTGTTTTTTCCTGCCAGGTAAGAAAAGCCCGCGCCTGCGGGCGGGTTTCCTGTGAGCGGCCCTTTTCACAAACCGCTTTCGGTGGTATACTGAAACAATCCCGACAGGGCCGTCAGAACAAAATTTTGTGAGGTTTCGGAGAATGGATTACAAATTGGAACTTGCCGCCGCGCTCGCTCCCGCGGCGGGCCTGGAAGCAAGCGAAGCGGCAGCAATGCTCGAAACGCCGCCCAGCGCCGACATGGGCGATTTTGCCTTCCCCTGCTTTAAGCTCGCAAAGACCCTGCGCAAGGCCCCGCCGCAGATCGCCGCCGATTTGAAGGAGAAGGTGGAGCTGCCGGCCTTTGTTTCGGAAGTGCGGGCGGCAGGGGGCTACCTGAACTTCTTTATCGACCGCAAAGAATACGCTTCGGCGGTGCTTTCGGCTGTGCTCGGGGAAGGCGGGCGGTACGGCTCTTCCGACCTGGGCGCGGGCAAGACCATTTGCATCGACTATTCCTCCATCAACATTGCCAAGCCCTTCCACATTGGGCACCTCAGCACCACGGTCATCGGCCACGCGCTGTATAAAATCTACCAGTTTTTGGGCTACCGCTGCGTGGGCATCAACCACCTGGGCGACTGGGGCACGCAGTTTGGCAAGCTCATTGTGGCCTACCGCCGCTGGGGCGACCACGACACCATCGAACAGGGCGGCGTGCGGGAGCTTTTGAAAATTTACACCCGCTTCCACACCGAAGCCGAGGTGAACAAGGGCTTAAACGACGAGGCGCGCGCGGCCTTTAAGAGCATTGAAGACGGCGACCCCGAGGCCGTAAAGCTCTTCAACTGGTTCAGGGAACTGACCTTAAAGGACGTGGGCCGGGTGTACGATCTGCTGAACATCCAGTTCGATTCTTACGCCGGCGAGTCCTTCTACAACGACAAAATGCAGCCCGTGGTGGACGAGCTGCGCGAAAAGGGCCTGCTGGAAGTGGACCAGGGCGCGTCGGTGGTGCGCTTCCCCGAAGAGGAGCACCTGATGCCCTGCCTGATTCTGCGCAGCGACGGGGCGACGCTTTACGCCACGCGCGACCTGGCCGCCGCCATTTACCGCAAAAAGACCTACGATTTTTACAAGTGCCTGTACGTGGTGGCCTACCAGCAGAACCTGCACTTTAAGCAGGTGTTCCGCGTGCTCGAGATGATGGGCTACGGCTGGGCGAAGGATTTGGTGCACGTGGCCTTTGGCATGGTTTCTACCGAAGAGGGCACGCTTTCTACCCGCGAGGGGCGCGTGGTGTTTTTGGAAGACGTGTTTGAGGAAGCCATCAAGCGCACCAAGGCCATTATGCTCGAAAAGAACCCCGGCCTTGCCAACATGGACGAAGTGGCCAAGGAAGTGGGCGTGGGCGCGGTGGTGTTCTCGGCGCTGTCCTCGAGCCGCATCAAAGACATCGTGTTCAGCTGGGACCGCACGCTGAACTTCGACGGCGAGACCGGGCCCTACTGCCAATACACCCACGCGCGCTGCTGCTCGCTGCTCGCCCGCGCGGGGTACGACCCCGGCGCGCCCGTCGATTACTCGCAGGTGACGGACGACGAATCCATGGAGCTGGTGCGCCTGCTTGCCGCCTTCCCCGGCGTGGTGCGTTCCGCCGCCGAAAAGTACGAGCCCTTCTTCATTACCCGCCAGGTGGTGGAAATTGCCAAGGCTTACAACCGCTTCTATTTGGCGCACCGCATTCTGGGCGAAGCGGAGGAAGTGAAGAACGCCAGGCTGGCCCTGACGCAGGCCGTAAAAACCGTGATCGCCGCGGGGCTGGGGCTGTTGGGCATTGCCGCGCCCGAGCGCATGTAACAAGCCGATCTCATGACGCAAAAGGAGAACCGCCATGCTGGATATCAAACGTATTCGCAACAATCCCGATGAGCTGAAGGCTGCTTTGGCGCTTCGCAACAAGACCGATATTGACGTGGACGCCGTGCTGCAGGTGGACGCCGACCGCCGCGCCATGATGGCCGAGGTGGAGGCTTTGAAGGCCAAGCGCAACGCCGACTCGGCGCAGGTGCCCAAGCTGAAGAAGGCCGGCGAGAACGTGGACGCACTGCTGGCCGAAATGAAGGAGCTTTCCGACAAGATCACCGAGCTCGACAAAAAGGCCAACGAAAAGGAAGAGGAACTGACCGATCTTTTGATGGCCATTCCCAACATCCCCTACAAGGATGTGACCCCGGGTGCCGACGATTCGGCCAACCCCGAGATCCGCCGCTGGGGCGAGCCCACCAAGTTTGACTTTGAGCCGAAGGCCCACTGGGACATCGGCACCGATTTGAACATTCTGGACTTTGACACCGGCGCAAAGGTAACGGGCGCGCGCTTTACCTTCTACCGCGGCCTGGGCGCGCGGCTGGAACGCGCCATCATCAACTTCTATTTGGACACGCACACCACGGTTTCGGGCTACACCGAGATCTTCCCGCCCTTTATGGCCAACACCGCTTCCATGAAGGGCACCGGCCAGCTGCCCAAGTTTGCCGAGGACATGTACCACGTGGAGGGCACGGACTACTACCTGATCCCCACGGCGGAAGTGCCGGTGACCAACATGTACCGCGAGCAGATCCTGGACGGCGACCTTCTGCCCATCAAGCACTGCGCGTATTCGGCCTGCTTCCGCGGCGAAGCCGGCAGCGCAGGGCGCGACACCCGCGGCATCATCCGCCAGCACCAGTTCAACAAGGTGGAGCTGGTGAAGTTCACCAAGCCCGAAGAGTCCTACGCCGAGCTCGAAAAGCTCACCAACGACGCTGAGCTCGTGCTGCAGAAGCTGGGCCTGCCCTACCACGTGGTGCGGCTGTGCGGCGGCGACTTGGGCTTTAGCTCGGCCATGACCTACGACATTGAGGTGTGGATGCCCAGCTACAACCGCTACCTGGAAATCAGCTCCTGCTCGGATTTTGAGGACTTCCAGGCCCGCCGCGCGAACATCCGCTTCCGCCGCGACAAGAAGTCCAAGCCTGAACTGGTGCACACCTTAAACGGCTCGGGCGTTGCAGTGGGCCGCACGGTGGCCGCCATTTTGGAAAACTACCAGCAGCCCGACGGCTCGGTGCGCGTGCCGGATGTGCTGGTGCCCTACATGGGCGGCGTAACGGTCATTAAGTAAAAGCTTTAAAAAACAAAAGGAGCGCTGCAGAAAAAGTTCTACAGCGCCCCTTTTGTTTCATGCTTGCCCCCGGCGCGCTTTTTGCGCAGCTAGGGCCGCCACTGGCAGGCGGCCATATCCACCCGGCCATCGGGCAAAAAGGCGACGCCCTCCTGCTCGAGCAGGGCGCGCTGCACCCCTTCGCCGCCAAAGGCAAAGCCCTTGCACAAAGAACCGTCCTTAAACACCACGCGGTGGCAGGGGATCTCGCCCGGCAGGGGGTTTTTGTGCAGGGCGTAGCCCACGGCGCGCGCGTTGCGGGGCGCGCCCAAAGCGTGGGCGATCTGCCCGTAATTTGCGACCTTGCCGCGCGGGATGCGCCGCGTGAGTTCGTAGACCTTTTGGTTAAAACCTGTAGAAGCCATGGCTGTTTTTTTGCGCGCCGCAGGGGGTGCGGGGCGTTTTTCCTCTTTTTTTGCGCTTTGGGGCGCAAACCCTTTGCATCCCGCCGCAATTTGCATTATAACATAAACGGTGGGCCGGTTTGCCCGCCAATTTTCCCCCACGAGGTTTTTGAATGAAAAAACTGCTCTGCGTTTTGCTGCTTTGCGCGCTGCTGACGGCGGGCTGCGCCGCGCCCGAGCCGGAAGGCTTGCAGGTGCTCACCAGCTTTTACCCCATGTACGTGTTTACCCTGAACCTTACGGCGGGGGTAGAGGGCGTGACGGTAAAAAACATGGCGCTGCCCCAAACAGGGTGCCTGCACGACTACGCCCTGACCACGGCGGACATGAAGGCGCTTGCTGCGGCCGATTTGTTTGTGGTAAACGGCGCGGGGATGGAGCAATTTTTGGAAAAAGCGCTTTCGGAGCGGCCGGAGCTTAAAGTGGTGGACACCAGCGCGGGCGCGGCGCTTTTGGAGGAGACGGCCGGGCACAGCCACGCCCACGCCGGCGAAGCGGAGGGCCACAGCCACGGCGGCGTGAATTCCCACATTTGGATGGACCCGCAAAACGCCGCCGTGCAGGTGGAAAACATCGCCGCGGCGCTGCAGGCCGCCGACCCGGCGAACGCCGCTGCCTATGAGGCCAACAAGACCGCCTACCTTGCGCGCATTGCG
>CALWSW010000092.1 GCA_944384305.1 uncultured Christensenellaceae bacterium
GGTGCAAAACCCGCAAAACAGGCGGCGGCCAATTTTGCAACAGCTTCTTTTGCGGGGCGGCGGCAGAAGTTTTGCGCGCCGCTTGTTCTGGGGGGCAGCGCCTCAAAAAAGGGCCGCCCTTGCTGGGGCCGCCCTTGCTGGGGCCGCACAAAATGTACCCCTCTGCGGAAACTTCCCTTTTGACGGGGTGCAAACGTTGCCTCCCCGCGCGCTCTTGATGTGCCCTTAAAATCCGAACGTTGTTCTCTAAAATTTTGAAAGGATGGGGAGATATTCGGAAAAATAGACTGATAAAAAGCAAACAATAAAGATGTGGGCAAAATCCCGCCTGCGACTTCCTGTATTTTACAATACGGTGGAAAATTTTGTTCATAAAAAATTCTTTTCAAATTATTTCACAAACTTTTTAAAAAGGTCTTGCAGGTTCAATCGGAATGTGCTACAATGCAGGCGTACTGAAAGAGGGGCCCGCCCCCGGCGGTACATTCCAAGGGTTGTAACAGAATTTTTTCTGTTCCAATATTTTTTCTCAGAATCCTCCCTGAATTTGGTGTGTTCTCTCCCAATACGCCAAAGCAAGAAGACAGGTTGCCGTGACCTGTCTTTTTGTTATGCTGCGGCGCTGGTTACTGGCCGAGTTCTTTTAAAAGCGCGTCGCGCTCATCGGTCAGGCGCTGCACGGTGTGCTCCAGTTCGGCAATGCGCCGGTGCGCTTCCTGCGCCGCGCTGGCGGCGCGCACCAGCTCGGCCACGCTCTGTACGATGTCTGCCCCGTGCTCCACCGCAGCCTGCTGTTTTTGCGCCCGCTTTTCGTAGGGGTCTACGCAGGGCACGCCCATGTTCCGAAGCTCCTGAACGATCTCGGCGACCAGCTCGGGCTTGTTTTTTACGGTCGCGCGGTATTTGTTTTGAAAGCGCAGCATGGCGCGGGTGTCGCCACCCCCCATTTTCAGCGTGCAGGCCCGCACCGAAACGCCCTTGGCCTGCTCGGTCAGTACGGTGGTCAGAAGCTTTCGCACCTCGCCTTCCTCAAAGGGCACAAAGGCGGGGCAGTGGCCGGACTCGGGGTTTTCGCGCACGCGCACGTAGTAGTGGTTGCGAATGGAATTGGGCTTGCGGCCGGTGCTGCGCGCCACCGCTTCGAACACGCTCTTGAGCGACCGGCCTTCGCTGCGGGCCTTTTCCACTTCCTGCCACAGCAGCTCCTCTTCGGCGTTCTTCCAGCCCGTGTGTTCCCGGCGGGGGGAAAAATCGCGCAGCAGCGTTACATTGTTGCCTGCCATAACGTCAAAAACCTCCTTCGGCATCCTGTTTTTCCGGGCGGCGCTGGCCGTTTGCTTCCGGATGGTGTCATTCTTCCCATGCAGACGGATTTTTATAACAGGAAAGGCTGGCTGCCTTTGGCCGCGCCGACTGCAAAAGCAAAAGGGCCCGTTGCAAAACAGACGCACGGGATCGTCTTTTTAGAATAACGGCGGCTTCAGAATTTATTGGATCGGATCTGACGATCTAACTGCCGGATCCGCGGAGCTCTTTTGAAAGAAAAGCTGCCCTGCGCCGTTCGCTGACCGGAAGCCCACCCCGCACAAGCCCACCCCACACAATCTCGCTTCACTCGATTGTGCGGGGGCCCCGGGCGTGGTACTCAGCTTTGTTGTGCAAACTCTATCGCGGGGGCCCCGGGCGAGCTTCTCCGTTTGGTTTGTGCAAAGCAGGTGCGGCCAAGCGAACGGTGCAACTCACCCCAATCATTTCCTACAGGGAACGGTTGGAGACCCCGAAAACCCTCGCAAAATAGGCGGCAGCCTATTTTGCAACAGCCCCGCTGTTTTTTCGGGGAGTCCTGGGTTTATGTTATGCGGCAGAAGGGCGCGATTATTTCCCTTTTGGTCAGAAAAAGGCGGAGCTTTCTTGCACCCGGCGGCCGAAAAGCCCCGCCTATTCTGCCAAACAGCCCCCGCGGGGCCTTTGAAAGCTCCGCAGGGGCTGTTGTGTCTTTGGGTCTTTTGCCGGGCGCCTCAGCGGTCTGCCCGGCAAGGGCCGCGCAGGGCCCAGGCGAATGGCGGGGATGGTTTTTGCTAGTCTTCCGCCGACTCGAGCAGTTCTGCCTGTTCCATCCACTCCTCGGCCAGCTCGTCGGTGCGGGCGCGGATGCCGTCGAGCTCCTGGGTCAGTTCCCCCACGCGCACATAGTCGGCCGCTACGCTTTCCTGGGAAAGCTCCTCGGTAATGGCGCGGGCGCGCTCGGTCAATTTGGCGTTTTCCCGCTCGATCTCCCCCAAACGCGCGCGCAGCCGTCTGAGTTCCGCGCGCCTGTTTTTTTCGGCGGCATGGGCGGCGGCGCCGGCGCTTTCCCTGGGGGGCGCGGCTGCTGCGGGCGCCTTTAGGGCCTCCAGGCGCTTGCGCTCGGCCAGATAAAAGTCGTAATCGCCTTCGTAGCTTTCAAAACGGCCGGCTTCCATCTGCACCACGCGCGTGGCCAGGCGGTTGATGAAGTAGCGGTCGTGCGAAATGACGAACAGCGTGCCCGTAAATTCGCTCAGGGCGGTCTCCAGCGCTTCGCGGGAGGAAATGTCCAGGTGGTTGGTGGGCTCGTCCAGCAGCAGAAAATTCGCGCCGGAAAGCATCAGTTCCAGCAGGCACAGCCGCGCGCGCTCCCCGCCCGAAAGCTCGCCCACGCGCTTGAACACGTCGTCGCCCTTAAAGAGAAAGCGCCCCAGGGCTGTGCGCACGGCAGACTGGGTCATGCGCGGGTAGTGGTCCCACAGCTCGTCGATGACGGTTTTGGATTCCGAAAGGCCGCTCAGGGTCTGGTCGTAGTAGCCGGGCGTTACGCCCGGGCCGAGCGCGCACTCCCCGCCGTCGGGGGCGACCGTTCCGGTAAGCATTTTGAAGAAGGTCGTTTTGCCGCAGCCGTTCGGCCCCAAAAGGAAGACCCGTTCGCTCTTTTTTACCAGCAGGTCGGCGCCGTTCAACAGCACTTTTTCGCCGTAGCGCTTGGTGATGCCGCGCACCGTCACCACGTCGTTGGTGACGGCTTCGGGCGCGTCGAAGCGAAAGCGCAGCGCGTCGGGCCCGGCTTCGGGCTTTTCGAGCGTCGCCTCCAGCCGGGCGATCTCTTTGAGCTTGCTCTCGGCCGTGCGGATGTTGCGCTCGCGGTTCCATTGCCGCTGCTGCGCCACGATGCCCTCGATGCGCTTGATCTCCTTGAGGGTGTTGCGGTAATGGCGCTCGGCAAATTCGCGCTCCTTTTTCTTTTTTTCCAAATAGACCGTATAGCCGCCGGTGTAGCCCTGCAGGCGGCCGTTTTCGATCTCGAGCGTGCGGGTGGTCACGCGGTCCAGAAAATAGCGGTCATGCGAGATGACGACGGCGGCGCTCTTGCAGCCGATCAGGTAGTCTTCCAGCCACTCTACGGCGGCGATGTCCAAATGGTTGGTGGGCTCGTCGAGGAGCAGCAGGCTGGCGCCCGAAAGCAGCATGCGGCAAAGCGCCACCTTGGCTTTTTCCCCGCCCGAAAGCAGCCGCACGGGGCGCGAAAGCATCTCTTCGGTAAAGCCCAGGCCCAGGAGCGCCGAGCGGGCGCGGCTTTTGTAGGTGTAGCCGCCCTCGCGCTCCAGGCGTTCCGAAAGGGCGTGCTGCTGCCTGACCAACCCTTCCAGCCGGGAGGCCGGGCAGGACTCGATCTCGCAGGCCAGGGCCGCAAGCTTGTTTTCGATCTCCATCAGCGGGGCAAAGACCGAAAGCACCTCGTCGTAGGCCGAGCGCTCGCTGTCGTTGGAGACGTGCTGCTGCATGTAGCCCAGCGTGGCCAGCTTGGCGAGGCTGACCGTGCCGCCGTCGGCGGGCAGTTCGCCCGTGATCAGCTTAAACAGCGTCGACTTGCCGCAGCCGTTGACGCCGATGAGCCCTACGCGCTCCCCTTCGCCGATCTCAAAATCCAGGCCGGAAAACAAGGTGCGCGCGCCGAAGTTTTTGGTCAGTTGATGAACGGATAACAGTATCATGCCTTTTTTGATGCGCCAGGCTCCGCAAAAAAACGGTGGGGCGGGCGCTTAAAAACCGAGCGGGGGGCCGCCGGAAGGGGAGGCCCTATAGGCGGCTTGCAGAAAAAAAGGGCGGCGGCAATGTGCCGTGCCCTTTTTGGCGCAGGAGCAAAAACGCCCGCTGCGCAAAACGAAACTGGGAAGACCGCTTAGTTCAGGGCGTCCTTCAGGGACTTGCCGGCCTTAAAAGCGGGAGCCTTCGAAGCGGGAATGTCAATCTCGGTGCCGGTCAGGGGGTTGTGGCCCTTGCGCGCGGCGCGTTCCTTCACTTCAAAGGTGCCAAAGCCCACCAGCTGGACCTTGTCGCCCGCGGCGAGGGTGTCGGTAACGACCGAAACAAAAGCGTTCACCGCGCACTCCGCGTCCTTCTTGGAAAGAGCGCTCTTTTCGGCAACAGCGGCGATCAGTTCGTTCTTGTTCATGGATAGGGTTCCTCCTAAATGAATGAGTAATTTAATTGAATGAACCGCAACCGGCCCTGCGGCGCAGGTCACACGCCGGTGTGGCCACTGCGGGCGGGCAGCCCGCAGCCGCTTGAGCGAAGCGGTTTTATTTTAGCAGTCTTTTCGCCAATACACAAGTACTATGCGGGAAAAAACCCCGAATTTCAGGGATTAACCGGCATTTCGCCAGGATTTTCACCAGCGGGTGCGTGTTTGACGCGCTCCCAAATGGCGTCGAGCTCGGCAAGGGAAAAATCTTCCATCCGCTTCCCCGTGTGCAGCACGGCCTGTTCCACCCGCTCAAAGCGGCCGATGAACTTTTCGGTGGCGCGGTTCAGGGCATCTTCCGGGTCCAGGCCGGCCAGCCGCGCGGCGTTCACCACCGAAAACAGCAGGTCGCCCAGCTCTTCTTTGGCGGCCGGGCTCTGGGCTTTTAATTCGGCCTCAAACTCGCCGGTCTCTTCCTTTACCTTTTGCAGGGCGTCCAGGGGGTCGTTCCAGTCAAAGCCAACGTCTTTGGCCTTTTTTTGCACCTTCCGGGCGCGGGTCAGCGCAGGCAGGGGCTTGGGCACGGCGCGCAGCACGTCGGTTTGGGTGGTTTGGTGCTTTTCGGCCTTTTTGAGTTTGTCCCAGGCGGCCAGCACGGCGGCGCTGTCTTCGGCTACGGCGTCCCCAAACACATGCGGGTGGCGGTACACCAGCTTGGCGCACAGGCCGGTGGTGACGTCCCGCAAAGTGAACAGCGCGCGCTCTTCGGCAATGACCGAAAGGAACACCACCTGTAAAAGAAGGTCGCCCAGTTCCTCGCAGAGCTTGTCTTCGTCCTTTAAGTCGATGGCTTCGGCCACTTCGTAGGCTTCTTCCAAAACGTCCGGCCGCAAGCTCTCAAAGGTCTGCTCGCGGTCCCAGGGGCAGCCGCCGGGGGCGCGCAGCCGGCGCACGAGCTCCCCTACCTGGGCGACGCCGCGGCGCTGCAGTTCGGTAAACTCCGGCGGCGAAAGGATCAGGCAGGTCTCGGGCGCAAAGCACTGGGGCGAAAGGCGGTCGAGGGTCCACAGCGGCAGGTCGCGCGCGGTGTAGCGGCCCTCGTCGGGCGAGACCAGGGTGACGGACCACTCGTCGGGGTAGTATTCGCACAAAGCCAGCTTGGCGTCTGCGGCGATCAGCGGGGTGGAAAGCTCCTGCACCACCAGCGGCACCGTTACGTCCAGCGCTGCGCCGGGCAGCTCGGCGGCGTAAAGCGTGCGGGGCGAAGCCTCAAAAAACAGCCCCGAAACGGCCAGCGCGGCTTCGGCAAAGGAGACCCCGGCAAAGACCGAAAGCGCAATGCCCGCTTCCTTTGCGCGGCCGGCGATCACCCGGCAGACGGCCTTGCCGCTCGTTGCGCCGGGCAGGGCGTACACCAGGTCTTCTTCTTTGGCGCGCGCTGCGAGCCGTTCGGCAATGGCCTCGTTCAGCTCGTCAAAATCCTCGGCGGTTTCGTAAAGGTCGTCGCAGGAATCAAAGGGAATGCCCCGCCCGGTCAAAAGAGGGGCTAGGTAACAATTCCTGGTTTGCAGCATTACGGGATGCGCGGTCAAGAGCTCCCAGCATTTTTGGGTGAGGTGGCAAAGCGCGGCGCCCGCGCCGATGAGATAGAGCATGGTGTGTTACCTGACTTTCAAAAAAGGTCGGTCTAAAGCTTCGCGCTTTTGGGTGCGGCGCGGGGAAACTTACCGGTACAATCCCGAGCTTGCCAGGAAGCGGTAGATCGCCCCGCCAAAGGGCAGGCGCAGCAATTCATCCCGGGAAAGGACGCGCAGCACGAGGATGAGCGCACAGTAGATGAGAGCACCCAGCAGCAGCGAAAGGATGGCGCCGAACACCGCGCCCAGGAAGGATTCGAAGAGCGCGTAAAGGAAGTACAGCGCCGCACCCATGCACACCGCCGCCCCCGCGGGTTTTGCCAGCGTGTTGATGGGGTCGAGCGGCGCGCCCGAACGGTGCAGGAGCTGCGCGGTGTTAAAGGCGCACAGGAGCAGCAGCGCCAGAATGGAGCAGTACAGCCCGCCCACCACGTTGCGGCCTTCGCCCGTGAGCAGCAGGTCGAGCAGCAGTTTGGCCACGGCGGCGAGCAGCAGGTTTACCAGCGCTACGGCCGCCTTGCGCATGCTGGAAAGCAGCGCGGCGGTGGCGAGCGCGACCGAAAGCAGCAGCAGGCAGGGCGCGGCCCACCCGGCGAGCATGGCGGCGGAAGCGAGTTCGGATTCGCTCAAAGCGCTGCCAAAGAGCAGGGCGGCAAAGGGTTTTGCGAGCACCAGCGCCACGGCCGTAAAGGGCAGGGCGAGCAGCAGAACTTTTTTTAAGGCAAAGCCGACCTCGGTGCGCAGGCTGTCGGCGTCCCTGCGGCGTATGGCGTGGGAAACGTTTTGAATGGAGCCGAGCGAGAGCGCTGCGGCGAGCAGCGCGCCGAACGCCGCAATGACGGACGCTCCGCCAAAGGCGGCAAAAATGGCGCGCACATCGTGCTGGGTGTAGCCCTGCACAGCCAAACGCCCGGGCAGCACCAAAGCGTCGATGCGCCCGAACAGGCTGACGGCAGACAAAGCGAGCGCCGAAAGGCCGCCGGTGAGCCAAACGAACCGGGCGGTGACCTTCATGGGCGGAAGCTCCGGCGTGTTTTCGGGGGCGATGCGCTCTACCCCCCGCCGCACGCGCAGGAACATGACGCCCAAAAAGACCAGGGAGAGCAGCGCGCCGATGGAAAGCCCCAGCGCCGCAAGCTGCGCCTTGGCGGCGGCGGTGGCGCCGGCAGAGCCGAGCGCCAGCGCAAGCACGATGCCCGCGCCGGCCGAAAGGGCGAGCGAAAGCCCGTAGGTCCCCTGTTTTTCGAGCGCCAAATGATACCCCCGGAAGGCCGCGCAGGCAAAGCCCAGCAAAAACGTGGGGGCAATGCCCAGCAGCGCGTCGCCGCTTTCGGGCAGGCCGAACCAGTTGCCCAGGACGTTGCTCAGCAAAGCGAGCAGGGCGGAAAGCACCGCGCCGGGAATGACCAGCGCCAAAAGGGAATCGGTAAAGATCACCCGGCAGCCGCCGTAGTCCTCCAGCGCGGCGCGGGTGCGCACCGCGCGCGCCGAAACGGCGGGAAACACCACCCCGGCGGTCAAAAACACAAACAGCCAGGTGCCCAGCGCGGGGAAAAAGTAGGCCGCGCCTTCGGCGCCGAGCGTGCGCACCAGCGGGGGCAGAAAGATGGCAAACAGCAGCATGGCGGCGAAAAAACCGGCGGCCGAAAGCAGCCGGCCAAGTGACGGGAAAGGATGTTTCATGAGTAAGATCTCCATAAAATCAGGCCGATGGCCCCGGCAGACCGCCGGGGGAAAACGCCCGGGGCCTGTGCGCCGGCCGCCGCCCGGGCACGCGCAAAAGCGCAGCCAGGCGGGCGGCGAAGTTCCTGCCCCGGGCTTTTGCAAAGAAGAAAAAAGTGCGGGGCAGAAGAACAAGAGGGGACCCTCGCCTCTCGCGCGACAGTACAGACGTTTGTTTTATTATACCAAACAGAGCGATTTTTGGAAGGTGCGAAGTTGTAAACAAGGTAGAAACACGGCCTGCCTGGGCAAAAATCGCGGCAAAACCAAACAAATGAGCTGTCTTTTCCCCAAAAAGGGAGTATGATGGAACAAAACAAAGGCGGGCTGCGCTGCGGCCTGCGGGCAAAAAGGAGGAACCGCCATGAAACTTTTGTTTGCACCCGACTCCTTTAAGGGAACGCTTTCGGCCGAAGAGGTCTGCCGCATTTGGGAAGAAGAGGCCAGGGCTGCCATGCCGGGGGCAACCTGCCGCGCGCTGCCCGTGGCAGACGGCGGCGAGGGCATGGTGCGCGCGCTTTACGGCGCGCTGGGCGGCGAGCTCGTCACCGTTACCGCCCGCGGCCCGCTGGGCGCGCCCGTCGCTGCGCAGTACGCCCTGCTTCCCGACGGCAGCGCGGCCATCGAAATGGCGGCGGCTTCCGGGTTGCCGCTTTTGCGCCCCGAGGAGCGAGACCCCAGCAAGACCTCTACTTTTGGCACGGGCGAACTCATCCTGGATGCCGTTGGGCGCGGGGCGAGGCGGATCGTTCTTGGCCTGGGCGGCAGCGCCACCAACGACGGCGGCATGGGCGTGGGCGAAGCTTTGGGCGTGCGCTATTACGACGGCGCGGGCAGCGAGCTCCCCTCCTGCGGCGGCGCGGCGGGCCGCGTGGCGCGCATCGACCCCTCCGGCATTCCGCAGG
>CALWSW010000093.1 GCA_944384305.1 uncultured Christensenellaceae bacterium
TTTATTGACCAATACGAACAGGAGAATGACAATGAAGAAAGTACTTTCTGTCGTCCTGGCGGTCGCGATGGTCCTCGGCTGCGTGGCCTCGTTGGCGTTCGTGGTGGGTGATATGGGTAGTGTCACCACCCCCACCAACAGCGCTCTGCGCGTTGAGGATATCCATGTGACGGATGAAGCCGCCATGGTCGCTGGCATGGAGATTTACGGCAACTTCGCCGATCTCGATGGCAACCTTTACGCCCAGAACCAGATCATTCGCATTGCGCTCGATATCGCGGTCTACAACCCCAACAACTACAGCAATGTGAGCGGTGTGGCGCATACGACGGGCAGAGGCAATACTGCTACGCTGATCATCGAGTCCGATACTGTCGACTTCGCGCTCAACCAGCAGCAGCCCTACGCTTCCATGGTGCTGTATAAGCCCATGTACACTGGTGTCACTACCGTCAACAATGTGCTGATCGCGACCCGGAATGCAAAAGACAACACTCCTTTGACGTCGATCTACACGCCCAAGGTGTCCGAAGACCATAGCAAGCTGGAGATCGCTGTCCGTTATCTCACCCAGAGCAGCGGCAATAATGTGACTCTGAAATTTGCGTCTGAAAACGCTAGATTTGATGAAGACAGCGGTCTGGTCCTGATCGGTGTTTCCGACAATGTCAACACCGTCCGCACCGACTACACCCTGGTGTTCACCGGTGTGACCAAGGGCGCAACTACCGAAGAAGGCCGCATCACCGTCAGCATGCAGGACAAGGCCGGCGATTCTTTCGAAGGCGACGGCATTGTGACCGTGACCCGCAACAACCACGTTTATCGCATCGTTAAGAAGTACGATAATCAAAGAGGCTTGGTTTCCAATAGCGGAAATTACGGTGTGGGCGATGAAAAATGTGATGCCTACTACGAGGAAGCGCTGAACTGGGCGGATGTCAATGCAACGGGCCGCGATAGCTATCCCGAGCTGTTCGATGTGGACGTCGTTGGTTATGAAGTCTACCTCCTCCTCAGCAACGCGGATGGTAAGGTCGAAACCGAAGCCGATAACTACTGGGGCGCTGTTGGCCGCTTCGAGACCGAGCAGGTCCGCTACGGCAAACTGTACAAAGACCTCTGGGGCGATGATGTTCCCACCCTCGGCGAGTCTCTGGGCTTTGCCTACTTGGATGCGGACGTAACGTGGAACGATGTCATTGTAAACACTCTGGATGCGCAGCGCCAGCTCACGTTCTACAAGGAATCGAGGGAGCCGGGCAACGAGATCTATAAGGTCGGCTCTAACCCCGACTACCTCAAGGGCGGTCGGATTTGGAGCAACACTAACGGCACGATTACGTGGACTGGCGTTGCCCTTAGCGATCAGCCCTACATGACTGCCCGCACTGCTCTTGAGCAGTTCATGAGTGACTTTGGCTTCGGCTTCGGCAGCAGCTACGGCTACAAGGTCGAAGACGCCAACTTCGTGGAAGCTGCGACCTACGAAGAGCTCGGCACCGCTACCTACAACGGCAACGCGATCGTGATCGAGCAGCCCGATGAAGACCCCGATGTGGAAGAGCCCACCGACAACGACGAAGTCCCGGATGAAGGCGACATCGACGAAGAGCCCATCCCCGACGAGGGCGATATCGACGAAGAGCCTATCCCCGATGAGCCCGTTCCCGAAACCGGCGATGCTTCCGCCGCTGTGGCCGTCGCTCTGACCGCTGCCGCCCTCGTGGCTGCCGCTGGCCTGGCCGTCGTGCTGAAGAAGGCCCGCTAAGCGTTAGCCTTTCGCGACAACTCAAACTAAGGCGTAACTGCCCATCTTACACCACTTGCACGAACCCCGCTGGCCGCTGCCTCGGCCGGCGGGGTCTTTTCGTTTTGGCTAGTGGTTCTTTGCGCCCTGTCCGGGGGATTTTGTTTTGCCTGGGAATTTTCGTTTTGAGCGAAAGGCGCCTTGTGCTTTTCGCTTGGGAATCCCCGCTTTCGGCAAAAATCCCCCCATTCTCGTTTTGTGTCGTTGCGCTTTGCCCCGCGGGCTGGTACTCTGAAAGTAAAAAACAAAAAAGGAGGGCCCGTGCGTGGATACGAAAAAATGCGGGGCGTTTTTAAAGGAGCTCCGCCGCGAAAAGGGGCTGACGCAGCAGGCGCTGGCCGAAGCCTTGGGGGTTTCGGGAAGAACGGTCTCCCGCTGGGAAACGGGCGTCAATCTGCCCGATTTGGACCTGCTGCTGGAGCTTTCGGACTTTTACCAAATCGAGCTGCGCGCGCTGCTGGAAGGGGAGCGGAGGCCTGTGGCGCAGCCGCCGCAGGGGGCGCTGCAAGGCGAAGCGGAACAAGAGGCTGCCGGGCTGCCCCGGCTGCCCGGGGAAGATAACGTAGGCGAAGCCTGGAAGCAGGACGAAGAGCGCCGGACCCTGCAAAGAATTGCGGATTACAGCACGGCCCAGGAAAAACGGCTGCTCAAAAACGTGCTGTGCACGGCGGCGGCCGGCGCGGCGGCCTGGCTGGTCTCGTTGACGGTGACGTTCCGCTTTGCCGACGGGGTCGAAGGCTCCGAATTGTTGTTTGCCGGCGAAGCTGCGGCGGTGCTGCTGTTTGCCGTCAGCCTGTTCGCCCTGCCCGCTAACCGCGCGCCCGGCGGAGTTATGACCACGCTGGCCGGGATCTTTGGCGGCATTACGCTGGGCAATTTGCTGTTGCTGCTGGTGTTTTTTGGCTCGGGTTCTTACTACAATTACGGCCTGCAAGGCGCTTTTTACGCCTTGGGCTGCCTGTTGGCCGGCTTTGTGCTGTGTGGCGCGGGGGCGACGGTGTGGAACTGCCGGCGGCGGCGCAAAGAGGATAGGCGGAAGGCCGGGCGCAAAATATAAGGCGGCCGGGCAGGTCCCCCCGCCCCCTGTACACCTAAAAGCCCCGCCCGCAGAATAAGCAGGGCTTTCTGCGGCGCAGGGCTTTTGCGTTGTGTTTTTGAAATACACTTGGAGCGCTGCGGCGTTTGGCGGCTTTTTAAAACGCGGCGGCCGCTTGCTTATTTGGCCACCACCGGCAGTAGCACCTGGTAGAACAGGCGCTGCACCTCTTCCTGCGGCTGGGTAACGGCAAAGGAAAGGAAGAACACATCGCCCGCCACGCGCAGGTTCATTTTTTCGGCCGTGGCGAGCAAAGGGGTCAGAGCCGAGCTGGAAACGATCAGCTGGGGGTTGTCTTGCCTGCTGATGCCGCACAGGTACTGCTGCCGGGGCACCATGCGCACAAAGCGGTTTTCCTTTAACCCCAGTTTTTCCATATCTTCTACATAGCAATAAAAGCCCGCCGGGCAGTAGGCCGAAGGGTTGCCAATGTCTTTTTGGTGCAGCACCGGCATGGGGTAAACCAGCGGCATCTGCGTTACCCACGCTTCGAGCGTTTGCTGCAGCTCTTTGTTCCGGCGCAGGGCGCTGGCGCCGTAATATTCCAAATAGGCGATGGCCGGGCGGGTGCAAAACCAGATTTGCGCCGGGTCCTCGACCGCGCGGCGGATGAGGTCGGACTGGTATTCCAGCCGCTCTAAAATGCGGCCCTTGCGCCACAGTTCCAGCCGCAGGTCTTCCTGCTTTTGCTCCATGGTGGCCAGAAGCCCGCCCAAAGCTTCGTCGCCTTTGTGGAAAAAACGGCGGATGTCGTGCAGGGGGATGCCGTAGGTGTTTAAGATCTTTGCCATGCGCAAAAAGGGCACCTGCATTACCTCGTACACACGGTAGCCGTTTTTGGCGTTCTTTTTGACCTTGATGATGCCGCTTTTTTCGTAAAAGCGCAGGCCCTCGGTGGTCATGCCCGCTTCGCGCGCCATGTCTTTGCTGGAATATGCCATCCCTTCCCTCTCCTTCATTTTGTGGGTTTTTGCAGCGGTTTCTCTTTAAAATTATACCGAACTTTTCTTTCCATACAAAGCAAAAAGCGCCGGGAAAGCACTCCCGGCGCTCGTTTGGTTTTGGCGTGCGGCACAAGGCTGCGCCCAAGGGGGATCAGGCGTTTTCCTGCTCGCCGCGGGCAATGGTCACAGCGCTGTCGCCGGCGATGCGGCCGTAGGTGATGCAGTCCACCAGAGCGTTGCCGCCCACGCGGTTGGCGCCGTGGATGCCGCCCGTCACCTCGCCGGCCGCGTACAGGCCGGGAATGACGTTGCCTTCGGTATCCAGCACCTGGGTGTCGGTGTTGATGACCACGCCGCCCATGGTGTGGTGGATGGAAGGGGTGCGGGGGATGGCGTACCAGGGGCCGTTCTCCTGCTTGATGGTGAACAGCGCGCGGCCGTATTCATCCGAAACGGCGTTGGCCTCCACATTGGCGTTGTAGCTGTCTACCTCGGCCTGCACGGTCTCGTAGTCCCCGTCAAGCTTCTCGCACAGCTCTTCCAGGGTGTCGCCCACGATGATGGCGCCGGCGTTGATGCACTCGGTCATGGGAACGCCCAGCAGGTCGTAGGTGTTTTCGGGGTCGGTAATGACGTCGGCGCTTTCGAGCATGTAGAACAGCGCGTCGGTCTGGTCCAGCGCGGCCAGCGAAATGTCGTCGCGGCGGCCGTCTTCGCCAATGAAGCGGTGGCCTTCCTGGTTAAAGAACAGGTAGCCGGCGGCTTCCTGGGGCGCAACGTAAGCGTATACGCAGTTGCCGGTGCCGGGCTGGGTGGTTTGCAGCAGCTGGATCTGGTCCATGTCGCGCAGGGCGGCGCCCACGGCCTCGGCCATGCGGATACCGTCGCCGGTGATGCCGGGCATGTTGGTGCAGGTGATGTCCGAAAGGTCGGGCCACTTGCCGGAGGTGTTGTACTCCTGGATCATTTCCTTGTTGCGGCCGAACCCGCCGGTGGCCAGCACCACGCCGTCGTTGGCGTTGAAGGTGTAGGTGTTGCCGTCGCGGTCGGTGGCCTTTACGCCCACGCACACGCCGTCTTCCATTATGAGCTCTTCGGCGGTGGTGTTAAACACGATCTCCACGCCCTCGCGCTCTTCCAGCGTGCTGGTGAAGGCGTTGATGAAGCCCACGCCGGCGTGATCCACCGAGGAGTGGGTGCGCTGGTACAGCGAGCCCGCACCCTGCTTGATCTCGTCCTGATAGGTCCAGCCCATGTCGGAAAGCCACACAAGGGTGTCGTAGGCATGGTCGCACATGTTGTAGAGCAGCTCAAGGTCGGCCACCTTGTCGCCGGCGTTCCAGGTTTGCAGGCAGAACCAGTTGACCGAGTCGAACAGGCCCACAGAGCCTTCGGCCTTCCAGGCGTCGTAATCGGCCTGCACAGCGGCGATCAGATCGGCGTGCTCCTCGCTCACGGGGGTCTCGGCCAGGGCGGTTTCCACCAGCGCGGTCACGCCGGCGGTCATTTCAACGTCCTTCTGCATCTCCGGGTCGGGGGCGTTGAAAATGCCGCCCGAAACCAGCGTGTTGCCGCCCACGTAGCCTTCCTTTTCCACGATGATGACGCTTGCGCCCAGGTCGGTCGCAGCCACCGCGGCAGAGAGGCCGGCGCCGCCGCCGCCCACGATGATGACGTCAGCCGTCATGTCGATCTCGGTGGGGTCGGCCTTTTCGGGCGCGGTCATGAGGGCGCTGGTGTCACAGCCGGCCTGCTCGGCGCAGTCGCGCACGGCGCTGATCACAGCGTTGCTCGAAACCGTAGCGCCGGCAATGGTGTCCACAGCCAACGACTGGTTTTCGATGATGGCCACGGGCAGCTCGGTGAGGATGGCCTTGTCGGACACGCCCTGGCTTTCAAAGTGATTGACGACCTCGATGGACTCGATGCGGTCGGCGCTGAAGGTGGTCTCCACCGTTACGGCGCCGTTGTGGCCCTGGGCGGTGGCGGTGTAGGTGCCGGGCGTAAAGGAAGCGACGGCAGCCGCTTCGCCCTCGCCGCGGGCCTGGGCCAACGCTTCGGCGGCGGCATCCAGCACGGCGTTGGAGGACATGGTGCACCCGGCCACGGTATCCACCTCTACAGACTGCGCCTCCAGAATGGCGGCGGGCAGCTGCTCAATGGCGTTGGAGCCGATGCCGGCGGTTTCGGCATCGCCCACGGCGGTCACATCGGTAATGGCGTTGGCGTCCACCGTTACGGTAACGGTAACGTCGCCGCCAAAGCCGCGGGCAGTGGCGGTATAGGTGCCGGGCGTGTAAAGGCCGGCTTCCTCCGCCGCCGGCGTTTCGCTGGGGGCGGGGGCCTCTTCCTGCTGGGTGGGGGTCGAGCAGCCAATGAGGCCAACGACCATCAGCACGCACAGCAGCAACGCAAGGATTTTCTTCATCTGTTGTGTTCTCCTTCAATAGTCCTGCAAAAAACAGGGCGATTTCCCTGCTTTTCTGCTATTCAGTGTAACGGCGCAAGCGGCTTGGAAGTCAAGCCAAAAAAGAGCGGGATTTTGCGCCGGATTATTTGATTCTTATCAAACATTTCGCTTTAAAACTCCAAAGTTATACTTGGAAGTTTTGCATACCCTTAGCAGACAAAGGGCTACACGGTTTTCACGGCCCGGGCCCCCATAGAACATCGTTGCAGCCCCTCTTCAGTGACCCCTCGCATTCGCGCTGTGCGCGAAAGCGTGGGGACCCCCACGCGCTTCTCAGGGGCGTACTCGGGGTCCCCACCAATTCCTCGCAGAGGAATTGGTGGGGTGAGTTGCGGGCCCGCGCCTCGATCTATTAGGGGTCCGGATTGTGAAAACTCTGCGACCTGAGCAGAGCCTGCTTTGGTTCAGTTCAAGGCGCCGGAGCGATGGACTAGCAGCGCTAATTCAAGCGACGGCAACGCTGAAATGGGCCAAAGCAGGCCTGTTCAGGCGTATAGCCCCTTGTCCGCTAAGGGTAAATTCCCTCAAATTCCACCGGAAAAAGAGCAAAAAAAGAGCGGAAAACGCCGCAAAAAACACAAATTTAAAAGGATGGGCCCAAAGGAAGAAAAACCGCTGCAACAACAAAACAGCCGCACGGGCGGCAAAACAAAAAAGGCCGGGAAAACCGACCTTTTTATCTGCCAACGTCACACAGGGGGTACGTGCCGGGTTATTCGGCAACGTAGGGCAGCAGAGCCATGACGCGGGCGCGCTTGATGGCGACCGAAAGGTCGCGCTGATGGCGGGCGCACACGCCGCTCATGCGGCGGGGCATGATCTTGCCGCGCTCGGTGATGTACTTGCGAAGACGCGCGGTGTCTTTATAATCGATGGTGGTCGCCTTTTCCACACAGAACTGGCAGACCTTGCGGCGGCGGCGGCCGCCGGCAGGACGACGCTGTTTGCGTTCTTCCATAATGCGTTACCTCCTTACAGAGTGGGTCAAACGGGCAATTTGCCGGTCAAAGATCAAATGGGGGGGCGGGCTTCGGCGCCTTGCGCTTTAAAAAGGAAGATTGGAATCATCCATTTCGGTAAAGCCCGTAACGTCGTCAAACGAAGGGGACGACGGCGCCTGATAGCCGTGGGACGCGGCGGGCTGACCGCCGCCGTAGGAACTGCCGCCCTCGTTGCGGGGGGTCAAAAACTCCACGTCGTCGGCCACGACCTCGTAGGCCGTGCGCTTGATGCCCTGCTTGTCCTCGTAGCTGCGGGTTTGCATGGAACCGGTCACACCCACTTTGCGGCCCTTCGAAAGGTAGCGCGCGCAGGTATCGGCCAGACTGCGCCATGCCACGATGGTGAAGAAATCGGCCTCGCGCTCGCCCTGCTGGTTGGCAAAGCGGCGGTTGACGGCGATTCGCATGGTGCACACGCTCACGCCGCTGCCCGTGCTGCGCAGCTCGGGGTCGGCCACGAGATTGCCTATCAGACAGATCTTATTCATGTTTGCTCCTTTAGCGGCTTATTCGGGCATGCGGGTCACGAGATAGCGAATGACCGAATCGTTGATCTTGAAGTTGCGCTCGAGCTCGGCGGGAAGATCGGCCGGGGCTTCGATTTCAAGAAGAACGTAATAGCCTTCGTTCTTATAGTCGATGGGGTAGGCCAGGCGGCGCTTGCCCCACTCGTCGCACTTCGACACCGTGCCGCCGTTTTCAGCGATGAGGGCGTTGAACTTCTCCACAGCGTCGTGGATGGCCTGCTCCTCGATATCGGTGCGCAGAACGTAGAGGACTTCGTATTTGCTCATGAAGATTCACCTCCTTATGGACTGTTGGCCCCGCGTCAAGCGCGGAGCAAGGACGTTAGCCTATAAAGTATAGCACCCGCAAAGCCCCAAAGCAAGGGGTTTTTCTGGATTTTTTTGGGCTTGCGGGCAGGGGGCAGAAGCGTCCGTTCCCGCGTTGGTTTCAGACAGGAACAGGCAAAACGATCGGCAGAGCATCAAGAAAAGAAAGGCCCCCGGCCGGGGCGCAAAAACTCCCCGGCCAAAACGAAAAGACCCCGCTGGCCGAGGCAGCGGCCAGCGGGGTTTGTGCAAGTGGTGTAAGATGGGCAGTTACGCCTTAGTTTGAGTTGTCGCGAAGGGGCTCTTAGCGGGCCTTCTTCAGCACGACGGCCAGGCCGGCGGCGGCCACGAGGGCGGCAGCGGTCAGAGCGACGGCCACAGCGGCGGAAGCATCGCCGGTTTCGGGAACAGGCTCATCGGGGATGGGCTCTTCGTCGATATCGCCTTCGTCGGGGAGCTCTTCGTCGATGTCGCCTTCATCCGGAACTTCGTCGTTGTCGGTGGGCTCTTCCACATCGGGGTCTTCTTCGGGCTGCTCGAT
>CALWSW010000094.1 GCA_944384305.1 uncultured Christensenellaceae bacterium
ACTGAAGAGGGCTCGCAACGATGTTCTATGGGGGCACGGGCCGTGAAAACCGTGTATCCCCTTGTCTACTAAGGGTAAAAAACGGGTGTTGGCCGCCGCTTCCCACAGCGGCAGCGAACCGGCGGCGGCGCGCTCCATAAAGGTCATGGCCTTCCCTCCTTACGATTCGTAAAAGCGGTAGAAGTGGTGGGTGGGGCCGCAGCCCTTGCCCAGCGGCAGCGCGTGCTCAATGGCGCCGGTCACGTATTCTTTGGCCTTTTTGACGGCTTCTTTGAGCGGCTCGCCCAGCGCCAGGTAGGAGGCGATGGCGCTCGAGAGCGTGCAGCCCGTGCCGTGGGTGTTTTTGGTGTCGATGCGCCTGCCGGGGTAGGCGGTAAAGCCCTCGCCGTCGTACAAAATATCGGTCGCGCCGCCGGTGCTGTGCCCGCCCTTTACCAGCACGGCCCTGGGCCCCAGCGCGCAGATGTGTTCGGCCGCCTTTTTCATGTCCTCCTGGGCCGCAATGGTCATGTTGGCGATCTTTTCGGCTTCGGGAATGTTGGGGGTAAGCACGGTGGCCAGCGGCAAAATGGTGGAAAGCAGCGCGCCAATAGAGCTTTCCTGCATCAGCGGGCAGCCGTTTTTGGCGTACATGACCGGGTCGACGACGATGTGCTTCGGCCGGTACTGCAGCAGCTTTTCCGCCACCGCCTCCATGCAGGCCGGGGTGGAGAGCATGCCCACCTTCACGGCGTCCACGGGCATGTCTTCAAACACGGCGTCGATCTGGTCGGCAATAACTTTTGGGGAAACATCTTCAATGGAAATGACCCGGCTGGTGTTTTCGGCCACGACCGAGACGATGACGCTCATGCCGAACACCCCCAGGGCCGACATGGTCTTGAGGTCGGCCTGGACGCCCGCGCCGCCGCTGCAGTCCGAACCGGCAATGCTCAATGCTGTTTTCATGGTGGTCCTCCTGAACAAATGCGCCCCGCGCCGCCGTGCACGGCAAAAGCCGCAGGGCCCGCAAACAAAAAATACCCGCCGCAAAGTGCAGCGGGTATTTTTTTGACGATGGCGATGCTCTTTGCTCCCTACGCTGGTGTTGGCCAACAGGTTCAAAGGGTCAGGTTTTACCTTCTCAACTCCAAAGAGTCCCCCTGCAATCTGCGCTTGTGTTCAAGATACCACTTGGGGCCCAAAAAGTCAATGCGGGCAGCCCGGGCGCCCCCGGCCGGCGCGCTGGAAGGGCTTCCAAAAGTCCGCACCTTGCGCCGCAGGCCGCCCTGCGGGTAAGATGAAAGCAGGAAAGACGACATGCCGGGGCTCCCTTGTTTTGCAAAAGCGCCGGGCGGAGATTCGCCCGGCGCGCAGCCCCCGGCCAAAGGAGAAGGAAATGACCGAAGCGTTGTTGGTACTTTACGCCTACTTGATCCCCGCCGTGCCGCTGTGGGGGTGGGCGTATTTTAAAAAAGCCGGCAAACAGGGGCTAAAACTCGCCTGCCTGGGGCTGTTTGCGCTGCAGCTGGCCATCAGCACCGCGGCGGTGGTGCACAGGTTTTTTTAGAGGCCCCGCCTCTGCTGCGGCCAGTCTGCGCAAGGGGCTTTGGCGAAACAAAAGGCCCGCTCGCGCGGGCCCCAGCCTGCCGAAAAAACCGACAGGCTGATCAGGCGTCGAGAAAGTTTGCAAGCGCAGCTAACAACGGAAGCAAGAATTGCTTCATCGCTCTTTTTAAAACACCAAGCGATTCTTGCGGTTGCGGACTTTAACGACGCTCTGAGGCCCGCTCGCGCGGGCCCCTTCCTCTTTGGCAAATTTTCTTTTGCAGGGTCAACAGGGTGCAAAACCTTAAAAAAGCAGCTTTTTTCGGGGGTCAGTACTCCCAGCGCGCGCGGCTGCCGCGCACATCCACGTGGACGATGTAGCGCGCGCCGTAGCCCACCCCGCCCGAAAGGTTCAGCTTCAGGGCGATCTCTTCCAGATGATCGCGGATCTCGGCGTCCTTTACGCCCTCGCAGCGGCCGAAAATATCCGCCGCCTTGCCGTACAGGTGCTGGGACTTCGCCGCCCCGCCCCGCTCTTTGTTCCACTGCTCGCAGCGCTGCCCGCCGGCGATGGCGCCGTTGGGGGTGGGGTGCGCCCTGCTGGAAACGTACACCTGCAAGCCGGGGTACTTCTTTTCTGCTTCCCGCCAGATGCGCTCAATGAGCAGCCTGACGCCGGCGGTGCTGGGGTTGGGGTAGCCGTCGCAGTACTTCTCGCACTGGCAGGCCATGTCGGTTTCGGTCAGGCGGGGGAGAATGACCTCTCCCTTGAGGGCCGCAAAGGTCTTGGGCCCGGCAATGCCGTCGGCCGAAAGGCCCATGGCCGCCTGAAACTGCTTGGTGGCCTCTTTGGTCTTGGGGCCGTTCTTGCCGTCGATTTCGCCTACGATCGGCCCAAACCCCCATTCAAACAGATACATCTGCAGGCCTTCGATGGTCTCCGGCCAGGGCTTTTCCGGCAGGTCGGGCTGAATGGGGTCGCCGGGTTCCGCGGGGTCGGAGGGGTCAGCGGGGTCCTCGGGGTCGTCCGGTTCGCCCGGCGCGGGGTCCTTGAGGTAAGCGGCGCTCACCCATCCGCACACGCCGGTGGAAACGAGCGCGCGGTTGTCCTGCTCGTCGAGCACGGTAACGGCTTCCCCGTTTTTGAGATGGCCCACCGTTCTGCTCTCCGGTTCGGCTTCGGCGCGCACAATGAGCCCATTGCCTGCAGCTACGCCTGCAACGATTTTCGTTTCTCGCATGTTGCTTCTCTCCTTTATTGCGGGGCCTTTTGTGCCCGCAATACATCCTATTCACACGCTGCTCCACTTGTCCCTTTCCTTTTTTCCAGCCATGCGCAAAAAAACGGCGGGAACTCCTTCTTCCCGCCTGTTCTTGTTTCTTATACACAGGGTCTCCTCAGCGCCCATTAGGGTCAATTCTTTCCTACTTCTTCATCCAATTTTTGTTGAATCCTTTTGAACTTTGCCCGCAGCGCCAAATACTGCCCAATCCACGCCGCCGCAAAAATGCCCAGGAAGATTCCGGCGTAACTCACCACTCCCCATAGGCTGTGCTCCATCCAGTGCAGCACATAGGCGATGGGAAGCATGGCCGCGGCGAGCAGCAGGAAATAGACGCCCGACTGCCTGGCAATGCTCCAGCGGTCGATCTGCCACACCACCGACGCCCCGCCGCACACGCCCCCCAGCAGGGCGCACAGCGCGGTTTGCAGCGCCACAGCGCCCAGCTCGCTGCCCACCTCTGCCGCAAGGGCCGGGACCACCGGCGCGTACTCCCCGCCGCCCTGTACGGCCGAGATCAAAATGGTAATGATCAGTCCCAGCGTCACCCCCGCCAGCGCGCCGACGAGCGCGCGCATCCACACCTGCCTCTTTCTTTCGCTCTTCATGCCTTCCTCCTTCAAATACCCAGCACCTGTTTGATCCTGCCGACATACCGCCGGGAGACATAGCTTGCCGATCCATCCCGAAAAATCACCCGAATGGTTCCCGCAAAGCTGAGGTCAAATTCCTTTACAGCCTTGAGCCGCACGATCTCGGAATGGGAGATTCGCACGAACCCCTTTTCCCCCAAACGCTCCTCCAGCTCGTAAAGCCGGAATTTGACGGCGTATTCCCCCGACGCCGTGCAGGCGAACACCTTGGCCCCCGAAGCGTAGAAGCGCGCAATGCTGCCAGGCTCCAAAAGTGCCGCCCTGCCGTTTTGCCATCCGGCAATCGCCGCCTCTTCCCCGCCTTGCAGCTGCGCGAGCAGAGCGCCGACTTCTTCGGTCATCCTCGCCGCCCGCACCACCACCTCCGGCTCGGCGCAGGCCGGGTCCAGCTCTACCCTGATCTTCATGCCCGCCCTCCTTTTCCTTTTGTGGCGCCATTGTACCACGGCCCGCCGCGGCGCGGAAGGCTTTTTGCACAGGTGGCCGTTTGGGCTAAACAAACGGTCGTTTCTTCCGTTTTTTTAACAGTCGCTTTCCCACCGCTTGACCTGGCTCTTACAGCCAGGTTTATTCTATGTTCAACCAATTCACCCTTTCAACAAACTCACGTTGCCTTTAGCAGCCAAACAAAACAAAAAAGGAGGACCCGCCATGAAACGCGCCCTGTCCCTGCTGCTGTGCGCACTGCTCGCTTTTGGCCTTTTCGCCTGCGCAGCGCCCACAGAACAAACCACCCCCGCATCCTCGCCGGATGCCGCGCCCCAGCCCACGCCTGTTGAAGACGCCGGGGGCCTGTACGCCCCCGGCACTTACACCGGCTCGGCTGCCGGCCGCAACGGCGAGATCACCGTTGAAGTCACCGTAACGGCCGACGCCATTGAATCGGTCGCCGTCACCGGGCACAGCGAGACCGCCGGCATCTCCGACCCGGCCATCGAGACCCTGCCCGAGGCCATCGTCGCCGCGCAAAGCACCGGTGTCGACGCCGTTGCCGGCGCTACCATCACCTCGGAAGGCATCCTCGCCGCGGTCGAAAGCGCCCTTGCCGCCGCACGGGGCGAAGAGGCCGAGCCGGCCGCTGTCAGCACCGAAGCCGACGTCGTGGTGCTGGGCGCGGGCGGCGCGGGCCTGGCCGCCGGCGCTGCCGCCGGGGAAGCCGGCGCTTCGGTCATCATTCTGGAAGCCAACAGCTACGCCGGCGGCGCGACCATCAGCTCGGGCGGGCATATGCTCTACGTGGACGACGCCTTCAACGCCGCCCAGCCCCGCAACGACGCCGATTTGCAAAAATACCTGAACTACGACCCCGCCGATTTCGGCGAATGGGCAAACGACCTTCTGACCCTGCAGCAGCAGGTGGAGGACTATCTGAACAACGGCGAACCCACCGGCCGGTTCGACAGCGTGGAGCGCGTGCTCGTCGACCACTTTGTAACGGGCAGCGGCGCCGACCGCGAGGGCAACGCCGTCTCGCTGGACTACCAGCTAATCAAGGACGCGACGCTCGCCAACATGGAAATTTACGACTGGCTGTGCGGGGCCGGCATGGAGATCGCCGACACCCTGTACAAAGACCACGCGAACTCCCCCGTGGGCGGCGGCAGCGGCCTGGTGGCCCCCCTGCTCGCCCTTGCCGAAAACGCCGGGTGCAACATCCAGTACAACACCCGCGCCACCGAACTGGTGGTGGAAAACGGCCGCGTCGTGGGCGCAAAAGCCACCGGCCCGGACGGCGTGGAGCGCACCTACACCGCCAAAGGCGGCGTGGTCATCGCCACGGGCGGCTTTGCCTCCAACCCCGAAATGGTGGCAAAATACCAGAACTACGGCCTGGGGCTGAACGAAAACGTCGGCAGCAGCAACCCGCCCACCAGTCGGGGCGACGGCATCCTCATGGCCGAAGCGCTCGGCGCAACTGTAAGGGACCTGCAGTTCATCTCCACGGTGTTGATGGGCTACCAAAACGGCTGCACCATCGGCCAGGCCGATAAAATTTTGGGCACGCAGCAGCTCATCCTCAACGCCGAAGGAAAGCGCTTCACCGACGAAAGCAGCAACAGCGGCGTAAAGTCCGCCCTGAACGACCAAACCGAAGGCCTGGCCTTCCTCGTGGGCGACGCCAAGATGATCGACGCCCTCAACGCCATTGAGGAAGGCTACGTAGAAGACCTGATCGGCCGCGGCTGGGTGTATCGGGCCGATACCGTGGAAGAGGCGGCAGAACTCGCCGGGCTCGACCCCGCCGTTGCGGCAGAGAGCGTCGCGCAGTTCAACAGCTTTGTTGACGCCGGTTCCGACCCCGACTTCGGCCGCACCGCCTTCAACGGCAAGGTAGAGGAAGGTCCCTTCCTGGTAGCCAAAATGGCCATGCACTACCACCTGACCTTCGGCGGCCTGGTGGTCGACCCCAGCACCCGCGTGCTCGACACCGCGGGCGACGCCCTCCCCGGCCTCTACGCCGCGGGCGACGTGCTGAGCGGGTTTGAAGGCGATGTGCACCAAAGCGGCGACTGCCTCACCATCGTGGTCTACACCGGCAAGGTCGCCGGCGAACAGGCGGCTGCAGAAGCTGCGGCCCGGTAATTTCCCCGGCCCGCGTGCAGTCCGCAGCCAGGGCGCAGGGCTCCAAAAAGGCGTTTTTCCCTTTTTCAGGCCCTGCGCCCTTGTGTTATACTTTCCCCAAAGGAGGTCGCTTTGCCCATGTACCGCCCCAAGGAATTTTACGCTCTTTCCGGCGTCAAGCGCAGCACGGTGCGCCACTACCAGCGCGAGGGCCTGCTTTCGGCCGCCTCCCCGCCGGAGGGCTATGCCAGCTACACCCCGCGCGACCTGGTGGACGCCGCCATGGTCAAAAACTACCGCTGTATGGATTTTTCTATAGAAGAGATCCGCCGCCTGCGCAGCGAAGGCGTCGACGCCCAGGTCGCCCATATGCGCGCCATCGGCGAAGGCTACCGCCGTCAGGTCGAGCACCTGCAAAAAAAACTGCGCGCCGCGCAGAACGCGCTCGAGATTTTGGAGCAATACCAGGAGACCGGCCGCATTCTGCACGACCCCGTGGGCCGGGAGCTTTGGTGCTTTTCTGTGGAAGAAGCGCTGCGCGCCCACGGGCCGGCCGCAAAAGAAGAGATCGAGCGGTGCGTGAACGCCTTTCCCTTTGTACACGCCGCGGGCGAGGGCGTACTGGCGGATTTTTTGGCCGAACGGCGGCTCGATTTCCGCTTTGGGTACATCTTCAACCCCTCTGCCGGGCTTTACGAGCCTGCGCACCCCCAGGTATACCGCACCCTTTCCGCCCAGCCTTGCTGCCTGGTGCGCATCAAAACCGCCGACCCGCTTTCCATCCCCTTCGATGAGGTCCGTTTGCTCGCCAGCTACTGCGCAGCGCACGGCCTCACCCCCTGCGACGGGCCCTATTCCTGCATTTCGGGCGTGGAACGCGCGGGCAGCGAACTGCGCTACTGCGTGAGCGTCCGCATCCTGGTCTCGCCCTAACGCCCCCATAAAAAACAAAAACCCCCGGCCGGGCGCCTTACTTTTCGCCCAAGCGGGGGTTTTTGTTTTTCTGGGCCTTGTCCGCCCGCTAGTGCTGGCGGTAGGCCTTTACGGTAAACACGTAGCGCAGCGGGTTTTTGTAAGAGATGGTGTACTCAAAGGGCCGGCCGTCTGCCAGGCACACCACCTGCTCCATTTTGATGATGGGCTCGCCCGCGGGCAGTTCCAGCACCCTGGCCACCTCTTCCCCCGGCAGCTCGGCGGTGATGACCTGGTCGGCGCTGTAAATGGAAAGCCCGCTGTGGCTTTCAATAAAGCTGTAAATGGAGCCGCACATGGCCTCGGCCGTGACGCCCGAAAGCGCAAAGGCCGCAAAGTAGGAGTGGTCCACCACGGTGGGCACGCCGTCCTTGAGGCGCAGGCGCTCGGCGTAGTACACGCCCTCGCCCTCTTTGAGCCCCAGCTTTTCGCACAGCGTTCCCCTGGCCTCGATCAGCTCAAAGGCCAGCAGCCGCGTGCCCGGCACGCCGCCCATGGCCCGCACCTCGCTCGCAAAGCCAATGAGCCGGTTCATGGACTTGTGCAGCCTGGGGTCGGCCACAAACGTGCCCCTGCGGCTCATGCGAAAGACCAGCCCCTCCTGCTCCAGGTCCAAAATGGCCCGCTGCACCGTTGCGCGCGAAAATCCCAGCCGCCCGATGAGCTCGCGCTCGCTCGGCAGCTTTGCGCCCGGCTCCATCTTCTGCACGATGGAAAGGAGGTAATTTTTGACCTGCGTGTATTTGCTGTCCATCTGTTTGCTGCGCCTCCTCCCGGCAAAACGTCATCGGTGCGCCCGGCCGCAGGGGCCGCAGAGAGGCCGCCGCCCCTCCATGCCGCCTTTGACCGGATTTTACCAAAGATATTATAAAGTGGACCGGCCCAGCTGTAAAGGGCGCGGCGCCCGCCAAAGCGAAACTTTTTGCCCGGCGAAAAAAAAGGGTTGAAAACTGCGGCGGATTGTGTATAATTAAATATGCCCACCGCGAAGAGCGGCATCAGCGCAGGGGTTTATAGCTCAGTTGGTTAGAGCGCTACGTTGACATCGTAGAGGTCGATGGTTCGAGTCCATTTAAACCCACCATTAAAGTCCTGAATTGTGCGTGACGCTTTTGTTGGCTGAAACCCACAGAACTGAAAAGGAACCTGCCGTTGTGGCGCGGCTGCCAGGCCCGTTTGTCGGGAAGGCAAAGTCGTCATACAGGGTTCCACCCTGCCGAGAGGCGGGTGTTCATGCCCGGGCGAACGGCAATTTGGGATTAGTTTGATAGCGGAATAGTGTAACGGTAGCACCTACGACTCTGACTCGTATTGCGTTGGTTCGAATCCAGCTTCCGCTGCCAGCCCCCGGCAAACGCCGGGGGTTTTTCTTTGCTCTTTCCCCTCTGTTTTTCCGCCTTTTCCTTGCGGCGGGGCCGCCTTCCTTCTTTGGGGCTACCTGCTTTCCCTTTCCTTTAAAAAATCCCGCAGCGCCGCCTGCCAGGGCCTGGGCTCGTAAAACCGCCGCAGGCGGTCCAGGCAAAAGACCGTGTAGGCCGGGCGCACGGCCGGGCGGCCGAGCTCGCGCGCAAGCGCCGGCCGCAGCTCTGCCTGCCGTCCCGTTTGGCGCAAAACCTCCCGCGCAAAACC
>CALWSW010000095.1 GCA_944384305.1 uncultured Christensenellaceae bacterium
AGCAGGAAGCGCCGGTGGCAGAGCCGCTGCTCGTCAAGCGGGTGCTGGCTTCCTGCGGCATCCGCCGGGCCGGCGCGCGCCTGACGGAAGCGGTGGTGCGCGCCGTGCGCGAAAGCGGCATTCAGGCGACCGGAACGCAGGAGCGCCGGGTGTATTGGCGAAAGGGCGACGACCCCGCAGCCTACACCCTCTACCGCAGCGCACAGGAGGGCGTGGCCCGCCGGGACGGCAAAGAGATCCCCACGGTGGAGTGCGCCAACGCCGTCTGCGCCGTCCTGTGGGGGGGCGGCTCGCTCACCGCACTGCAGCTGGCCCGGCAGGCCGCCTATTTGATGGGCTACCAGCGCCTGGGCGCGACGCTGGAAAACTGGATCCTCGACGGCGTGGAAGAGGCCTGGCAGCGGGGGGATCTGGAATCGGAGGACGGGGAGCGCTTTAGGCTCGCCCCCCAAAAACGGCAGTGACCGGCCCCGCGCCGCGGAAAGCAAAACCGTAAAAGAGCTGGAGCTGCCGCAAAACAGGCTATAGCCTGTTTCGCGGCAGCTCCAACTTTTTTTTCTGTGGGTACGGCAGACGCGGGCACAGCGGGCGCGCGGCATGAGCTTACGCCTTTACGCCCAAAAAGGCCAGCATGCCGGCAAGCTCTTTTTCCCACGTCGTTTGGCGCACGGTGCGTTCCCCGCCGGCGGCGATGCGCGCGCGCAGCGCCGCATCGGTCAGCTGCAAAAAGGCCGAAAGCTGTGCGCTTACCGAGGCCCCGGCCGCCAGGCAGTTTTCGCCGGGGCGGAAAAACCAGGCGTTGGCGGGGTTGTGGTTGGTCAAAACCGCGCAGCCGCTGGCCATGGCCTCAAAGGGAATGTAGGAGGGGTGGGCGGTGAACATGTAGCTGACGGCCACGTCGAACGAAGCGTAAAAGGCCGGCAGCCGCTCATAAGGCGTTACCCCTGCAAAGCGCCACGCCCCGCGCGTGGCGCTTTGCAGCTTGGGCGAAAGCGCTTCCCCGGCGCACACGCACTGCACCGAGCCGCCGCAGCGCTCTTTGATGGCGCGCGCCAGGGCAAAGCACAGGGCAAAGCCGTTGCGCGCCGCCCCCGGCCGGGCGTAAAAAAGCGCGCGCAGCGGGCCTTCTTCCCTGCGTTCGCGGGGGCAAAAGCGGGGCGAAACGGCGGGGGTAAAGGCGTAGGCGCAGCTGCCCGGCAGGGGGTGGCGGGCTTCTACAAACTCCTTGAGCCCCGGGGTGTTGTACAGCCGGTCAAAGGGCAGTTGGTAGGTGTTTTGCGCCAGCGCGAACTCCACCCCCGCCGGGTAAAAGGCCGGCTCGTAATCCTGCACCAAGTACACCCGGCGTATGGCAGGGCTCCCGAGCGCGCGGTAGCAGGAGGGCCAGAAGGTGGCCACGGCCACGTCGGCCTGCTTTAAGGCGCTCAGTTTCCCCGCCGGCAAAAAGTGCTCGGCCTTCAGGGTGGAAAGCTCGGCGCCAAAGGCGCTCATCAGGGGCGCGGCGTCAAAGTCCGGGTCGTCGTACACCACCACCTCTGCCCGGCTGCCGGCGCGGTTGACGGCGTCGGCCAGGCGCAGCGCGGTGTACACCCCGCCGTAAGGGTGGGTAAAGCGCGGCAAAAAAAAGCGCACCAAAAGCCTTCCCCGCGGCTGCGGCTGGGGCAGGGGGACTTTAGGCAGGGCGGCGGCGTCGAACCAGTTTAAAAGCGCCAGTTCGTGGTACAGCCGGCGCTCTGCCGGGCTTTTCAAAAAGGGCAGTTCCATCAGGCGTTCACCCGCGGGGTCTTGCTGGAATAATCCAGGTTCTTGCTGTAATAGGGGTCGCCAAACTGCAGGTAGGGGGCGTAAGCCTCGCGGCTGAGCTCAAAGTCCTGCGGCGGAATGGCGGCGTTTTTGCGGGTGGCGCTTTCGCAGTGGGTCAGGCAGGCAAAAGGGGTGTAAATATTGCGGTACCCGGCCTGCAAAAAGCGCAGGCAAAGTTCCACGTCGCTGCCGCAAAGGGTAAAGCGCACGTCAAAGCCGCCGAGCAGATCGAACTTTTTCTTCTCGCACATCAAACAGGCGCCGGTCACGGCCGAAACGTTGCGCACGGCGTTGACCAAATGGCTGCTGGCGTACCCTCCGCCCCCTTCGGGGCAGCCGGCGCAAATGTGGTCGGCCCAGCCGCAAAGCCCCACTACCGCGCCGGCGTGCTGCACCCGGCCGTCGGGGTACAGCAGTTTTGCCCCCACCGCGCCCACCGCGGGGCGCAGCGCCTGTTCGGCCAGGGCAGAAAGCCAGCCGGGCCGGGCGGCGAGGATGTCGTTGTTCAAAAAGAGCAGAAGTTCCCCCCGCGCGTGCGCCGCGCCCAAATTGCAGGCAGCCGAAAAATTGAAGCCCCCCGCCAGGGGCAGGATCTTGGCGCCGCCGGCCGACAGCTCTTGGTAAAGCTGGGCGGTTTCCTCTTCTTGGGAGCGGTTTTCCACGATCAAAAGCTCATACGGCAAATCGGCCGTGGCGGCGATGGAGGCTGTGCAGGCGCGCAGCAACCCGGCGTGGTCGGAATTGGGAATGACGATGGAAACGAGCGGCCGGGAAGGCAGGGGGTAGCGCGCCCGGTAGCTGTTGGGAAACAGCCCGGCATCTGCCCAGCCGCCCCCTTCCTTGATGACCGATTCGGTAACGGCGCGCAGGCCCGCCTCCTGCGCGTAGGGCTTTTGCCCGCTCCCCGCCACCGAACCGGCGTGGGCGCGCCAGTGGTACAGCACCTTGGGAATGTGCACGATGCCGTTGGAAGCAGCCGTGGCGCGCAGGGCGAGGTCGTGGTCCTGGCTGCCGTCAAAGCCCGGGCGCATCCCGCCCGCGCGCTCGTACAGGTCGCGGGTCATGGCCATGAGGTGGGTGATGTAGTTGTAGCTCTTTAAGGTGTCGGGGCTCCACTCCGGCTTAAAGTGCGGGTCAAAGCGGCCCAGGGGGTCGAACTTGTCTTCGTCGGAATAAAAGAAGTCGGCGCCGGGGTGGGCAAAATAGGCCTTTAACAGCTCGTATACCGCAAAGGGCGAAAGCGTGTCGTCGTCGTCCACAAAAGCCAGAAGCTCCCCGCGGGCGTGTTCGACCGCCGCGGCGGTGTTGCCGGCAATGCCGCGGTTTTCCGAAAGGGGCAGCACGGTCACGCGGTCGTCAGCGCGGGCGAGCGCGGCGGCCGCGGCGTAGCTTTTGCGCGCGCTCGAGCCGTCGGAAAGCACCAGTTCCCAGCACCCCGCCGTCTGCGCGTACAAACTGGCGTAAAGCGCCCGCAAATGGGCGGGCTTGGGATTGTAAACCGGGCAGACGAAGCTGACGAGCACCGGGCGGGGAAAGTCCTCTGCCGACTGCAGGCAAAGCGCGGCCTCGCCCGGTTCGTTTTCGCGGATCCATCTGCGGTAGTCGCCGCTGTCAATGGGCGCGGCGCGCCGGGCTTTTTCGAGCGTTTGGGCAAGGCCGTCTTTGCGCAGGCTGCGCGCCAGGCGGCGCAGGTCGTTTAGTTCCATGGGGGCCTCCTGTAAGGGTCGGGGGAAAGGGGCGCACGGCGGGAAACAACCGCCGGGGGCCAACTACAAAACGTCAGAAAAACAGGGCTGCAGGCGCACAAACAGCCGGGCGCCAAACAGGTACAGCGCCGAACAAAGCAGCAAAAAAAGCGCCAGGGCAAGCGGGCGCTCCCAGGGGAGCGGGCCGCCGAACAGGCAGGCGCGGCAGCCTTCCACCACAAAGGCGAGGGGGTTGAGCCGCAAAACGGCCTGAATGGCGGGGCTCATGACCCCGGCCGAGTAGGCGATGGGCGTGGCCCAGAACCACAGCTGCAGCACCAGCGCAACGGCGTTTGGAAGATCCTTGACGTAGGGCGCGAGCGCGGCGCACAACGTTCCCAGCCCCAGCGCTAAAAGCAGCGCGCACAGCGAGTAAAAGGGCACGAGCAGCCAGCCGGGGCGCACAGCCACCCCAAAGGCCGCGGCGCAGGAATACAAAAGCAGCAAAAACACCCCGTGCACCGCCAGGGCCGAAAGCGCTTTGACAAAGGGCAAAAGCGCGGCCTGAAAGCGGGTCTTTTTGACGAGGGGCGCGTAGCCGGTAACGCAGCCGGCAATGCCCGAAAGCGCGTCAGAAAACAAAAACCAGGGCGTCATGCCGGCAAAGAGCCAAACAGCGTAAGGCACGCCCCGAACAGGCGCGCTTTTGAACCCCACAGAAAACACAAAAACGTAAACGAGCAAAGTAACGGCCGGGGGCAAAAAGATCCACACCGCGCCCAAAGCAGAGCCCGCCGTGCGGCTTTTTAAATCGGATGCGGCGAGGCGCGCCGCCAGCGCCCGCTGCTGCCACAAGGAGCGCAACATGCTTTTCGTTTCACCTCAGCGTAAGGATGCGCGCTTTTTGCCGGGCGTATACGGGCAAAATTTTCTTTCACAAAAGCACCGGGCGCCGCCAAAGCGCCCTTCCGTTGATTTTTCGCTTGACAAGCCCCCAACGGGCGTTTTACTGTTAAAAGCGAACGGCTGTGACACACAGCACAGAAGGAGAGGACCAAACGATGAGGATCGAAGTGGAAGTGACCGGCGCGGCCCCCGCCGCCAACGTGGATGAATGGACCGCCCGCGTGCCCGAATTGATGCGGGAGCTGACCAAAAAGCTCGACGCCTGCGGCGAAGCGCTCACCCTGCCCTGCTACGCCCCCGGCGCGCGCAACTCCGCCAGCTTTCAGGTGGTGGGCGCCATTTATAAGACCGTGCGGGCCTACCAGCGCGAGCACGGCCGGCCGGAATGTGTGACCATTGCCTGCGATACCGACGCCACCGCCCGCCTGTACCGCCAGATCTACAATTTTTATATGGCCGACACCAAGGCGGTGCGCATGCAGGAGGCCGACTGGGACTAAACGGCCCGGCCGCCGCGATCAACGACCCAAAAGGAGAACAACCATGGCAACCGATATGCAGAAGATGCTGCGCCTGGTCACCGAGCAGACCGGCGTGGGCAGAATAGAAGACCCCGACGCCGAAAGCGTGATGCAGGACGAGAGCGGCCGGGAGTATTTGCGCCTGGAAATGCGCGTTCACCGCGACATTGTAAAGGAAGCGCGCTATGTGGCCGACGGCGAGGTGAACGTGAACGTGGCGGCGGCCATGGCGGCGGTCACGCAGATCGCGCAGGGCAAAGCCATTATGGTGGCGACGCTCATCAAACCGGCCGACATTGAAAAAGAGCTTTCGGACGGCAGCGGCCTGGACGAAGAGGACCGCCCGGCCGTGGCGGCCGCCGCCGTGATGCTGCACGAGTGCCTGCGCAACTACTCCATGCGCTACAACGCCCGCCGCAAAGAGCGGCTGGAAAAGCTGGGCATTTCGCCCGACGCGCCCGAGGGGGAACAGGCCTAAGCCCCTTTGCCCGCCCGGAAAATTCCGGCTTGGGACAATTCCATAAAACTGTTAGCACTCTTTTAAGATGAGTGCTAATTTTTTCTTGAAAACTTGCGGGCAAGGGGCTACAATAAGTACGAAAGACGCGCCGCGGGCGGCCGTTAGCGCCCGCGGCCCGAACAGGAGTGGAACAGGGGCAGGGCGCTGCCCCGGAAGATATCAGGAGAACAACATGAACCAGACCCGCGAAATTTCCATCAACGCAAAGAATTTGATGCCCATCATCAAAAAGTGGCTGTACAGCGACCGCGATATTTTCCTGCGCGAGCTCATCGCCAACGCCGTGGACGCCGTGACCAAGCACAAAAAGCTCGCCGCCATGGGCGAGGCGGAGTACGACCCCGCGCCTTACGCGGTGCGCGTGACCATCGACCGCCCCCACGGCGTGCTCACCGTTTCAGACAACGGCATTGGCATGACCGCTGAAGAGACCGAAAAGTACCTGGGCGAAGTGGCCTTTTCGGGCGCGGCGGACTTTGCCCAGCGCTACGAAAAGGCGGGCGACGAGGGCATCATTGGCCACTTTGGCCTGGGCTTTTACTCGGCCTTCATGGTGGCAAAGAACGTGGAGGTGGACACCCTTTCCTACGCCGAAGGCGCGCAGCCGGTGCTGTGGGAAAGCGACGGCCAAAGCAGCTATTCGCTTTCCGGCGGCACGCGCACGGCGCGCGGCACCGACGTAAAATTGCACCTGAACGAGGATGACGCCGACTTTTTGGAAAAGGCCAAGGTAGAGGAGATCATCAAAAAGTACTGCGGTTTTTTGCCCGTGCCCATTTACCTGACCGACTTGGAAGAAGAGGAAAAGAAGGCCGAAGAGGCCGCAAAAAAGGCCGCCGAAGAGGCCGAAAAGAAGGCGCAGGAAGCGCAGCAGGCAGAGGGCGCGCCGGCAGAAGCCAAAGAAGGCGCGGCCGCCGGGGCAGAGGACGAAGGCGAAGAAGCACAGGAAGCCGAACAGCCCTTAAACGACGTTTCGCCCCTGTGGCTCAAAAACCCTTCGGACTGCACCGAGCCCGAGTACATCCGCTTTTACCAGAAGGTGTTTGGCGTGTGGGAAGAGCCGCTGTTTTGGGTACACCTCAACGTCGACTACCCCTTCAGGCTCAAGGGCATTCTGTACTTCCCCCGCCTCAACCCCGACATGGGCATGGAAGGGCAGATCAAGCTCTACAACAACCAGGTCTTTGTGGCAGATAACGTCAAGGAAGTCATTCCCGAATTTTTGATGCTGCTGCGCGGCGTCATCGACTGCCCCGACCTGCCGCTCAACGTTTCGCGCTCCATGCTGCAAAACGACGGCACGGTCAAAAAGGTGCAGGCCCACATCACCAAAAAGGTGGCCGACAAACTCAAGGACCTTTGCGAGAACGAGCGCAAGGAATACGAGCGCTGCTGGAAGGACATTGCCCCCTACGTGCGCTATGGCGCGCTGCGCGACGAGAAGTTCTACGAGCAGATCCAGCCGGCTCTGATCTTCGAGACCATCGATGAGACCTTCATCACCCTGGACGAAGTGAAGGAAGCGGCCAAGAACAACGGCGGCCGCATGTTCTACGTGACCGACCTGCGCAGCCAGTCCTTCTACGTGGAGCTCTTCAAAAAGGAAGGCCAGCAGGCCGTGCTGCTGGGCGGCCCGGTGGACGATATGTTCGTCAGCTTCCTGGAATACAAAAACCCCGGCCTGACCTTTGCCCGCATCGACGCCGATGTGGCGCAGGCCGTCAAGGGCGAGTACGAAGATCTGCCGGACGCCGCCGTGCTGGAAAGCCTGATGAAAAAGGCCTCGGGCAACGATCAGCTGAAGGTAGAGGTCGCGCCCATTAAGGATGGGGACGTGCTTTCCATGCTGGTCATCAACGAGAGCGACCGCCGCTTTTACGACATGGCCCTGCGCTACGGCAACGGCATGCCGGCTGTGCCGCCTTCTGCCAAGCTGGTGCTCAACGGCGCAAGCCCGGTCATTCAGAAGCTGGCCAAAGAGACTGACGAAGAAAAGGCCGGCCTCATTGCCGCCTATGTGTACGATCTGGCGCTCATCGGCTGCGGAAGGATGGACCAGAAGCAGGCGGCGGGGTTTTTCCAGCGCGCCGCAAAGGTGCTCTCACTCATCGGTTAAAAATTGCTGCTTGCCGGGCGGCCCTGCGCGGGCCCGCTGCGGCGGGGCGCAAACCCAAACAAAAAAAGGAGGGGAACATTCCCTTCCTTTTTTGTTGGGTTTTGTGGTAAAACTTGCCCCGGGCGCTGCGCTAGCCTTCGGCTTTTTTGGAGCGCAGCAGCGAAAGCAGGTGCGCCCAAGCGCCTATAAACAGGGGGAAGAGCAGCTTGATGCCGTAGCAGGCAAAGGCAATGTAATAAAGCACCGTCCAGAACCCAATGGGCTGGGGCAGCACCAGCACAAAAGACCATACCCACACCGCCAGGCGGACGATCTTGCCGGCAATGGGCACCAAAGAAAGCAGCAGCACGAACACCAGCAGCAGCGCCACCGCCCACCAGGGCAGGCCGAGCATGGCAAAGGGCAGGGCCGAAAACAGCGGAATGCAGAGCATAACGAGCAGCGCAGCAAAGGAAAACAGCGATTCCAGCAGCTTGTCTTTCATCAGGGGGTCCTTTCCATTTAGCTTGCGTTAAAACCTGTGTGTAAAACGATTGGAACTGCCGCGGGGGAAGCCTGCGACATTCTACATTGGGGTTTTTTCTATCATACCATAGCGGCGCGGGCGGCGCACCCCTAAAAAGAAAAAACGGGGAAAAAGAGAAAATAAAGGAAAAATAGAGGAAAAGAAACGTTTGGGCCGGCGGGGGCCTGCGCAGGGCGGCAAAGGGAAGGCGCAGGGGGTGGGGGAAAATGCCCCGGGCCGCCCCCGGCAAAAGCAAAGGCTGTTTGGGCGGCCTGCGTTGAAACAGCACAAAAACCATTCAGCGCATTTTTTGCGTTTCTGGGGAGAACATCTGTTCCCGTTTTGGTATGATGGTCGCAGCAAGAACGGAGGGCAGTTTTTGCCCTCGATCGAAAGGAGAACGGCCATTCACCCCCACATGGAAAACAGAAGCATCACAAAAAACCGGCTTTTAGCCTTTGTTGCACTTTGTCCCTCACTATATACAACACCGCACTTTGCGATTTTGCCAAAGTTTTGAGAAAGTTTTTGAAA
>CALWSW010000096.1 GCA_944384305.1 uncultured Christensenellaceae bacterium
GAGGAGAGGAAGCAGCCCACCTCCACGTCGGCAATCTGGTGCATGGCCACCGATTCCTCAAATTCCTTCTGGATCTCGTCGGAGGGCTTGGCCGTAAGAAGCGACACCACAACGATGACGATCGAGGAGAGCAGGAAGGCCGGCAGCAGCTCGTAGATGGCGAAGATGCCGCCCAGCGGGCTGATGAGCAGGTTCCACACGAAGACCATGACGCCGCCCGTGATCATACCTGCAACAGCGCCCGCGCGGGTCGTGCGTTTCCAGAACAGCGAGAACAGCATGATGGGCCCGAAGGTCGCGCCGAAGCCCGCCCAGGCAAAGGACACGATGGAGAAGATGACGCTGTTTTCATCCCACGCAATGACGATGCCGATGAGCGAGATGAGGATGAGGATGATGCGCGTCACCCGCATGACCTGCTTGTCGGTCGCGTTCTTTTTGAAGATGCCGCCGTAAAGGTCCTTGGCGAAGGCCGAGGCCGCGATCAGCAGGTACGAGTCCGAAGAGCTGATCGTCGCAGCCAGGATACCGGCCATGACGACGCCTGCGAGGATGGCGGGCAGCAAGGATTCCGAAAGCACGATAAAGACGTTTTCTGCCGAGCTTGCCGTGTTCAGCGTGGCTTCGACCGGGAAGAGCGCACGGCCGATGACGCCGATCATCACCGCCGCAAACAGCGAGATGACGACCCATACCGTGGCGATGCGGCGGGACTGCTTGAGGCGGCGCTCATCGCGGATGGCCATGAAGCGCAGCAGCACCTGCGGCATGCCGAAGTAGCCCAAGCCCCAAGCCATGCAGGAAAGGATGGTGATGATGCCGTAAGGCTGCGCCGCACCGAACTGCGCCACGCCGTTGACGACCTGCTGCGCGCCCGCGGCGTCGACCACGGGGGTAGCGATGGAGGTCAGCGAGAAGTAGCCGGGAATGGCTTTGGCGTTTTCGAGCACGGCGTCGATACCGCCGGCGTTGATGGTGCCGGTCACCAGAATGACCACCAGCGCAAACACCATGACGATGGCCTGCATAAAGTCCGAAGCGCTTTCTGCCAGGAATCCACCGATGAAGGTGTAGAAAATGACGAACAGTGCGCCCACGATCATCATGGAATGGTAGGAATACCCAAACAGCGTGCTGAACAGCTTGCCGCAGGTCACAAAGCAGCTGGCGGCGTAAACCGTAAAGAACACCAGAATGAACACGCCCGCAATGCCGAGGATGATCTTCTTCTTTTCGTGGAAGCGGTTGCTGAGAAAATCCGGGATGGTGATGGCATCGCCCGAGATGGCCGAGTAACGGCGCAGGCGCTTGGAGACGATCAGCCAGTTGATATACGTGCCCAGCGCAAGGCCGGCAGCCGTCCAAAACGCGTCGGCAAGCCCGCACCAGTAGGCAACGCCCGGCAGGCCCATCAGAAGCCAGCCGCTCATGTCGGACGCTTCGGCGCTCATCGCCGCGACCCACGGGCCGAGCGAGCGGCCGCCCAGGAAGTAATTTTCCGAGCTGGCCTGCGCGCGCTTGGCGAAGAACAGGCCAATGCCAATAACGATCAGCATATAGCAGATCATCGTTATCAGGACTTTTAAGGTTTCGGGTGACATGGTGGAACCTCCAAAAGACGTGGTATAAAAATAAATACAAATACTATTTTAATACGAACTTCACATTTCTTCAACAATTTTGTAAAATTGGTTCCATGGTTGCGCAAACAGGCCGCCTTCCAAACAAGTCCAGGGAATGGGCCGCTGCAACTAAAATACGGTTCCACAGTTCCGGCAGATCTGTTTCGTTGAAGAAAACTTTCTTTCATTATTTATACTATATCTTCCCCGCCGGATGATTCCCTGCCTATTTCTCTATTATTTGCAAAGTGTATTTGCAAAGTGTTTGCAAAGTCAAATTTAATATGTTTTATGTGATTATATTGGAATTGACTAAATCACTTCAAATGTGATAGAATCCAAAACAGAAACGAGCGGCAGACAGTTTCCAATCTACCGCTTGCGCATCGCACAATCTTTCCAATATAATCACATTTTTAAATCCACAATCAGATATTTCAAATACTTTCACCTGATCGACGTTTTTATTGTACTACAGAAGCCCTCAAATCACAAGTATAGAACAGGAGGATACACCATGGTCTGTCCTGCCCATTTCCGACAAAACGACACTGGTTCCATCGAGATCCAAACGGTTGCGGAACACAGCCGAAATACGGCGGCGATCGCTGCCGGGCGACTGCGCCGTGTGCGCCTGGAAAAGACAGGTTACCTGGCAGGGCTGCTCCACGACGCAGGCAAAATGACCTCTTCGTTCCGGGAATATCTGGAAAAGCTGATGGCCGAAAAGCCTGCGCAGCGGGGCTCTGTGATCCACTCCCATGCCGCGCCGCGGTTCCTTTTGGAACGTTACCACACCGTGGGCAGTTTCGAGAATTGCCGCGATATGACGGCGGAACTTCTCGCCTTTGCCACCGGCGCTCACCACGGTCTTTTTGACTGTGTGGACGAAACACATCGGTTCGGCTTCGCTCGCCGCCTGCAGTGGGAGGATGCCCTTTATCAGGAAGCTGTCGGCGCCTTCCAAAAACAATGTGCCGAACCGGAGGAACTCGACGCGCTCTTTGCCCAGGCAGAGCAGGAACTTTTGCTGGTCTACGAATGGATCAACGCCCACAAGAGCAGCGAAGAAGTCTTTTTCTACCTGGGGCTTTTGGCCCGGCTGCTTCTTTCCGCCGTCATCGAGGGCGACCGTACGGATACCGCGCGATTTCGGCACTGCCTGCAGCCAGCTGACGCTGCAGGACCCCCGACACCGCTTTGGAAAAAGCTCCTCGTCCGCGTAGAACAAAAGCTCTCCGCCCTTTCGCACCGCACCGCCATCGAGCGGGCAAGGCAGGAGATCTCCCGCCGGTGCAGGGAGTCGGCAGATAAACCGGGCGGGATCTACCGCCTGAATGTTCCCACCGGCGGCGGAAAGACCCTCTCCTCCCTCCGCTTTGCACTGGCCCATGCTGCCGTCCACGGAAAATCCCGCATCGTTTTCACCGCGCCGCTTTTGAGTATCCTGGACCAGAACGCTCAGGAAATTCGGAAGTACATCGGGGATGACGAATTGATTCTGGAACACCACTCCAACGTCGTCAGACAGGAACCAAAGCAAAATACAGACGCGCTGGACCCCAGGGAGCTGATGGCCGAAAACTGGGATGCGCCCATCATCATCACCACTTTGGTACAGCTGCTGAACACGCTGTTTGACGGCCGGACGACTTGCATTCGCCGTTTCCAGGCGCTCTGCAACTGCGTCCTGGTCATTGACGAGGTCCAAACCGTCCCCCCGCGTATGCTCACCTTGTTCAATTTGGCTATGAACTTTCTCGCTGGCGTCTGCGGCGCCACCGTTGTGCTCTGTTCCGCTACCCAACCCTGTTTGGAGAAAGCAGTCCATCCAATGGAAGGGGCTTTGGAGGAGCTGGTCCCTTTCGACCAGACCCTTTGGGCAACTTTCCAGAGAACACGTCTGGTGGATGCGGGCGCGTTTGCGCTGCAAAGGATCCCGGACTTTGCCCGCAGTGTATGGGAGCGCTCTGCCAGCCTTTTGGTCGTCTGCAACACCAGGAATCAGGCCAGGTTTTTGTACGAACAGCTGCGGCAGGAAACCGCAGCCTGTTTCCATCTTTCCGCCGCCATGTGCCAGGCCCACCGAAAAGCGGTGCTCAAACAGATGGACGAAGCGCTGAGAGCCAGCCGCAGCGGCGGACAAAAGGTCCTGTGCGTCTCCACACAGGTGATCGAAGCCGGCGTGGATATTTCCTTCGGGGCAGTCATTCGTCTGACCGGCGGCATGGACAACGCCGTGCAGTCGGCCGGCCGCTGCAACCGAAACGGCGAGTCAGGCGGCGTGGTCCCCGTCTATCTGCTGAGCTGCAGCGATGAAAACCTGAGTCCGCTGCCGGAGATCCGCGCTGCCAAGACCGCCGCAGCGCAGCTGCTCTCCGATTTTCGCCGAAATGGGGAGCCGTTTGGCGGTGATCTCGCGTCCGATGCCGCCATCGCCCGTTATTACAAGTATCTGTACAACGGCATGAGCATTGGCGCACAGGATTATCCGTTGAAGGATCAACACACCTTGTTTGACCTGCTCTCTGTCAACGACGCATATACCGCCGGATGGCCGGGGATGGAACGGTTTGGCCTTCACCAGGCGTTTCGGGACGCCGGCGCGGCTTTTCAGGTCTTTGAACAGGACACGATCGACGTACTGGTCCCTTACGATCAAGGCGTCGAACTGATCCGGGAATTGGGTGCTTCTTCCCCGGAAGATCATTGGGCGCCCCGAAAAGAGCTTCTGCAAAAAGCAAAGCCTTACTGTGTTTCCCTCTATCGGCATCAAATAGAGGCATTGGAAAAACAGAACGGCTTGTCTTCCTATCTGGGCGGGGCCATTCTGGCGGTCGCTCCGGATTTTTACAACAACGAGACCGGCTTTACTTTGTGAACGGAGGTGAAAAACATGACCAAGCCCATCCACCCCAACTTGGTGGAATTTCAGGTGAGCGGGGATTACGCCCTGTTCAGCGACCCCATTACCCGCGTGGGAGGCGAAAAATGCACCTATCACGTACCCACCTATGAAGCGCTCAAAGGCGTTCTTTCCTCTGCTTACTGGAAACCAACTTTCATTTGGTACATCGATGCCGTGCGGATCATGGAACCTATCCAGACCGAGGTCAAGGGGATAAGGCCCATCAAGTACCAGCACGGAACCAAAGAGTCCTCGAACGATTTGGCCTACTACACCTATCTGAAGCACGTGCGCTACCAGGTGCGGGCACATTTTGAGTGGAACGACAACCGACCGGAATTGGCTGCCGACAGGAAGGAAAACAAGCACCACAACATCGCGAAACGTATGATCGAAAAAGGCGGACGCCGGGATATTTTTCTGGGAACGCGGGAATGCCAGGGCTATGTGGAACCCTGCGTCTTCGGCGAAGGACGCGGCGCATATGACGGCATTGCTGAACTGAGCTTTGGGCTCATGTACCACGGGCTCACCTACGCTGACGAGGCTTACTCCCCGGAAACGCAGGGCAGGATGACCGCAAACTTCTGGTATCCGGTGATGAAAAACGGCGTGATCGACTTCCTTCGGCCGGAGGATTGCCCGCTCCACAAACCTTTGCGCACGATGGAGCGGAAGCCCTTTGGCCGAAAGCAGAACAATTTCTCCGGTCTTTCGGAATTTGAGGGGGCGGTCTGATGGGTCTGTTCCAAAAAGCTGTTGAAACCTTTGACGCCCACAGCCATTTGATCGGCGCAGAAATTCAGGGTCATCAGACATTGGCGCCGGTCTCTCACAAAGTAACAAAAGCGGATCTGGAGATCACCCTAGAGCCGGACGGCAGTTTTTCTTCCGCCTGCGTGCTGGGAAAGGATGCCCCCAAGATCATCATTCCCGTGACCGAAGAGTCCGCCGGACGCACCAGCGGCCCAAGCGCTCATCCGCTGTGTGAGCAGCTCAGCTACCTGGCGCCCCAAAACAAGGAAAAGCACCGCCTTTATACAGAACAGCTCGCAAAATGGGCCGGTTCTCCTTACGGCCACCCCATGCTCCAGCCGATCCTGACTTATGTAAAGGGCGGCACGATCCTCAAAGATTTAGAAAAAAGCGGTCAAATCAAACTGAGCGAAACCGGAGCGCTGCGAGGGAAAGAGGAAAAGCTCTTGGTTTGCTGGCGGGTCCACGGCATAGGAACCCCCAGGGACGGCTGCTGGCAGCAGCCCTCCCTCGTCCGAGCTTTTCAGGATTGGTACGCCGGCCAACTGGCTGGGCGGGACCAAACGCTTTGCATGATCACCGGCGCAGCTGCCCCGCCGGCAGCGCAGCATTTAAAGGGCGTGTTGGCCACCGCAGGCAACGCCAAGCTGATCTCCGCCAACGACCAAACCAATTTTACCTTCCGGGGGCGGTTCACCAGCGATGATCAGGCTGCCACGGTGGGCTACGTCGCTTCTCAAAAAGCTCACAACGCCCTGCAGTGGCTCTCGGCGGAACAGGGTGCTCGGGTCGTTTTCGGCGGCAGGACGTTTTTATGCTGGATCCCCCAAGGGGTCAAAGTGTGCCATGCCGCCGGCCCTTTCGGCGACCGCAGCAAGATGATCACCAATCCCAGCAACTACAAAACAGAACTTCAGAACACCCTGGACGGGATGCGCAGCCATCTGCCGGAGCAGAACAGCGAGGTGGTCGTTGCCGCCTTTGACGCGGCCACTTCCGGCCGGCTGTCCGTCACCTATTACAACGAGCTGCTGGGCAGCGACTATCTTCAGCGCCTTCACGATTGGGACGAGCACTGCTGCTGGTTCTTCGGCTGGGATCAATATCGAACACGCGCCGCCATTCAATCCCCGCTCCTGCGCCGGATCGTGACCTGCGCTTTCGGAACACCAGCCCATGAAAAAGGGCAATTCAAATTGAAGGTAGGCGATAAGCTGCTCGGGCAGCAGGTGCAGCGCCTTGTCGCCTGCAGGGTGGACCGGGGGCGCTTCCCAGCGGACATCGTAAAAGCGCTGTTTCACAGGGCTTCCTCCCCGCTCAGCTTCGCCGACCCAGCAGCGCGGGAAGAAGTGCTCGCCGCCGCCTGCGCCGCGATCAAAAAATACCGCTATGACGTTTACAAGGAGGATGACACGTTGGCACTTGATCCAAACAAGGCAGACCGCAGCTATCAATTCGGCCGTTTGCTGGCCGTGCTGGAAAAGGCAGAACGAGACACGTACAGCAAAGAGGAAACGCGCGAACCCAATGCCATCCGGCTGCAGTCCGTTTACTGCCGCCGGCCTCTGACCATTGCCGGCGAGATCCAAAAGCAGCTGGAACGGGCCTATTTCCCCCGTTTGAAGCCGGAATTCCGCGCTTATTTCAAAAACTTGATTGCAGAAATCGTGGAAAAAATCTCCGCTTCCCCCGAAAGGGAATGGAACGCCCCCCTCAAAGAAACCTATTTGATGGGCTATTATCTTCAGCGCAAGGACCTGTACACAAAAAAAGAGAAAACGGAAGAACATAACACGAAGGAGGATCCAACATGAGCACCCTGCAGCACAAGATCGATTTTGTGGCGCTGATCAGCGTCACCATGGCCAACAGCAACGGCGACCCTTTAAACGGCAACCGCCCCCGCACCGATTACAACGGCTACGGCGAGATCTCTGACGTGTGCATCAAGCGCAAGATCCGGAACCGGATGCAAGACATGGGCCATAAGATCTTCGTTCAATCGGACAGTCGCTGTGACGACGGATTCGGCAGTCTCAGCGAACGGGCCGCGGCGGCATTGAAGGGAGAAAAGGACCGCGACGTCTACGCAAAAAAGGCCTGTGAGACCTGGTTGGATGTGCGCACCTTCGGGCAGGTATTCGCCTTTAAGGACGGCAAGAACAGCAGCGGCGAAAAAGGCGTTTCGGTGGGTGTGCGCGGGCCTGTGTCCATCCACCAGGCTGTGAGCCTGTCGCCGGTGGAGATCGAATCGATGCAGATCACCAAGAGCGTCAACGGCGATAAAAAAGAAAAGAAGAACGAAAATGATACCGATATGAGCTCCGACCGCATGGGTCTGAAACACTTTGTTCGCTTCGGCCTGTACAAAATCAAGGGCTCCATCAACGTTCAGCTGGCGGAAAAGACCGGCTTTTCTGATGAAGACGCAAAGGTGTTCAAAGAATGCCTGCGCACCCTTTTTGTCAACGACGCCTCCTCTGCGCGCCCGGACGGGTCGATGGAAGTGTACAAGCTGTACTGGTGGGAGCACAACTGCAAGGACGGCCAGTATTCTTCCGCCACGGTCCACCGTTCGGTGAAAGTTGCATTGAACCCTGGGGTGGACTTCCCTTCCAGAGTAGAGGACTATCAAATTAGCGTGGAAAATCTGGACGGCTTGAAGCGCGAAACCATAGAAGAGCTTTAAGGGCGGGCGCGCCGGGCGATCGGCTCCCAGTCTTCCCTGGCTGCGCGATAGCGTCCGGCGCCCCCAAATGTTACTCCGGCTTGCTGTTCCCGCCGCTCAGCGCCGCGCCCAGTTTTTCCAAAGCCTTTTTTTCAATGCGCGACACATAGGAACGCGAAATGCCCAACAGCTTTGCCACCTCGCGCTGGGCAAGGCAGCCCTGACCGCTCAGGCCGTAGCGCAGCACCACGACCACGCGCTCGCGCTGGGTCAAAATACTGTCTACCAAAGTGCGAAGACGCTGCGCGCTCGTGCGCCGTTCCACTTCGTCTGTCACCGCGTCGGGCGAAGTTCCCATAACGTCGGCCAGCGTGATCTCGTTGCCCTCATGATCGGTGCCGATGGCCGCAAACAACGAAACATCGTTCTGGCGTTTTTTGGAAGAGCGCAGCGACATGAGGATCTCATTTGCTATCCTCTCCTGACGGCTCCGCAAGCCCTCCTTCCGCCGCTCCTTCAAGATTTTCCTCTGTTTTACTGC
>CALWSW010000097.1 GCA_944384305.1 uncultured Christensenellaceae bacterium
CTCCAATCCCCAGCCCGCTTTCCCACCCACTCATCTGCCCTGACCAGCGGCCGGATGGCCGCTGGTCAAGCCCACCCCACATATTCTCGCTGCGCTCGAATAAGCGGGGGCCCCGGGCGCGCTCGACCGCTTCGCAAATACAAGCTCTTTCGCGGGGGCCCCGGGTACGCCCCGCAGGGAATCCCCCTGACCAGCGCCCCGCCGTCCGCCGGGTCAAAAAAACCCCCGGAGGGCCCTAAAACCCCCCGGGGGAAAAGGAACGCCCCCAGTCTTCACTCTTCTTCAGAACCGATCCCCGATTGCAGGGCGTGAGCCTTGATGCAGGCAAAGGTCTCGTCGCTCAGGTCGTGCTCCACCAGGCAGGCGTCCTGAAAGGCCGTCTCTTCGCTCACCCCCAGCGACATAAACATCTGCGCCAGCACCTTGTGCCGCTCGTAAATGCGCGCGGCGATCTCCTGCCCGGCCCCGGTCAATTCCAGGCAGCCGTCGGCAGAAACGGTAAGGTACCCCTGCTCGCGCAGGCGCTTCATGGTCACGCTCACCGTGGGCTTGCTCACCCCCAGCTGGTGCGCGACATCGACAGAATGCACGCAGGGCTTCTTTTCGCCCAGCATCAAAATACATTCCAGGTAGTTTTCGGTGGATTCAAACGGTTTCATACGACAACACTCCCTGTGTGTTCAAACGATGGTGGCGGCAAACGGCGCGGCGGGCGCACAAAGCGCGCGCCGCAAAGGATTATTGTTATCGTACCACAGGAAGGTTAACTTTACAACTGCCCGGCCGCGCCCGGCCTGCCGCGCAGCCGCAAAAACCGCCCCGCGCCCTGTAAAAGGGAAGGCGGGGCGCTGCGTCAGGCGTGTTCCATAGGGGCGAGGTGGTCAAAGCCAAACCGCAAATAGCCGCCTGCGGGGTCTTCCAAATAAAGTGCAGTATAAGACGAGCGCCGGTTGGCATCGATGGTTTGGTGGAAATAAAGAGGGCAGCCGATGTAGCCTTCGTCGAGGTTGACTCCCTGCAAATGCCCGTGGGGCTCGCCGTTGGCCGCCTGCTGCACACCCTGCAGGTCTCCAACGTAAACGCTGCCTTCCGGAAGATCCTCCTCCAGCATTGGGTGGATGCTGGCGTTGGAAAAAACCGCCGTTCCGTATTGGATCTTTCGCGGGTATTCCTCCAAAGAGCGGAAGTTGCCCCCTCTGTCGTAAACGAACCGAAGGTAACAGCCTGCTTCAGGGTCTTCCAGGTAGAGCTCATTCACTGCTGGGTCAAAGTAGATGCGGTTGCCAACGTAGCGCTCATCGATGTGGGCGCCCTGCAGGTGTTCCCCCGGGAGCGCTCCGCCCATGTAGTTGATCACGCTTTGCAGCCGGCCAAGCTCCACGCAGCCTTCGGGCAGCGACTCGAGCAGTCCGTTGTTGGGCGCGCCGGCGGGGCGTTCATACAGCGTGTCTTCGAACAGGTCGTTTTCACCGTATTGGTCGAACTGCTCGTTGTGCCCGTATTCCACAAGAATTTTCGTGGGAATATCTTTGTAAGAGGGCTGATTTCCTAAAAGCCACGCGGTAAACAGCACAACAAGGGCAATGGCGGTCCCAATCCCCGCCCGCCGCAGAAGCAGCGCGCGCTTGAGCTTCCGCCGGGCCGCGTCGCCGCTGTTGCGCACCCCGCCCCGCCCGGCCTTCTTCTTCATGGCCTCGCACTGCTTTTGGCAGTCCTCGCAAAATTCCAGGTGCAGGGCGATCAGTTTTCGCGTGCCGGTGCTGGCCGCGCCGTCCACATACAGGGGCAGCAGGTCGCGCACCACGTTGCAGCTGATGTTTTCCTCCATGGGGGTTCCTCCTTTCGGGCGGGGCGGTCACGGCGCGGGGACGCTCGGGTCCAGCACAAAGATCTTGTAGCTGGAGTAGCCGGTGCTGTCCGGGCCAATTTGCAGATAGAGCCGGTCGCCCGACGGGTCGAGCCACACCGTGCCCTGCGCCTGCCCCCTGTCTAACAAATTGGTGGCGCACAGCTCGCCGGCGGGGTCGCCCGTGGTGTTGCGGTCGTTGTGCCGCAGCGCGCCCAGGTTTTTGCTCCCCGCGGGCGGCTCCACATGGCCGCCGCGCCAGTCGAGGTTGACGTAGATCTTCCCCCCGTACTGGATCTGGAAGCGCTCCGAAGGGTAGGAGCGCTCCCACACAAAGCGCACATAAAACCCGGCGGGGTCCTCCAAATAAAGCGCGTTCGCCGCCTGGTCCAGCCAAAGCGTGTTCCCATCATACCGCTCGTGGATGTTGATGCCCGCCGTGTCCCAGCTGGGCGGAATGTCGGTCTGCCCGGCCATGTGCAGCCCGCCAAGCTCCACACACCCCGCGGGCAGGGCGGTCACCGTGGCGGCTGTGGGGTCCTTTATCAGGCAGACCTCGCGCACGTACAGCGCGTCGCCAAAGTTGATCCTCGGCGGCTGCTGCGCCGCCCTGCCCCCCAGCCACCACCCAAGCAAAAGCACCAGGGGCAGCACGATGCACAGCGCCGTCGTCCGCCGCCGCTTGCGCCGCAGGCTGCGCTTCAGGTCCTCTAAGGGCTGGGCGCTGTCCTCTTTGGGCAGCACCAGGGTCTCTTTCAGGGCCTCGCACTCGGCGCGGCAGTCCGGGCAAAGGGCCAGGTGCGCCTCCACCAGCGCGCGGCTTTCGGCGCTGGCCCCGCCGTCCACATAAAGGGGCAGCAGGTCGCGCACCACGTCACATTCCATCCGGCTCATCATGCAGTCCCTCCATATAGCGTCTGATCTGCAGCTTGGCGCGGTAAAACACCACCCGCGCCCAGTCGCCGCTCTTGCCAAACAGCGCCCCAATGTCGGCAAAGGGCAGTTCCCCAAACACCCGCAGGGTAAACACCTCTTTGTAGGGCTCCGCCATGCCGTGCAGGTACTGGTGGATCTTTAAGGCCTCCTGCCGGTCTAACAGCTGTTCTTCCAGCGCCACGCCAACGGCCGGCGCGTCCTCGGGCAGGGCGGCGGTCTTTTTTGCCTTGCGGCAGTGCGAAAGGAAGGCGTTTTTGCCAATGGCGAACAGCCAGGCCCGCACATCGCTCTTGCCGTCGAAGCTGTTGAGCGCGCGCAGCGCCCGAAAAAAGGCCTCCTGCGCCAGCTCCTGGGCCAGCGCCCGGTCTTTGGTCAGGCTGCACAGGTAAAAGTACACGTCCTGAAAATACGCGCGGTAAATTTCGTCAAAATCCACGGCCGGCCCCCTCCTTTCAACCAAATAACGCGCACAGGCCCCTTTCGTTACAAAGTTTTTTCCCCTTGCAAAAATTTTAAGCGAAGGGCACGGCGGCGCGCAACACGGGAAAGCGGGGAAGGGCCTGTGGGAAAACCGGGGGAAAGCACAGAGCCCTTACAATTTGGAACAACTTGTTTTGTAACGCCCTGGCCCGCTGTGCGTTATTTGCTAAAGAGGGGGCGCCGCAGGCCCGCGGCAGAGGCGGCAAGGGCTGGCCGGGCGGGGGCTTGCGGCAGGATATGGCAGAAAGGGGGCAGTAAACATGTGCGCGCTGAAAACAGAGGTTCAAAAGATGCTTTCCCGGCGGGAGTTTTACCTGCTTTTGCTGTTGCTGGTTTTGCTGGCAGGCGCGGGCTTTTGCGAGTGGCTTTGGATGTATCTTTATGCAGATGCCAGCGCCGTTCCCAGCGCTTACCGCGTGACTCTGGTCAATGGAACGAGCGGCATCGCAGCGCTCAACATCACGCGCACGGGGCAAAGGCGCTACTGCCTTTCCCAGGCGGCCGTTTCAGCCATTGGCGGCTTTTTGGTGGTGCTGTTTTTGCTGCTCGTCAACCAGCTGTTCTGCCTTTTGGGGTTCCCCGCCAAGGCGGCGGAATCTTCCTGGGGCCGTTCGGTTTACGAGACCAGCCTGTTCGACGATGTTGGCCGCGTGCCCTTCCCCGGCCTGTACATGAACGCGCCCTTTCTCAACAACCTGGTGGTCATGTTCTTTGCCGCGCTGTGGGGGGCGGCTTCTGCGCTTTTGACTTACGCGGTCTCGCTTTACGTGCGCAAAAACTACCTGCTGACGGTGGGCACAGCGGCGATCGTGAATCTGCTGCTGACGCTGGCCGCTGTTGTGACGCCCTGGCAGTGGGGAATGGAACGCGCGCTGCTGCCGGCCTATCATTTGTTGGCCGACCCCAGCGGCTCCTTGTTTAGCCGCAGCAAACATTTCCCATTGACAACGGCAGGTAGTTATTGTAAACTAACCGCAGATGGGTTAGCGACGGCTAATCCTTTGCGGGGCGCGGCCGCGCCCCGGGCGAAAAGGAGGCGAAAACGTGATCCCGCTCACGATGACCAACCCAGGCGAGTCGGGCTATATTCAAAAGATCACCGGCAAGGACGAGGTGCGCCAGCGCCTGGCGGAACTGGGGTTTGTGGCCGGCGAATGTGTAACTGTGGTCTCAAAAATCGGGAAGAACATGATCCTTTCGGTCAAGGGCGTGCGCGTCGCGCTCGACGAGGGCATGGCCAACCGCATCATGGTTTAGGAGGATGGCATGAAAACACTGAGAAACGCAAAGGTCGGCGAGACCGTTACGGTGGTCAAGCTGCACGGCGAAGGCGCTGTGAAGCGCCGCATTATGGACATGGGCATTACCAAGGGCACAACGGTGTTCGTTCGAAAAACCGCGCCCCTGGGCGACCCCATAGAGGTGACGGTGCGGGGGTTTGAGCTTTCGCTCCGCAAGGGCGACTGCGAGATGATCGAGATCGCCTAAAATACCCCACACAACCCACTCACCAACCAATCTTCCCGCGCGGCTGTAAGCCGCGTGGGAAGGAAAAGCCCCCGCAGGGCTTCTCATTTTGCAATTATTGTTAGGCAAATCTAACAAAAAGGAGGAAACCAATGGGTGTGACCATCGCGCTCGCAGGCAACCCAAACTGCGGCAAAACCACCATGTTCAACAGCCTCACAGGCAGCATCCAGCGCGTCGGCAACTGGCCGGGCGTCACCGTCGAAAAGAAGGAGGGCCACTTAAAGGGCGATAAAGAAATCGTCATTCAGGACCTTCCCGGCATCTACTCGCTTTCGCCGTACACGCTTGAGGAAGTCGTTTCCCGCAATTATCTCATCAATGAAAAACCCGACGCCATCCTCAACATCGTGGACGCCACCAACCTCGAGCGCAACCTGTACCTGACCACCCAGCTCATTGAAATCGGCCTGCCCATGGTGGTGGCGCTGAACATGATGGACGTGGTGAACAAAAACGGCGACAAAATAGACCCCAAAAAGCTGGGCGAAGCCCTGGGCTGCCAGGTGGTGGAAACCTCTGCCCTAAAGGGCACGGGCTGCAAAGAGGCCGCGCAGCTCGCCGCAAAAAAGGCCCAAAGCGGCGAAAAGCCGGTGCTGCCCCACGTGTTCCGCGGCACGGTGGAACACGCCATCGCCCACATCGAAGAGTCTATTCAAGACAAGGTCGACCCCCAGCGGCTGCGCTGGTACGCCGTGAAGCTCTTTGAGCGGGACGAAAAGGTGCAGGCTACTTTGCAGCTGGATGAAGAGACCCGCGCCCACATCGAAGAGCACATTGCCGAGTGCGAACAAGAGCTGGACGACGACGCCGAAAGCATCATCACCAACGAGCGCTACGCCTACATCAGCCGCATCATCCACACCTGCTACAAAAAGGCCAAAAAGCCCGGCAGCCTGAGCGTGTCCGACAAGATCGACCGCGTGGTCACCAACAAGTGGGCGGCCCTGCCCATCTTCGCGGCGGTCATGTTCGTGGTGTACTACGTTTCGGTCACCACCATCGGCACCATCGTCACCGACTTTACCAACGACACCTTCGTCGCCGCCTGGATCCAGGAGCCCCTGCAAAACTGGCTCACCGGCCTTGGCACGGCGCCCTGGCTGGTCGGCCTGCTGTGCGACGGCATCGTCGGCGGCGTGGGGGCGGTCATCGGCTTCATCCCGCAGATGGTCGTGCTGTTCTTCTTCCTCGCCATTTTGGAAGACATCGGCTACATGGCGCGCGTCGCCTTCATTATGGACCGCATCTTCCGCAAGTTCGGCCTTTCCGGCAAGTCCTTCATCCCCATGCTCATCGGCACCGGCTGCGGCGTGCCCGGCGTCATGGCTTCGCGCACCATCGAAAGCGAGCGCGACCGCCGCATGACCATCATCACCACCACCTTCATTCCCTGCAGCGCCAAAATGCCCATCGTCGCCCTCATGGCCGGCGCCATCTTCGGCGGCGCGTGGTGGGTGGCGCCCTCGGCCTACTTCATCGGCGTGGCGGCCATCGTCATCAGCGGCATCATGCTCAAAAAGACCAAGCGCTTCGCCGGCGATCCCGCGCCCTTTGTGATGGAGCTGCCGGCCTACCACCTGCCTTCGGGCAAAAACGTGCTGCACAGCGTGTGGGAGCGCGCCAAGTCCTTCTTCCGTAAGGCCGGCACCATCATTCTGCTTTCCAGCATCCTCATCTGGTTCCTCAGCAGCTTCGGCGTGGTAGACGGCGCGTTCGTCATGGTCGAGGATATGAACCTCAGCATCCTGGCCGTCGTCGGCACGGCGCTGGCCTTCCTCTTCGTGCCGCTGGGCTTCGGCTCCTGGCAGGCGGCGGTGGCCACCATCATGGGCCTGGTCGCAAAGGAAGAGGTCGTGGGCGTGTTCGGCGTGCTGTTCGGCATCTCGGGCGACGCGCTCGAACTGGTGGAATCCGGCGCCTTCAACGAGCTCGCGCCCATTGCGGCGGCCTTCACCCTGCTCGGCGCCTTCAGCTTCCTGGTGTTCAACCTGCTGTGCGCGCCCTGCTTCGCGGCCATCGGCGCCATCAAGCGCGAAATGAACAACGCCAAGTGGACGCTCTTTGCCGTGGGCTACCAGTGCGGGTTCGCCTACCTGTGCTCGCTCATCATCTACCAGCTGGGTTCGCTCTTTACGGGCGGCGGCTTCACGGTGTGGACGGCGGTGGCCTTCCTTGGCCTGGCCTTCCTCCTGTACATGCTCTTCCGCAAGAACAAGTACGACGAGAACCACCTGACCGTGCTGAAAGGGGTGCAGGCGTAATGCTCGAATTCCTTTCGGCCCACGCGGTAGACCTCGCGGTCGGCGCGGTGGTCATCGCCCTGGCCGTGCTGGCCACGGTGAAAATCGTGCGCGACAAAAAGCGCGGCAAAAACTCCTGCGGCGGCTCCTGCGGGGGCGGGTGCGAGGGGTGCCCCATGCACGGCAAGTGCCACTGATGGGAACTTCCGGCGTTGTTTCAGGGGGCACAGTACCTCTGAAAGCCGCTCTTTTATAAAATAATCCCCCATAAAAGCACCCAGGTCAAAACCCCTTTCGAAATTGTTTCGAAAGGGGTTTTGCGTGTGGAAAAAGGAAACTTGACGACATTGAGAGAAAAATGGGGATGTGTTATACTTAGAAAAATTAACAGATTTCGGACAACATCACAGGGGGAAAAGAAAAGTGGAAAAACCGGTGCGCGTCATGTTGGCCGACGACGATACGCTGGTGCTCGAGGACCTGTCCCATTTGATTGACTGGGAGGCAGAAGGGTATGTCCTGAGCGCGGTTTGCGAAAACGGCAGGGATGCGTTGCGCTGTTTGGAAAGCGGCCAGGCAGACATGGTGATTGCGGATATCGAAATGCCCGTGATGGACGGCCTGCGTTTTGCGCGCAAGGTGCACGAGGATTACCCGTGGATTCCGGTACTGTTGCTTACGGCCTATTCTCGCTTTGACTACGCTAAGGATGCGGTATCGGCGGGGGTGTTTGATTATGCGCTCAAACACGAACTGGATGCAAAAAAACTTCTGGAATATCTTTCGGCGATGAAAAAGCGACTCGAGGAGTTGAAAATTCAGACGCAAGTGGAACGGATGGAGGCAATTCGCCGCATTCTTCTGGGGGAAGATTTCAAAGAAGAGCCGCTTTGGAAAATCTTGCGTTTTTCGGTGGGGAAAAACGTGGCAGTGCTGGCGCTTGTGCTGGGGCGGGAACGAGTATCTGATTTGCTGCAAAACGGTATGCCAGCGGCCGACCCTCATAGTTTCTGCCGCCAGGTCAAAGAACTGCTGCAGCCCGTGGAAGCTTCGGGGAACTTGTCGGTGTGGACGGGAGGGTCACAGTATTGTTTTGCCTTGCTGGAAAGCAGGGGGAACGCGGCAGAGGACGCGCGGTTCTGGGAGGCGGTCAATCAGGCGCTGGGGCCGTATTGCATAGTGATACTGACGGATGTGCTGATGACTGCAGATGCCCTGCGCGGAGGCTATCAGGCTCTGCTTGCGGCGATAGATAGAGTATTCTATTTGCCTGCTGATTGCCGCAGCATA
>CALWSW010000098.1 GCA_944384305.1 uncultured Christensenellaceae bacterium
TACCGGCTTCGGGCGCAAAGGTCAGGCTGGATTTTTTGCCGCTTTGCGCCAGCTCTGCGGCGTAGTCCTTGGCGTAGGAGTCGATGCGCAGCGAAGGCAGAGAGAGCGAGACCCTTTGGCCCTTCAGTTCGGCGATGAGCCGGTCGATGAGCTCGACCAGGCAGGAATAGTCGCCCGAACTCAGAGAAGAAAGCGATATTTCTTCGTATCCGGTGTTTTTTACCAGCTCTTTTGCCAGCTCTACCAGCTTGTCCGGCGAGCGCTCCCGCACAGGGCGGTACAAAATGCCCGCCTGGCAAAAACGGCAGCCGCGCGTGCAGCCCCGGAACAGCTCGAGCATGATGCGGTCAAACACGATGGAAGCGTAGGGCACCACCAGGCTTTTGAGCGCGAAGCTGTGTTCAAAGTCCTTGACGATGCGCCGGCGAACGGTTTGCGGAACGCCGGGAGCGACTTCCATGCGGCAGAAGGTGCCATCTTCGTGGTAGACCGGAGCGTAAAAGCGCGGCACGTAAATGCCTTCGATCTGCGCGAGCCGGTACAACAGCGACGGCTTGTCCAATCCCTCTTCTTTGCCCGCCTTCAGAGCGTCCAAAAACTCCATCATCACCTCTTCGCCGTCGCCGATCATAAAGAGATCGACAAAGGGCGCCAAAGGCTCTGGGTTACAGGCGCAGGGCCCGCCGCAGGCAATGAGGGGGTAATCGCCCCCTTCCCGGTCGGCGGCGCGCAGGGGCAGGCCCGCAAGGTCGAGCATGTTCAGGATGTTCGTAAAGCTCATTTCGTACTGGAGCGTAAAGCCGATCACATCCATTTTGCCCAAGGGGGTGCGGCTCTCGAGCGTAAAGAGCGGCAGGCCCTCCTTTCTGAGCGCGGCTTCCATATCTGCCCATGGCGCAAAGCAGCGTTCGCACCAGGCGTCTTCCCTGCCGTTGATGAGGGCGTAAAGGATCTGCGACCCCAGGTGCGACATTCCCACTTCGTAAAGGTCGGGGTAGCACATACAAAAGCGCAGCAGCACCGACCCGGGGTCTTTGACAACGGCGTTTTGCTCCCCGCCGGAATAGCGCGCGGGCTTTTCTACCCCGCGCAGCAAGCGTTCTACAGCGTCACTGAACTTCACGATCTTTCCCTTTCCGTTCCTGCTTCTATCAAATTTTAAAAACTTTGACCGGATTGCCTCAATCATTATGACGTCTGCGGCGGCAGTTTACAAGCCCTTTTGCAAAACCGCCGGCCGCTTCAGGAGCTCTCCCAACCGGACGTCCGCCCCCAAGCGCACCATGCCGTTCAACAGGTCGCCTTCTGCCAGCGTGCCGCACAGCCGCATCTCGCCGTCCATCACGGCGATCAGGCTGGCGCCGTGCAGCGCCGAAAGCGCCTCGCGCGCCAAAGCGTCTTTGGGCATGGCGACGGTGGAGAGCCGCATGTGCGAGCGCCTCTGCACAGCGTCGGAATGCCTCATGGCGTCGGCCACGGCCGAAAGCGGCGGTTTCTTCCATTCCCGCAGCGCCCCAGCGAGCAAAAACAGCCCCATAAAGAGCCAGGTGCTTTTGATGGCCGGCCATTCCCACAGCGAAAACACGAGCAGCGCAGCTCCCGCCGCAAGGCCGGCGCAAAGCGCCGCTTTGTTGGCGGCGCTGCGCGGGCACACCCGGCCAAGCGCCGCCCGCAGGATCCTGCCGCCGTCCAAAGGCAGTGCTGGCAGCAGATTCAGCGCCGCGATCCTTGCGCTCTGGTGCAATGCCCTGCGCAAAAATCCCGCGAGCGCAGGCACAACAGCGCTGCCAAGGGCGTACAGCAACCCTCCCAGCACCGCTGAAAGCAGCAGGCTCGCACACGGTCCGGCCAGCGCTACGGTCAGCTCGGCTGCCTGGTCTGGTTCGTTCAAAAAAGTCATCTGTGCGCCAAAAGGCATGACCCGCATCTCGCCGATGGGAGTCTTCATCCACGCCGCAGCGGCTAAGTGCCCCAGTTCGTGCGCAAACAGGCAGAACGCAGGCACAAACAGATCGCGAATACCGAACAGCGCCATGACGGGGAACGTGGCGAGCAGCGGGATGGGCAAGTACACGCGCACACCGAAGAGCGTAAAGCGCATTTCAGTTTACCGTGACCCCGAACTGCTCGCCGACGTTCTGCACGGCACCGTCTATCATATAGCAAAAGCGCAGCCGTCCCGTGGGGCTTGCAGCGAGCGCCTCGCCTTTTCTGACCTGCTGCCACTTTTCCACCACCGGCTTATCCAAAAGGCCGTAGGTGCTTTCTGCCCCGCCGCCGTGGTCCAACACCACTTGCCAGCCGTTTTCTTCGAGTGTGACCGAGGTAACGACGCCGTCCGCTGCCGCGAACACATCGCACCCGCTCTCACCTACAAACTCGATCGTGCCGTCTGGGTCAACGCTTTGCGCAACACTCCCTGAAACGGGGGCGGCAAGCCCTTCGTCAGATGAAAAAACGCTGATGAGTTCTTCCCCCAAAAACTTCAGGCGGCCCAGAATGTCCTCGGTGGTGGTCACCCCTGTGCCTTCGGCGCCGGCCATGGCCGAAACCGCCGGCGGCTCGAAAGCGACGGCCGAAAGCAGCACGGCACAGCACAGCATGAGCGCCAGCACTGCCATCAACGGCGAGCCGGTCTTTCCCTTTTCGCTGGGCGGGCCCTGCGGTGCGCGCACAGCGTGTGCGCGCTCTGCGCTGCCGGGGGCAGAACACCCGGCCTTGGCCGAAAAGCTCAGCCTGGAAACTTCCCTTTCATCATCCATGGGCAAATCCTCCCCAAAGGTCCTTTGCCCATAGGTATGCGCGAAAGCCGGGCTTTAACCCGTTGGCGCAAGGGAATATTTGCGCTTTTGCTGCCGCCGCATCCACACATTGATGACAAAACCATAGGCGATCATGCTCGAGAGCATGTTCGACCCGCCGTAGCTCACAAAGGGCAGCGGAATGCCGGTGACGGGCATGATGCCGATGATCATGCCGATGTTTTCGAACACGTGGGCAAACATCATGGAAGTTACGCCCACACAGATGAGCATGCCGAAGTTGTCGCGCGCCTTGACGGAAATGTACAGCGTTCGGATGAGGAGCGCAAAGTACACCGCAATAAGGACGATACCGCCCACGAACCCCGCCATTTCCACGAAGGACGCGAAGATGTAGTCGGTGTGGGATTCGGGCAGATACCCCATTTGCGAAAGCGTGCCTTCCGCCAGGAACCCCTTGCCGAACGCCCCGCCGGAAGAGATGATCTCCAACGCGTTGTCGGCGTGGTAGGTGGTGTTCAGAGAGTCTGAACCGGGGTTGAGGTAACCCAGGATGCGGGCCTGCTGCTCGGGGGTCATCAGGAAGTAGTAAGCAAGCGGCAGGCCGATGACCGCAGCCAGCACCACACTGCCCATGACCTTCCAGCTCATACGGGCGGCGAACATCATGCCCACCAGGATGCAGATGTAAACAAAGGCCGTGCCCCAGTCGGGCTGCTGCGCGATCAAAATCACCGGCACCGCCGTTAAGACGACGGGCAGCAAAATGGCTTTGGCGCCCTTTAAACGGCCGTCGTTTTGATCCATGGCCTTGCTGCAGCTTTTGGCCACGGCTAAAATGAGCACGATCTTGCCGAACTCGCTTGGCTGCAGGCCAACGCTGCCGATATAAAACCAGCCCTTGACGCCGCGGGAGTCCTCGGCCACAAAGAGCAGCAGCACCAGCACAAAGAGCAGCACGGCGTAGGCGATGCGCACATAGTCGGCAAATACCTGGTAGTCTGCCAGCGAAATGACCACCACCGCCACCAACCCGACAGCGAACCAGGCGAGCTGCATCAGCGGGCGCTGCAAATTGAGGCTGGCGAGCTTGGAGCCCAGGGTCATATCGCTCGAAGAGGGGTCGGCCAGGGCGTTGGTCATGGCCGCCAGGCCGAAAATGACCAACACGAAGATCAGCCCCAGGGTCATAAAATCAAAGCCGCGCGCGTTGAGGCGGCGTTCTTTTTGTTTCATTCAGCTTCCTCTGCCTACATGCCGAACCACTCTTTGGTCTCGTCGACAATGGAGGCGTATTTTTCCAGGTCCTTGTTGCGGATGATGGGCGCGTTGACGCGGATATTGGGCTGCACCGTTGCGCCGCCCAAGTAACTGTCCAAAACGATGAGCGCCTGCGCGGCACAGTGGTAATAAGGACGGGCAATGAGGCAGTAAATGCGCCCGCCGCTCACGAGGGAGATGTTTTCTTCGGTGTAATCGAGCGCCATGATGACCGGGTTGCGTTTTTCGTCCTCCAGCTCTTTTTCGGCCTGGATCTCGCCGTCGTACCACGCCGTGGCCGACGTGGGTGAAAGCGCCAGCACCCCGCAGATCTCCGGGTGAGCCAGCTCGTATTCCTTGGCCTGGGCCGTGGTCTCTTCCACCGTGGCAAGCAGGGGCATATCCTGCAGGGTATAACCAGGGTAATCGGTGTTCAGAGCGTTCTGAACGGCATCGACGATCTCCTGGTGTGCGCCCGCTTCGCGCGCAACGACGATGACGCCCTGGGTGTTCCCGCGGGAAATGGCGGTCTCGCACATGATGCGCACCGCTTCCGAGCAGTAGTCCATCTCTTCGGCTGCAAGCACCGAGACCGCACCCGCAGCCGTCGGGTCAACGCCAATAAAGGGCACTACCACAGGCACGCCTTGTTCAGACGCAGCCTTGGCCGCAGCCGCCAAAGCCGGCGTGTCGGCCCACACGAGCAGCGCGCCGCAGCCGTCGGCAAGCGCCTGCTCTACCTCGGAGGAACCGTCACCCGACGAAAAGGCGTACAGCCGCGCGGGGTAGCTCAGGCTCTCGGCCGTGCGCAAAAAACCGTGCATCGCGCAGCGCATGAGCAAGCTCCCGTCGTCCGGCACAACAAAGCCAACGACGGTTTTCGCTTCCTCCTCTTCTTCGGCCGGGGCGGCCTCTTCCTCCTCGGGAAAGGGCGAGGGCTCTTCCTCGCTGCGCACGGGCAAAGCGCCCTCTTCCATCGGTTCCTGAGGGGTGGGCGGAGGAGCGGCAGGCCCCGCCGAGCAGCCAAAGAGCATCAGGCAAAATGCCAGGCAGAATGCCAGCGCCCTTACGTGATGTTTCATGTGCTGATACCTCGCTTTATGGGAAAGCGTTGCAAAACAGGCCTTCACCCAACACGAGCGAGCCCGTTTCTTGTAGCTATGATTTTATCACAAATGCCCCATAAGGGAAAGAGCGCCAAAATGGCGCGGGTGTAACCATTGTGTAAACTGCCGGGCTTTTCCCGGGCAAAGGAGAAACAGTGCGCTTTGTGCCGTGCAGTAAAAGCCGCCCCCTTTGCGCCAGCAGAGGGGGCGGGACTAAAAATGCTTCCGCAGGATTCCTTGCTTTTTCCCGGGCCTCTCCTCCTGCGGCCAGAGCAGCACCTCAAATGCGCTGGTCACTCTGAGCGCCCGTTGGCCCTGGTGGTCTTGCCGTTTAGAAATAGTTGGACTGTGATCCCTAAAATAAGCAGATAAATTGCCGCGCTTGAAATCGCTGACAATGTAAGCATATTATTAACTTCCCCTTTGCCTGCATTGATCATTATCAATGTATTTTGCAGTGTCAAGATGGAAACCAGAGCGTCGATCAGATTGATCGTTCTCAGCTCGCAGACCAATACATGATGAGCTTGCCTTTTTTTCATGTGGATAATAGCCATGGTAATTTTGTAGGTTGTATACGCTGCCATGGCAATGGCTGGAATCAAGCCCATGGTGACCGGCTTTTTTAATACAACCATCAGCGAAATCGGTAAAATCAGAGCGAGATTCAGCAGAAACAATAATGCAGAGGTGGCATAAAAAATCTTCTGCCGCCGGTATTGTTTTTCCTTTTCGCTTTTTGATTTTATCTTGTGTTCTGTCAGTAAGATAATTCCACGAATAGTGACAAGCAACAGATAAAACACGCAAATACTGCCATGCCATATTGAAGATAGAGTAAGCCCTAAAAACCCGTGATACAGGGCAAACAGGGTAGTGATGCACAAAGACACTGTTGAACCGGCCAGCGTTTTGAAACTGTAGTTTTCACTCCATTTTTTCCAGAGCAGCTTTATCTGCTGGCGTCTCATATATTTCACCGTACATCCTTCCCTGTGCCCCATTGTCTGGCCGAACACATTCTTCAATCACCGCAGCAATCGTTTCAACAGAGTCCTGGCATTCCGTTTCTAGCCATTCCTTGATTATGGCCATAGTTCCGTTTATGTAGTAAGCAATATAATATCGCCAATATGCGTCGGGAACGCCGAAACGCTTCAAAATCGGCTCAATGATATATTTCTTGATATATCCGTATCTCGCATTGGCCTGCATTTCCCTGGGGTTTCGGAACGCCGCCCGATACAGGTCTTTGTTTTCGCTGACAAACCGCAGATACGGATATAAATAATCTCGTGTAATCAGAACAAGATTAGATAGATCTGTATGGTCGAGTTCTTCTTCAATTCCTTTCGCGTCTGCAAAATAGGACATAAATCTTTGGTTCATGGTTTCTATCGCCTCATGAACCAGATCAGCGATGGTTTCATAGTGGAGATAGAACGTAGACCTGTTCACGCCCGCTTTCTCGCAGATTTCCTTTACGGTAATATACTCTAAATCTTTTACCTTCAGCAAAGAAATCAGCGCCTTGTCCATACAGAGGGCGGTATTGAAATACTTACTTTCCGATTTGTTCATGCAATACCGCCCCCTCTGCTTTACTTAGCTCCTTCGCTGATTTCTTTTGCAAGCTGCACGATCTCAAAAGCATATTTGTTCTTGCCGCTTTCCAGCAGCCTCCGATAAACGGGGTAGTTTACGCCGACCCCGATGAGTCCGACCGCACCGACAACTATTCCCACAGTCATCATAGCAGGCCCGACGCCCAGAACGCCCATCGACAGGCACAACCCCACGCCCAGCACCAGCGCCATCAGCGTTCCAAAGGTGTAAGCGAAAACATTTGCTTTTCGCTTGGCTTTTCTGTCCAGCTTTTTCAGGGCCAAAACTTTGGAAGCGTTTTTGGGCGCGTACTCGTTGGCAATCGCCTCGGCAAAAATCTTGTCTGTGTTCATGTCTGTTCTCCTCGGATCATCAGTGATTTCAGCTTTGCTGATGACATCAGCATAACGGCTTCCCAGACAAAATTGAACGACACGCTTTGGATTTTGCGTCGAGTTCTGCATTTCCCATAAAGCGGACGGCGCGCCTGTCGTCACATCGAACGGCTGACCGTAAAGCATTTGCTGCCTGTCTTTGCGCGCTGTTTCACGGCATATGAACGGGACATCTTCTCCTTACATAAAAGCAGGCCAACGCCCACATAAACTGTGAGCATCGGCCTGCTGCCCTGTTACGCGCTCTGCCCATGGCGCAAGTTGGCGAAAATCCGCATTTTTTACGCCGGGGCCAGGCATTTCAAAGTTTCTGGAGAGTCATCAATACATGCCGCCCATATCGCCGCCAGCGGGCGCAGGAGCGGGAGGCGTGGGAATGTCGCACACCAGGCTCTCGGTGGTGAGGGTCATGGCTGCAATAGAAGCAGCGTTCTGCAGCGCGCTCCTGGTGACCTTGGTGGGGTCGATGATGCCCTGGGCAGACATGTCGCCATAGGTGTTGTTGGCGGCGTTGTAGCCGTAGCCCTTGCCCTCGTAGCGCTTGATGGCGTCCACCACCACCGAGCCGTCCACGCCGGCGTTCTGCGCGATCTGACGAACGGGTTCTTCCAGAGCGCGGGCGACCAGCTTGGCGCCGGTGCGGTAATCGCCGTCGAGGGTGTCGATGAGCTTTTCGACCGCGGGCAGGGCGTCGATGAGCGCCACGCCGCCGCCGGGGACGATGCCCTCTTCCACAGCCGCCTTGGTGGCCGCAAGGGCATCTTCAATGCGCATCTTCTGTTCCTTCATCTCCACCTCGGTGGCAGCGCCCACGCGGATGACGGCCACACCGCCGGCCAGCTTGGCCAGACGCTCTTTGAGCTTCTCGCGGTCGTAATCGCTGGTGGTCACGTCGTACTGAGCGCGGATGGAGTTGATGCGGTTGTTGATCTCGGTGGGGTCGCCGGCACCGTCGACGATGGTGCAATTATCCTTGTC
>CALWSW010000099.1 GCA_944384305.1 uncultured Christensenellaceae bacterium
CGATGAGACCGCGGCGGTCATCAGCACGCTGGTACACGCGCGCTATCTGGTCATTATGACCAGCACCAAGGGCATTTACGCCGACCCCAAGGACCCCGCGACGCTGGTGGAAGAGATCGCCGGCAAAGACGTGGAGGAGGTCATTGAGAACATGCGCTTCCACCAGGAGTCCTGTGTGGGGGCTTCGCGCGCGGGCGCAAACGGCGCTAAGGCCAAGCTGGAGTTCTGCATGGAGCCGGTGCGCCAGGGCACTACGGTGTTCATCGCCTCCAGCAAATACCGGCTGTTCGACATCATCGCCGGCAAGGTACCCTGCACCCGCATTGGGGTGCGCTGAAGCGCAGGAAAAAACGAGCGGCGGGCGGCGGTTTGTGAGCCCGCCCGGACAGAAGGCGCGGTCAAAAAAATTCTTTTTGACCGCGCGTTTTAGCGCTTGACTTTTTGTGCAATGCGGAGTATAATAACTCTTGCTCTGGTGCTTTGGCTCAGTTGGTAGAGCACCGTGTTCACATCGCGGGGGTCACTGGTTCGAGTCCAGTAAGCACCACCACAGCAAAAGCCCGTAAACCTTAGGTTTGCGGGCTTTCCTTTTACCTTGAAAGGCTTTGCTCGGGAGGACGCTTTCGCGCTGTGTGCCCCCTAGCGGCGCGGGCGGCAAAGAGTGTATAATAAAGCAAAAGGCAGGGGCAGGAAAGTGCGCCCCGGCAAACAAAAGCGACGAGGAGATAGGGAATGGAGATCGATACCCAGAGCTATTTGGCGCACCTGCGTGCCGGCAAGGTGGTGGAAGGCGGTTCGCCCCTGCACCAGAAGATGCACGAGATGTCGCAGGAGGCGCTGAAGATCGTGGCCGAGCTGAACAGCGGCTACCGCACGCCAGAGGAGATCCGCGCCCTGATGGAACGGCTGACCGGCCGGGAGGTGGACGAGAGCTTCGCCATGTTCCCGCCCTTTTACACAGAGTGCGGAAAAAACATTTTTCTCGGTAAGCGGGTGTTTATCAACTTCGGCTGCCATTTTCAGGACCAAGGGGGCGTGTACATTGGCGACGGGGCGCTCATCGGCTCGTACGTGGTGATGGCCACCATCAACCACGGGTTGGACCCGGCCCACCGGTCAGACAACCACCCCGCGCCCATCCACATCGGCAAAAATGTGTGGGTGGGCTCGCACGCCACCATTCTGCCGGGCGTCACCGTGGGGGACAATGCCGTGGTCGCCGCCGGGGCGGTGGTGACCAAAGATGTGTTGCCCAACACCGTGGTGGGCGGCGTGCCGGCGAGGATGCTCAAAACCATAGCGCCGCAGGAAAAGAAATAAGCCTGGCCCTGCGGGCGGCGGGCGCAGGGGCAAAAGCCCAGATACGAAAGGAAGAAAATATGAAAGGGTTGATCTTTCGGGGATTTTTGGTGACCAACTCGGCGTTTCGCAACGAGTTGGGCCACAACGAGCGGGTGGCGCTGGCGGTGAAGTACCGCTATGCGGTCAAGCGCCTGCAGGAACGCGCCGATGTTCTGGTAGCCGAGTGCCACGCGATGGTGGGAGAAAAGGACCAGGGGCGGTTCTCGTTGGAAGTGACCATTCGCGGGGAGTTTTTAAAGACCGTGGAGTGTGAGGCAGAGCCGGCGGCGGTGCAGCGGGCAATGTTTGAAGCGCTTTACCCCTATTTGCGCACCTATATTTTTAACCTGACGGCCAATGCCGGCATGCCGCCCCTGACGCTGCCGGTCGCGCCTGCGCCGCCGCAGGCTTCCAAAGCACAGAATGTGGGCCAGGGAGAGCTTTTGCAGTGAGGAAGCCGCTGCAAACGTGCTGGCGTTTTACCAGGACGGTTTTTTAAAAAACCTTTTTGGGCGCGTTGCAAAACGAACGCGCGGAATCACAGTTTTTAAAACAACGGCAGCTTCAGAATCTGTTTGATCGAATCTGACAATTCAGTTGTCAGATTCGCAAAGCTTTTCTGAAAGAAAAGCAACCCTACACCGTTCGCTGGCCGGGAGCACCGAAAAGGGGCGACCAAGCGAACGGTGCAAAACTCGCAAAATAGGCTGTTGCCTATTTTGCGACAGCCCCGAAAAAGAAGCCACGCAGGCATTGGCCCCTGCGGCGGCTTCTTTTGGCGTCAGACGTGCGCGCGGGGCGGCACGCCCAAACTGTCGATGATGGTGATGACCAGGCCGCGGATGCTGTTTTCGGTGGTGCGGTAAGGCGCGATGCGCAGGGTGTAGCACCGGCCGTTCATGGCAGTGACTTCGCGGTCGATGGAGATCAGGTCTTTTAATACGTCGCGGCAGTCCTTTTCAATGGCTTCTTCGGGGAAGCTGTGGGCAAAAATTTGGATAGGCCGGCCAATGTCGTGCTCCATGAGCTGGAATTCGCGGCCGACGTATTCCGTGAACTTGCGGATGTTCAGGTTACTGTCCACAAAGAGGATGCCGATCATCGTCGAAGAGAGGAAGTTCGAGAGGTCGTTGGTCATCATGGTCAGCTCGTCGAGCTTGAGCTGGTGCTCGGTGTTGACGGTGTAGAGTTCCTCGTTGACCGACTGCAGCTCCTCGGTGGAGCTCTGCAGCTCTTCGTTGGCGGTCAGCAGCTCTTCGTTGGCGGCCTGCAGCTCGCCGTTCACGGTCTCCAGACGCTGGATGGTGGCGCGCAGGTCGCTCTGCGAGACCTGGAATTCCCGTTCGAGTTCTTCGATGCGCCTGGCGGCGGTAGCGTCCAGGTCGTATTTTTCAATGGCGCCTTCGCTGACCCTGACGGCATTTTCCATAAACAGCACGGCGGTCAGTTCGGTATCGATGCCTGGTTCGGGCGGCACGGGCTGCACGGTAAGGGTGATGTTTTTGCGGCCCGAAGGGCAGTCTACGGCAATGTCGGTGTAGGTCACGGCGGTGTGCTCGGTGCGCACGCGGCTCAGGGCTGTGGCCGCTACCAGGCTGAGGTCCTTGTGCAGCATGCTGAAAAAGTTGAGGGTAGCCTTGCCGGGCGCGAGGGTCAAATAGTCCTGGTAATTGCCGAAAAAGTGCAGAACAGTGTCGTTTTCGTCCAGCACGACCGAGGCGGGCAGAAAGCGTTCCAAAAAGCGGGTGTAAAGAGCTTCGGCGCCGTCGTCCGGGTTGGTGCCGGACCCCGAGCGAATGCTCTTGGGGGAAATGGCCTGGATGTTGGGCAGGTTGAAGGCCGGGGGCGTCAGATCTTCCACCTTGCCTTCGCCCTTGTGCAGGTAGATCTTTTCGGCGCTGCACACCGGTTTGAAGATGTTTACGTATTCGCCGGCGGTCTCGCTCTTGCCCAGGAAGAGATAGCCGTCCTTTTTGAGCGCCGAGTGGAAGATGGCAAACAGCCCCCGCCGCAGCACCGGCTGGAAGTAGATCATCACATTGCGGCAGCTGATGAGGTCGAGCTTGCCAAACGGCGGGTCGGAAAACATGTTGTGCGGGGCAAAGACGATCATGCGGCGGACTTCTTTGGAGATGACGTATTGATCGTTCTGTTTGAGGAAGAAGCGGGCCAGGCGGTCGGGGGTGACGTCGTCGATGATGTTTTCGGAATAGATGCCCCGGCTGGCCTGCTCGATGGCGCGGCTGTCCACGTCGGTGGCAAAGATCTTCACGTCGCGCTCCACGCGCATCTCTTCCATCACCTCTTTAAAGAGGATGGCAATGGAGTAGGCTTCCTCGCCGGTGGAGCAGCCGGCGCTCCACACGCGGATGGGCTCGCCCTCTTTGGCGCGTTCCACGATCTTGTAAATGACGTTGTACTTGAGTTTTTCAAAAAACGCCGGGTCGCGGAAAAAGTTGGTGACCCCAATAAGGATCTCTTTGACCAGGATGTTGACTTCCTCGGCGCTGTCGCCCAGCAGGTGCGCGAACTCCGTGAGGCTTTGGGTGTGGGTGACCAGCATGCGCCGTTCGATGCGCCGCAGGATGGTGGAGCGCTTGTAGTAGGTAAAGTCGATGCCGCTGGCGTTTTTTAAAATGGTGTAGATGTGCGAAAGGGTCTCTTCCTCGGAAAAGATCATGTCCTCGTCGGCGTAGGGGCCGTCCGAACGGGGGCTTTTGAGCAGCGCCGGGGTGTTGGAAAAGTTCAGGATCTCCTCGGCGATCTCTTCGGGCGAAAGCACGAAGTCCGAAAGCCCGGTTTTGATGACGCTTCGGGGCATACCGTCGAACTTGGCGCTTTCGGGGTCCTGGGCGATGACCAGGCCGCCGTGTTCCTTTACGGCCTTGACGCCATTGGTGCCGTCGGAACCGGTGCCGGAGAGCACGACCACGATGGAATGCTCCCGCCGCTCTTCTGCCAGCGAGGTAAAGAAGATGTCGATGGGGTGGTTGAGCATGCCGGGGGCGTAGTCCGAAAGCTCCAGGGCATTGCCCTTTACGGTCATGGTTTTTTTGGGCGGAATGAGGTAAACGTGGTCGGGCTCGATGCCCATGCCGTTTTCGGCCTGGCAAACGGGCATTTCGGTGTGCTTGCCCAAAATATCGGCCATGAGGCTTTTGTAGTCGGGCGAGAGGTGCTGCACCACCACGAAGCTCAGCCCGCTGTTGGGAGGCATGCAGCTAAAGAACTGCTGCAGCGCTTCCAACCCGCCGGCCGAAGCGCCGATGCCGATGATGAGCGGCGCGGACTGCTGGGCGCCCGCAGGGGATTGAGTCGCATTGCTCATGTGGGGGATACCTCCTTGCTGTGATAAAAGCTTGAGTCAAAGAAGGAACTGCCCTTAGCAGAAGAAAAGGCGGGAAGCTTTTCAGCGCGGGAGCAGGTACTTGTTGGCAAATTCTTCGGCGGGCAGGGGCGGGTCGTAATAATACCCCTGGGCCACGCGGCACCCCGCCTCGAGCAGCGCCCGGGTCTGCGCTTCGGTCTCGACGCCTTCTGCTACACAGGTCATGCCGCAGGCGGTGCAAATGGCCACCAGATCCTTGACCAGCAGGCGGTTTACGGGGTTTTCGGCCAGTTCGGCAATGAGGCTGCGGTCGAGCTTTACGGAGTCGAACTTGACGCTGGTAAAGAGCGAGAGGTTGGCGTATTGTGCGCCAAAGTCATCCAGGCCAAGGCGCAGCCCGCAGGAACGGAAACGCTCGGCGATGCGCTTGAGCTCGGCGGTGTCCACACTGGCGCTCTCGGTGATCTCGAGCTCAAGGTCGTCGGGCCCTACGCTCGGGTAGCGGCTCTGCAGCGCCAGCACCGAGGCCAGCGTGTTGGGGTGCAAAAAGGTGTGGCGCGAAAGGTTGGTGGAAACGCGCAGCGGCGCAAACCCCTCGGCGCGCCACTGCGCCGCCAGAGAAAGCGCGCGCTCCAGCACGAAAAAGTCGAGTTCCCGGATGCCGCCGTTTTGTTCGAGCAGAGGGATGAAGCGGGCGGGCGGGTAAATTTCGCCGCCTTCGCCCACGCCCCGCACCAGCGCTTCGGCGCCCAGCAGTTTCCCGGTGCTCATGTCGATCTGGGGCTGGAAGTAGAGCGTAAAGCGGCCGGCGCGGGCAGAGTCCGAAACGCTCATTTCCTGCGCGCCGTCAAAGGGCAGAACAACCGGCGAAACAACGCCTGTCTGGGGCGCGGGAGAGGCGCGCAGGCGGGTCCTGGCGTCGCTCACCAGGTATTTGCCGGAAAATTCGCCCTCGGCCCAGGCCGAGCCAATGCGCACTTCCTGCGCGTAGCGGCGCTGCAGGATGGAGCGCAGGCGGTTGACCCGCCCAACGAACACCTGGCGGGTGGTGTTGGGGCAAAAGGCAACGAATTCCGCGTCCCACGTGCGGAAGAGCAGACTGGGGCCAAAGAGCTCGGCCAAAGTCTTGGAAGCGAACCACAACAGCCGGCTGCCGTACTCAAAGCCCAGGGTGCCGTTGATGGAGGCCATGGCGGGAATGTCCAAACAGACCGCGCCCAGCGAGCTGTAGTGCGCTGAATCCAAAAGGTTGACGGCCTCCAGATAGGTGCGCAGGTTGGGCAGCTCCATGAGACGGTCGACCGCTTCCGGCCGGCCGGCCTGGCCCGAAGCGCCAAAGCGCTCCCGCTCGCGCAGCAAATAGGGAATGAGCACGCTGAAAAGCGCGGCGTCGGCGGGGTGCTCGCGGGAGTTTTCTATGCACAAAAACCCTTCCACCTGCTCGTTGCGGATGAGCGGGAAGGTGGTGAAGTGCCAGGGGCCGGGGTCGGACGATTCCCCCGTTGCAGAAAAGGGCGTGTTGCGGGTCAAAAAGACGGGGGCGCGCTCTTCCAGGCAGCGCAAAAGCAGCGGGAAGCGGTCCAGCCGCAGGCCGGAAACGCTTTGCTGAATGGAGCGCTTGCCGGAATTGGTCCATTCGTAGGGCATGGTGAGCGCCCGGCGGTTTTCTACCAAGGTGAGCACGTACACGCGGTCGGCGCAGTAGTAAATGCCGATGTCGCGCAGCACGGCGTGGATGGAGGCTTCCAGGCTGCCCGCATTGAGCATGGAGGTGAGGCAGCGAAAGGCCACGTCTTTTTCGTCGGCGGAGAGCGGCCGGTCCATTTCAGCCAGGTGAACGGCCACGCGGTCTTCGCGTTCGGTGGAAAGCAGGGCGGTGAACAGGCGCTCCTCTTCTTCCCTGTGGGGGAAGGCGACGGTGTCGGAGGGGGCGTTCCACCACAGGCCGCACACGCGGCGGGCGCGTTCCAAAAGCGCGTTGTAATCGGCGTTTGGCCCGGCGGATTGCAGCGCCGCGCCAGCCACAAAGCGCAGATCTTCCAGCCCTGGTATGGTGCGGCGCAAGAAGGAAAAGGCCTCTTCCAAAATACGGCGCAGCTCTTCTTGCGAAAACGCGGTGGGGTAGATCACGGCAAAGTGCTCAAAGTCCAGCGTGCCCAGCAGGCACCCGCCCCCAAGCGCGGCAGAAAGCGCGGCGGCAATGTCGGCCCGCTTTTTTTCGGCGTCTGGCCGGTCGGACAGGCGCAAAAGCCCGGCGGCCTGCACCACCACCGCCGCACGGCTACCCTGAGAGGGCTGGGCAAAGAGCTCTTCGGCAAGGGCTTTTAACCCCTCGGCATTGTAAAGGCCGGTCAAAGCCTCGCGCGCGGGGGGCGCGGGCAGGGCGTGCGTCAGCTTTTGGGCGAACTCGGCGCGCAGCAGGCAGGTGCTGAGCAGCACGCCGCCCTTAGGATTGGGCGCAAGGTGAACGACATGACGCACAGAACGGATGGCGCCGGCCCTGTTTGCCCGGCGGTATTCGGTAAAGAACCAGCGCCGCCCGGTGGCGAAGAGCGCCAGGAGCTGGGCGGAGTCAAACCCCGGGAAGGCGGTTTTTCCGGCGTCTTCCTTGAACACGCGGGAACGCAGGCGCTTCAACAGCTGCGCGCAGGTGGTGCGCTGGGCGACGTTTTGAAGCGTTCGGCCTTCCGACCACAGCTCGCCGACGGTGTCGCGCGTGAGGTCGCACTGGCAGCTGAACATCAGATCGGCGGTGAGGCCGGCCGGCAGGGGGTGTTCCGGCCCCGGGGAAAAGCCCCAAAGCAGCAGGGAATCGGGCAGATCTTCCACCACGCCTACGGCGAGCTCGGCGGCGCCCAGGTCGTCAAAAAGCGTTCGGTAAGAAAGCTTGGACCAGCCGTAACAGCCGGTATCCCGCCGGCGCAGCACAAAGTTGCCCCAGCCGCGCGGCGCGCCGGTGAACATTTCGGCGCAGAACTCCCGCAGGCGGGAGATGGAGTCGGGGTGGATCCACCCGCTCTGCACCAAACAATCGGGGAAGTTTTCGATCCATTTGCCGTTGGAAACAGGGCCGCCCTTTCCAAGCGAGCGGTAGCGGCGTTTTTTCAGGTCGATTTCCCACAAGCGCAGCACGGTCTGGTCTACGGCGGCCTGCAGCAGGCGGTTGGTCTCCTTCAGGTGGCGCTCGGTCTCTTTGTACTGCGAAATGTCGTTGGCGGTAACGAGCAGCACGGGGTTTTTCGCTTCGGCATAGGGCACGCGCACGGCGCGCACGTGCCACCACATGGTGCGGACTTCGTCGCAGGAAAGCACGCGGTGGGTGTGCTCGGCGGGGCGGTCGTTGGCAAGCGCCTCCTGCACCACGGCCTCAAAAGCCAAAAGGTCGT
>CALWSW010000100.1 GCA_944384305.1 uncultured Christensenellaceae bacterium
TTCGTGATATACCCGCTTTCTGTTATTACAACCTGTCTGTCAGCCGTTAAATAGTTCCTTATCCCTCTTTATCTTGTGCTTAGGACGCCCCGCAAAAGAACCCCGGCCGGAAACCCAAATTCCCCCCGCACGGCAAACGGCCCCCAAACTCTTGGGGGCCGTTTGCCGTGCCGCTCAAATTCAGGCGCGGCAGGCGCACATCGGGCTCAAATAATGTATTCCGCCTTCTTCTTGGGCGCGGCGGCCAGTTCGGCGCGCTTTTCGTCGAACCCGTTCTTGCCCAACAGGGCGTAGGTGGCCTGCTTGCCGTGTTCCACGCCGGGCTGGTCAAAGGCGTTGATCTGCAGCAGCTCGCCGGCAAAGGCGGTCTGCACCTCGAAGTAGTACAGCAGTTCGCCAATGGTAAAGGCGTTGACCACGGGCAGGGTGATGGTGAAGCTGGGCTTGCCGGCCTTCATCAGCGCGTACTCGGTGGCGCTCTGCTCGGCCTGGATGAGCTCGTTCATGGTGTGGCCGCTCAAAAAGGCCACGTCGGGAATGGCGTCGAACCCGTGGGGGATGCCGAAGGTGGCGCGGTACTTGTCCACGCCCAGGAAGGTGACGACCTTGTCGTCCGGCCCTTCCACATAAAGCTGCACCTGGCTGTGCTGGTCGGTCACGCCCAGGGCCTTTACAGGCGTCTGGCCGGTGTGCACCACGCTGCCGTCCAGCCCGAACTTCTTGCCAAGGCTTTCGGCCCACAGCTGGGCGTACCAGTCCGACATGTACTTCAAAGAGTCGGCGTAAGGCATCATTACCGAAATGTTCTTGCCGCGCTTCATGGCCATCACCTGCAAAAGCGCGCTCATGTAGGCGGGGTTTTTGCGCAGGTCGTCCACGCTGCACAGTTCGTCCATGTAGGCCGCGCCGTCGAGCAGGGCCTGGATGTCGATGCCGCATACCGCCGCGGCAATGAGGCCCACGGGGCAGAGCTCGCTGAAGCGGCCGCCCACACCGTCCGGCACGTAGAAAGTGCGCAGGCCGTTTTCTTTGGCGATCTTAATAAGGTTGCCCTTTTCGTGGTCGGTGGTGGCCACCACGTGCTTGGTCCAGTTTTCGCCGAACTTCTGCTTTAATAGGTCGGTGGCGATCAGAAGCTGGGCCATGGTTTCGCTGGTGCTGCCCGACTTGGTAATGACGTTGAAGACCGTGTGGTCAAGGTCGATAACGTCCAACAGCGCCTGCATGCGCTCGGGGTCGACGTTGTCTTCCACGAACAGGCGCGGGCCGCCGCGTTTTTCTTTGGGCAGGTCGTTGTAGTGCAGGTGGTTCAGGGCCTGCTGCACGGCGATGGGGCCGAGCGCGCTGCCGCCAATGCCCAGCACCACAAAATCGGTGCAGTCTTTGTTGATCTCTTTTGCCAAAGCCAGAATGTCGGCCACCACGTCTTTTTGGTTGTGGGGCAGTTCGCGCCACTTCATTTGGCCGCGCTTTTCCTTCATGGCTGCCATGGCCTGTTCGGCCGCCGGTTGCCAGGCGGCGATCTCTTCTTCGGTCACGCCCTCTTTGCCGACGAATTCCGCCATCATGTTGTTGTAATCGATCCGGATCTTAAGCGCAGTATCACTCATGACAACGCTCCTTTGAGAATATATTTGTGATGGGAGAAATGCGGGAACAGCCTGCCCCACCGGCAGGCTGGAAAATCATATATATTATAACAGTATTGTTGGGTCGATGCAAGACAGGAGGAAGCGGATGAACAACAAAAAAAGAGCGGATCCCAGCCGGAAAAAGACGCTTTGTTGGCTGCTGCTGGCGCTGCTGGCCATTTTGGCCGTGGTGTTTTTGTTTGCCGGGAAGCAGCAGGGGGGCGAGAAGGTGCAGGGCAGCCTGATCGTTGAGGTGGTGGATGGCCGCACCGAAGAGCCCCTTTCGGGCTGCTCGGTGTTCGTGCTGGAAAACCGGGCCTACTACGCCACCGGCGCCGACGGCCGCACCCAGGAGATCATGGTAAGCGCCCCGCGCACGGAGGATTACGACGGCCTGCTGGCCCAGCCCTGGGGGGAAGCGACGCTCATCGTCTACCGCGAGGGCTACATTCCCTACGCGCTGTTTGGCGCGCAGGTAACGGCAAACGAGTGCCGGGAAGGCCCGCGCATTTACCTGTTTGAAGACGACGGCAGCACCCAGGGCCGGGCCTTTTCGGTCATCGAAGGGCCGCAGCGGGACTGGGTAGACCAACTGGTGCGCTTGTGCGAACCCGCCGGCACTTCGCCCAGCCTCAGCCCTTCGCCCACGGCTTCGGGCGCAAATTAAAAGAAAAGCGAAATTTTGGCACGAAGGCCTGCCGCAGCGCGCGGCGGCCTTTTTTACGCGTTGCGCGGCTGTTTCCCCCAAAGGACCTGAACGCAATTTCTGACAGAATTTCATAAAAATTGCGAATAAAGAATTGAAAATCCATAGCAAAGTGATTATAATACCACCGTAAAACGCAGGAGGGAAGTTTTGCTCCCCCTGCTTTGTGCAACCGAAACTCAAAGGAGGTTTGTTGACCCATGAAGAAAACTGCTTCCAAATTGTTCTGCCTGGTGCTGGCCGCCATGCTGTGCCTGTCGTTCGTGGCCTGCGGCGCGCCCGCCGAAGAGGAGGAGGGCGCTCCCACCCCCGGCGTGGACGCCACCCCCGCGCCCGAAGGCGAAGGCAGCGAAGGCGGCGCCTACACGCCCGGCACTTACACGGCTTCTGCCGCCGGCATGAACGGCGACGTCACCGTTGAGGTGACCTTTACCGAGAGCGCCATTGAGTCCATCGTGGTGACCGAGAACGCCGAGACCGCCGGCATCGGCACCACCGCCATCGATCAGCTGCCCGGCGAGATCGTGGCGGCGCAGTCGCTGGCCATCGACGGCGTGGCCGGCGCTACCTTTACCTCCGACGCCATTTTTGACGCTGTGGCCGACTGCGTGGAGCAGGCCGGCGGCAGTGTGGACGCCCTGATGACCCCGCCCGCCGAGGGTGAGGCCGAGCGCACCCAGGAAGAGCTTTCGGCTGATTTGGTGATCGTGGGCGGTGGCGCGGCCGGCATGACGGCCTGCATGCGCGCCGAGGAGCTGGGGCTCAACGTCATCCTGCTCGAAAAAATGTCCTTTATGGGCGGCGCCATTTCCATCAGCGGCGGCAACCAGGTGGTCATGGGCTCGCAGCTGCAGAAGGACTGCGGCGTGACCGACGACTCGGTAGAGAGCATGGTGGAGGACTTTTTGGCCAACGGCGCCAATTTGAACGTGGTGGAGCTGTTGACCCTTTACGCCGAGAACGTGGGCGAGACCAGCGACTGGCTGCAGAGCCAGGGCGTGACCTTTGACACCGAGAGCGGCCTGCACGTGCTGGCCGAGTACAGCCACAACCGCGAGCTGGCCTACACCGGCAGCGGCGTGGGCGCGGCCCAGGCCATGCGCGACGCCATTGCCGCCACCGACGCCACCGTGCTTTTGAACACCCGCGCCACCGAGCTTGTGACCGACGAGAGCGGCAAGGTGGTGGGCGTGAAGGCCGAGGGCGAAGACACCGACTACACCATTACGGCCGGCGCCGTGCTGCTGGCCACCGGCGGCTACGGCAACAACAAGGAGCTGCTCTCGGAAGAGATGCAGTCGGCCCTGTACTACGGCCCCGCTTCCTCTACCGGCGACGGCGTCATCATGGCCACGGCCGACAACGTCAACGCCGCCACCCGCCTGATGGAATACGGCAAGCGCTACCCCAACGGCATCGAGGTCGATGAGGGCATCGCAAAGTCCACCATTTCCGGCAACATCGTGGGCTGGACCATGAGCGCCATCCTCGTCAACCCCGAGGGCGAGCGCGTGGTTTCCGAGACCGCCTCGAACCGCACCATTCTGGAGGCTGAACTGCAGCAGACCAACCAGATGCTCTACCTGCTGATGGATTCTGAGACCTTTGACACCTGGCGCACCAAGCTTGGCGGCGCGGGCATTTCCGAAGAGGACATCGACGGTTATTTGGAAGCCAACGGCAGCACCACCCCTGTGTTTGCGCACGCCGACACGCTCGAAGAGCTGGCCGGCATCGTGGGGATGGACCCCGCGACCCTGACCGCTACGGTCGAGACCTACAACAGCTATGTGCAGGCTGGTGAAGACGCCGACTTCGGCCGTGACCCCGCCCGCATGACCATGGAGATCGGCGAAGGCCCGTACTACCTGGTGGAGCAGAAGCCCCGCTTTGCCACCACCATGGGCGGCCTGGTCGTGAACACCACGCTTGAAGTGGAGAACACCGACGGCGAAGTGATCGACGGCCTGTACGCCGCGGGCGAAGTGGTCGGCGGCGTGATGGGCGACGACTCGCCTTCCGGCGCCAACAACGGCTGGGCTGTGACCAGCGGCAAGCTGGCGGCAGAGAACATTGCCGCGGCCCTTCAGTAAGCGTTCACTCCTAAATCAAAACCACCGGTTATGACCGGTGGTTTTGATTTGTGCCGGGCAAACCGTTTGGCAATGGCCCGGTTTTTGACTTTGCGCGGCCGCAAGGAAAAGGCCGGCGGCTTTGAGTTTTTTGGGGGAACTTGGGGCAATTTAGCGGTTCGCGTCGCGCAGCAGCGCCTCTGCCAGCCGGCCGGCGGCCCGCAGGCTCAGTTCGCCCCGCTCGGCCTCCCACCGGCGGCAGGCTTCCTGCACGGCGTTTGGGTCCACAGCGGCGTTCGCGCGGTCGAGCTCCTTCTGCACGGCGCGGGCAAAGTCCGGCGCCGGGAGCATTTCAAACCCCAGCTCCAGCCCGAACACCGAGGAGTCGCGCGGGCGCTGGTCGGCCGTGGCGTACAGCAGCGAGTTGCCCCCGTACAGGCGGGATTTGACCGCGGCCTTCAGGCGGCGGTACTCGCGCTCGGAAAGCGAAAGGTCGTCCAAAAAAGCGAGGAAGCGGAAGGGCTGTTCCGAAAGCCCTGCAAGAGTGGCCATGCAGTCGGAAAAATCGCGCTGGGCCAGAAACACAAAGCGCAGCTCGGGCAGTTCTTTGGCCAGGGCCAGCACCAGGCTGGACTTGCCCATGCCGCCCGCACCGTAGAGCAGCGCGTTTTCTCCCCGGCCGGTGTGCAAAAAGCGCAGCGTGTTGGCGTACAGGCGCTCTTTTTGGTTGTGGCTCACCACAATGTCGTCCCACGAGGGGAAGGAGTCCAGCTCAACGCCCTGCAAGCCGTCGTCGGTGGCCACAAAGGCGCGGTAGTGCAAAAACTCGCCGCTGCCGTACTCGCGGTGGAACCCGGCGAGCGGCTCTACCAGCGCGCCCCAGTCTTCGGCAGCCAAAAACTGGCGGTAGATCACGGCCAGGCCGTCGTCGGCCTCGTAGGTCACGCGCTCGCCGGGGTCGTCGTACTCCCAGCGCACCCAGCTGGAAAGCTCCAATTCATCGGGCAGGGGCGCGGTAGCCTCGGGCTCGGGCACGCGGGAGCGCGCGCGGTCCTTCTGAAAGAACCCGCCGCCCCAAGCGGTGCTGGCCATGCCGGTGATGCGCTCTTCGGCCGAGGGCCGGCGGGCGGGCGGCGGGGCGATGGGGTCGGCGCGCCGGGTGATGCTGCCGATCCAGTCGATGAGCGTGCCGCATTCCAGGCCAAACAGCTCCTGCACCATGCGCAGGTCCTGCTCCATGGCCAGCATGACCGGCGGGTCGGTGCGGTGGGCGGCGCACAGGCGGGCAAAACGGTTGCTGGATTCCAGCACCTCGGCAAAGAGGAAGTCCTTAAAAATATCCCCTGTGACGCGGCGGTTGGGGTTTTCGAGCAGGGCGGCGGTCATGGCGTGGTAGCGCGCTGCCGAAGCTGCGGCGTCGCCGGCGGCCATGGCCTCGCACAGCTCCATGAGCTTGGCGGCGGGCTCGGTGCGCAGCATGGAGCGCAGCACCGTCAGCCTGCCCAGCAGAAAGGTGATCCTTCTTGCGCCGTCTGCGGCGGTCTTGCAGTGTTTCATAAGCTCTCTCCGTGTTCTTCCCCCGCCTGCGGGCGCTGCCGCCGGCAGGGGCATTTTTACCATTATAGCACAGTCCCCCTGTTTTTCCCACACAGGCCAAGGCCGCCCGGCGGGGCGCTTTGCCCGCGCTTTTCGCCTCAGGCTTTGACTGCAAAGGCGGCGTCGCGCAGCACGGCCTGCTCCACCCAGTGGCAGAGCGTGTCGTACTCCCCGCCGGCAAAGGGGGCCAGCCCGGCTTCCTGCATCAGCTCGCGCACGCGCTCGCGCGGCAGGGTGTAGCTGTTAAAGGAAAGGGCCAGCACGCCGCCTTGCTTCATGCCTTCCCTCCAAACGGGCAGCACCCGGCGCAGGGTCTTTTCCAGGTCGCTGCCGCGCCTGCCGGCGTCGCCGCTGTGCTGCACGCCGTAAGGCAGGTCGCACACCACCAGGTCGGCCGGGTGTTTTTTAAAGGCCCGGGCAAAGGTTGCGCCGTCGCAGGCGGCGAGCGCAAGCGTAAGGGTGCGCCCCTCGCGGTAGGCTTCGGTGCTGGCCGCGGTAACAAACTCTTCTACCGCAACGGCCTGCTTCCCCACGGTTTGCGAGTGCCGCCGGACCTCGTGCTTGAATCTGCCGGTGCGCAGGTAGCTTTTGAAAAAGGCCGACGCTTCTTTCAGCGCGCGCTCGTCCAAATCGCCCCCGCAGGCGTGGTAACCCCGCCCCAGCGCGCAGAAAAGGGTGGTGCCGCGGCCGCACATGGGATCCCACAGGGTCAGCGGTTCGTCAAAACGGCTGGCGGCAGCGGAAGAAAAAAGCGCCATGTTGATCAAAAACCGGGTGAAATTCTCGTTGGTTTTGCCCTTGTACTTCAAAATGGCGGGCAGGTCGTAAAAGGGCCGCGCCGGCGCGCCTTCCATCAGGGGGTGCAGCTCGCCGTTGGGGCCGGCCCCGGCGAGCGCGTATAAGGAAGAAAGCGTGTACAGCGCCTGCTGCAGGCGCTCGTTCAGCTCGCAGCAAAAGGTGAGCGCTTTCAGGCCGCCGATGTTTTCGTACTCAAGGCCTGCCTGCACGCCAAAGGCCGAAAGAAGGCGGGCGGTCTCGGCCTGGCAAAGGGTGTCGAGCGATGCTTCATAGCGCGCGTTGGGGTGAGGGGCGCGCAGCAGGGCGTATTTCATGGGGAGCTCCTTGTTTTTCTTGTTTGCCGCTGTGGGGCGTGTTATCCTAAAAGGCGGAATGGCCGGGCAGCCCCGGCGTTCCCCAAACAGCGCTTACCAACATACTATAAAATGCAGCGCACCGAATCAAGAGCAATTGCCGCAAAGGCAAAAAAAGCGCCTCTGCTGCGCGGTGCGCCGAAAGGAAGACAGATGTCCAACATTGTTGTATTGACCGGCGGCGGTACGGCCGGGCACGTGGCGCCCAACCTCGCCCTGGTCCCGGCGCTGCAGAAGCAGGGCTACGAGGTCCACTACATCGGCGAAAAGGGGGGCATGGAAGAAGGCCTGGCCGCCGCAGTGCCGGGCGTGGTGTTCCACCCCATCCACGCGGGCAAGCTGCGCCGGTACTTTTCGCTCAAGAACCTGCGCGACGCCTTCCGCGTGGTGGAAGGCTGCCGCGATGCAAACTGCATCATCCGCGCGCTCAGGCCGCGGGTCATTTTCTCCAAAGGCGGGTTCGTGACCGTGCCGGTCTGCCGCGCCGGCAAAAAGTACGGCGTGCCGGTGGTGCTGCACGAGTCCGACTTAACGCCCGGCCTGGCCAACCGCATGAGCCTGAAGTACGCGAAAAAGGTGTTGGTCACCTTTGAGGACACCCTGCCCCACACCGGCGGCAAGGGGGTGTACACCGGCACGCCCATCCGCCCCGAGCTGTACGAGGGCGACCGTGCGCGCGGCCTGGCCTTTTGCGGTTTTTCGGGCGAAAAGCCGGTGCTTTTGGTCATGGGCGGCAGCCAGGGCGCGCAGGCCGTGAACGAGGCGCTTTGGAGCGTGCT
>CALWSW010000101.1 GCA_944384305.1 uncultured Christensenellaceae bacterium
GCGACTACGGCCGGCGGGATCACAGCAGCCGCGACTACCAGCAGCGCGAGTACGGCAACGCCCGCGACTACAACAGCCGCGACTACCAGCAGCGCGACTACAACAGCCGCGACTACCGCCAGAACGAGTTCCGGCAGAACGATTACCAGAACGGTTACCAGCAGGGCTACGCCGCGCGCGAAAACCAGGAGGAGCCGTATTACAACAAGGAATACGGCACCAGCAACCCCGCCGTGCCCGAGCTGCTCGCCGGCGGCGAGTGCGGCGACGCCGAGGGCGTGCTGGAAGTGCACCCCGACGGCTACGGCTTCCTGCGCTCGGAAAACTACCTGCCCGGCCCCAAGGACGTTTACGTTTCGGCCGCGCAGATCCGCCGCTTCAACTTAAAAACCGGCGACCTGGTAACGGGCAAGACCCGCCCCAACCGCGAGAGCGACCGCTTCCTGGCGCTTTTGTACATCACGGCCATCAACGGCATGGAGGTGGAAGCCGCCACCCGCCGCACACCCTTTGAGAAGCTGGTGCCCATCTTCCCCAACGAGCGGCTGCGGCTGGAGATCGACGGCGCCACCGGCGCGGCCGATCTGGCCATCCGCCTCATCGACTTCGTGGCGCCCATCGGCAAGGGCCAGCGCGGGCTCATCGTCGCCCCGCCCAAGGCCGGCAAGACCACGCTGCTCAAAAAGATCGCCAACTCCATCACCACCAACCACCCGGACTGCCACCTCATCGTGCTGCTCATCGACGAGCGGCCGGAAGAGGTGACCGACATGAAGCGCTCCATCGACGGCGAAGTGCTGTTTTCCACCTTCGACGAGCTGCCCGAACACCACACCCGCGTGGCCGAAATGGTGCTGGAACGCGCCCAGCGCCTGGTGGAATGCGGGCAGGACGTGGTGGTGCTTTTAGACTCCATCACCCGCCTGGCGCGCGCTTACAACCTCACGGTGCCGCAGTCCGGCCGCACGCTTTCGGGCGGGTTGGACCCGGCGGCGCTGCATAAGCCCAAGCGCTTTTTAGGCGCGGCGCGCAACATCGAAAACGGCGGCTCGCTCACCATCATCGCCACCGCCCTCATCGAGACCGGCAGCCGCATGGACGACATCATCTTCGAGGAGTTCAAGGGCACGGGCAACATGGAGATCCACCTCGACCGCAAGATGTCGGAAAAGCGCATCTTCCCGGCCATCGACATCGCCAAGTCCGGTACCCGCCGCGAGGACCTGCTGCTCACCCCCAAGGAGCTCGAGGGCATCGGCAACCTGAGAAAGCTTTTGAGCCAGATCGACTCGGCCGACGCCACCGAGCTGACCCTTTCCATGCTCGCCGGCACCAAGAGCAACGACGAGTTTTTGAACAACCTGGGCGGCTACACCAAGCTGTGGGAAAAGGAAGGGTACCAGATCATCAACAAGAACAACCGCAAGGGCGATTGACCCGCCCCGGGGCTTTTGTCCGAACGATGGATCTGCGACGGGGCCGGCGCAAAACAGGCTGCCGCAAAACTGGCGGCGGCCTGTTTTGTGCGTTTTGCCCCGCCCGCGCCAAAAAACTCTTGACGCTTAGGGTGCGTTCTGCTATAATTCTTCATGCTGATTTTAAGTATTCTGGCTGAGCCGCGTGTTGGCTTGGACCATTTTCGGAAGGGAGGACTCACAGGTGAAGGAAAATATACATCCTGCTTACGGCGAGAGCATCGTGCGCTGCGCTTGCGGCGAGACCTTCAAGACCGGTTCCGTGAAGGGTGAACTTAAGGTGGAAATCTGCTCCAAGTGCCATCCCTTCTATACGGGCAAGCAGAAGCTCGTCGATACCGGCGGCCGTGTGGATCGCTTCAAGAAGCGCTACGGCATGTGATCAAAAAAAGAGGCTTGGTTTTCAAGGCCTCTTTTTCTTTTTCAAGATCCCACGCTGGGGCGCTTCTTTGGCGGCCGGCGCGGGCTCGTGCGCCTAAACAGCCGCTTGGGGCAGACAAAAGTTAGATTTGGTTAAAAGCAAGTTCCCAAGCGGTAAAAGGTGTGATATACTGCGAAAAGAGAGCGGCGAAGCTGTTTTGCCGCCCCCTGCGCTGCGCGCAGGGCCCAAATGACGCAATACGCGCGACCGAAGGAGAACGCATTGTCCAAGAAAGAAAAAAAGTCCTGCAACTACTGTTCGGTGGGCGGGCAGGCGCTGCTCGAGGGCATCATGATGAAATCGCCCGAAAACATCGCCGTGGCCGTGCGCCGGCCAGACAAAAAAATCCAGGTGCGGGTGGATCCCTACGTGCCCATGACCAAGCGCAAAAAATGGTACGGCTATCCGGTGGTGCGCGGGCTGGTCTCCTTTGCCGAGGCCATGCAGGCCGGCATGAAGACCATGAGCTACGCCACCATCGCCCTGGGCGAAGAGGAAGAAGAACCCACGAAGTTCGAAAAGTGGATGTCCGAAAAGCTGGGCAAAAACGTCGAAGATATCATCATGGGCATCGGCATGGTGCTGGGCGTTGCGCTGGCCGTGGGGCTGTTCTTTTTGCTGCCCTCGTTCTTGGGCAGCCTGTTTGGCCGGCTGTTCGGCGTTACCGGCGCGTTCTGGATCAACCTCATCGAAGGCCTGGTGCGCATCGGCATCCTCATCGGCTACATGGCGGCCATTTCGCTCATCAAAGACATCAAGCGCATGTTCAGCTACCACGGCGCCGAGCACAAGACCATCGCCACCTACGAGGCCGGCGAGCCCCTGACGGTGGAAAACGTCAAAAAGCACTCCCGCCTGCACCCCCGCTGCGGCACCAACTATTTGTTCCTGGTCATGTTCATCAGCATCCTCTTTTACGCGCTGGTGGGCTTTACCGGGCACTGGTTGGTCAAAACCCTCATCAAGCTGGCGCTCATCCCCGTCATTGCCGGCGTCAGCTACGAGGTGTTGAAAGCCGCCGCCAAGACCGACTGCCTGCTCGCCCGCATCATCCGCTGGCCGGGGATGCAGATGCAGCACATCACCACCAAGGAACCGGCGGATGACGTCATCGAAGTGGCCATCGTCGCCTTCCAATTGGCCATGGACCCCCATTATTACGACGAGGGCGACGAGCGGCTGATCTGGTTCGACGAGGCCGAGGCCCAGAAGGAAGCGGCGGCCGCGCCGCCCAAGACCCGCTGGGAAGAGGCGGAAGAGCCCTGGGAAGAGGAACCGCCGGAAGATGAGGCCGGGCCCGGCCAGGGCGGGGAGGAACAGGGCGGCAAGTCCGGCGGCGCGGCGGCGGCTGCTGTTGCGCCGGGGGCGCTGCGGTGAACGAACTGCGGCCGGGCATGGCCGTAAACGAGGCGGCGCGCGCGCTGCGCCGGGCGCTCGAGCCCATAGGCGCCGCGCACGAGGCGCGCTGGCTGCTTTTGTCGGCGCTGGGGTGTACCGATGCCGGGCTGCTGCTTTCCGGCGCCCAGCCGCTCACCCAGGCACAGGCGCAAACGCTCGGCGCGCAGCTGCAGCGGCGGCTTGCGGGCGAGCCGCTGCAGTACGTGCTGGGCGAGTGGGAGTTTGCCGGCTGCCCGCTGTTTGTGGGCCCGGGGGCGCTCATTCCCCGTGCCGATACCGAAATCCTGCTGGAGCGGGCGCTCGCCCTCTGCAAAGCCGAGGGGTTTGCGTCCGCTCTTGACCTGTGCACGGGCAGCGGCGCGCTGGCCGTGGCGCTTGCCGTACACGGCGGGTTAAAAACCGTTGCGGCCGCAGACATCAGCCCACAGGCCCTCTTTTGGGCCAGAAAAAACGCCGCGCGCAGCCGCTCGGCCATCGAGTTTTACGAAGGCGACCTGTTCGCCCCCGTGCCGGGGCGGTTCGACCTGATCGTCAGCAACCCGCCCTACATCCCCACCGGCGACCTCGCCGGGCTGGACCGCGAGGTGCGGGAGCACGAACCCCGCCTGGCGCTCGACGGCGGGGCGGACGGCCTGGCCTTTTACCGCCGCATCGCAGCGGAGGCGGGCGGGCATTTGACCCCCGGCGGCGCGCTGCTTTTGGAAGTGGGCGTGGGCGAGGCCGGCGCGGTGCAGGCCCTTTTGCGCGGCGCGGGGTTTGCCAATATCCGCTGCACCAAGGACCTTGCCGGCATTCCCCGCGTGGTGGAAGGCCGGGCCCCGGCGCGCGGCGCACAGGGCGCGTGAGCGTTCGAACAACAAAAAAGCCGCCTGCCTGGGCGGCGCTTCTTGGAACAGAAAGGAACCCTTGCTTTGCTGGAAAAACTCGAAGGCGTCAAGGCGCGCTTTGACGAACTGGAACGCCAGATCGCTGACCCCGGCCTGATCGCGCGGCAGGAGGAGTGGCTCAAGTGCGTCAAGGAACGCGCGGCGCTCGAGCCGGTGGTGTCGGCCTATGTGCGCTACGCAGCCTGCCTCAAAGAGCGGGACGAAGCCAAAGAGCTCATGGCCGACCCCGAAATGAAGGAGATGGCGCAGGAGGAGTACGAGGCGCTGAAGGCGCGCGCCGAAGAACTCGAGCAGGAACTGCGGCTTTTGCTTTTGCCCAAAGACCCGGACGACGACAAGGACGTTATCATGGAGATCCGGGCCGGCACGGGCGGGGAGGAGGCGGCGCTGTTTGCCGCCGATCTGATGCGCATGTACCTGCGCTTTGCCGAGCGCCATGGCCTAAAGGCCGAAGTGGTGGGCCTGAACGAAACCGAGCTGGGCGGCGTAAAGGAGGCGGACCTGGAGCTTTCGGGCAGCGGCGTATACGCCAAGCTGAAGTACGAAAGCGGGGTGCACCGGGTGCAGCGCGTGCCCGAGACCGAGACCCAGGGCCGCATCCAGACTTCGGCAGCCTCGGTGGTGGTCATGCCCGAGGTGGAGGACGTCCAGGTAGAGATCGACCCGAACGACCTCAAGATCGACACCTACCGCGCCTCCGGCGCGGGCGGGCAGCACGTGAACAAGACCGAGTCGGCCATCCGCATCACCCACTTGCCCACCGGCATTGTGGTGCAGTGCATGGACGAGCGCAGCCAGCTCAAAAACAAAGAAAAGGCCATGCGCGCCCTAAGGACCCGCCTGTACGACTACTACAGCACCCAGCAGAACGCGCAGGTCACGGCCGCGCGGCGTTCGGCCGTGGGCACGGGGGACCGCAGCGAGCGCATCCGCACCTACAACTTTCCCCAAAGCCGGGTGACCGACCACCGCATCGGCCTGACGCTTTACAAGCTGGAAGCTTTTTTGGACGGCGACCTGGACGAAATGATCGAGGCGCTTTCGGTGGCGGCGCGTACCAAGCAGCTGGAGGAAATGGAGTAACATGAAGACCGAAGTGATCGCGCTTGCAAAAGAAGCGGAGCGCGGCGCAGCAGAGGGCGCACGGGTGCTGCGCGAAGGCGGCCTGGTGGCCTTCCCCACCGAAACGGTGTACGGCCTGGGCGCAAACGCCCTGAACGGCCGGGCGGTGCTGGGCATTTTTGCCGCCAAGGGCCGGCCGGCCGACAACCCCCTGATCGTGCACGTGGCGCACAGGGAAGCGCTTGCCGAATTCGCCTGCCCGGACGAGCGCGCCAAAGCGCTCATTGAGACCTTCTGGCCGGGGCCGCTGACGCTGGTGCTGCCCAAAAAGGACGTGGTGCCAAACGAAGTTTCGGCCGGCCTGCCCACCGTGGGGGTGCGCATGCCCGCCCACGATGGGGCGCTTGCCCTCATTCGCCGGGCGGGGCTGCCGGTGGCCGCGCCCAGCGCCAACACCTCCGGCCGGCCCAGCCCCACCTGCGCGCAGGACGTGTACGAGGACATGGCCGGCAAGATCCCCCTGGTGTTAGACGGCGGGCCCTGCCTGTGGGGGGTGGAATCCACGGTGCTTTCCCTGGCGGGCGAGGCGACGGTGCTGCGCCCCGGCGCGGTCACGCCCGAGGAGATCGGCCGCGTCATCGGCAAGGTGCTGGTGTCGCCCGCGGCGCTCGCGCCCTTAAAGGAAGGCGAGACCGCCGCTTCCCCCGGCATGAAGTACCGGCACTACGCGCCCAAGGCCGAGGTCATTCTGGCCGATGGCCCCACCCCCGAGGCGCGGGCGGGCGTGGCGCTGCGCCTCGCCCAAAACTCGCCCGGCCGCTGCCGCATTCTGGCCACCGAGGAAACTTGCGGCTTTTATGGCGGGCAGGACTGTGTTATAATGGGGAGCAGCAAGCGGCCCGAGACCCTGTGCGCCGCGCTCTTTCACTGCCTGCGCCAGGCCGACCGCGACGGCGTGGCCCGCGTGGTGCTCGAGGCTCTGCCCCCCGAGGCGCTGGGCCTCGCCTACATGAACCGCGCGCTGCGCGCCGCGGGCTTTCGCGTGGCGCTTCCCACGGCGGGGGAATTTTAGCGCCCGCCGCGTTCCCAACTTCCCTTTCTTTACCGACCCCACGAAAGGCATTGCATTGAAACCCAAGACCCTTTTGTTTGTGTGCACCGGCAACACCTGCCGCAGCCCCATGGCCGAGATCATGTGCAACGCCATGATCGACGACGACCCCCGTTTTCAACAGGCTTCCTGGCGCGCTGCCAGCGCCGGGCTGCAGGTGTTCCGCGCCGAAGGCATTTCCGAAAACGCCGCAAAAGCGCTTGCAAACCGCGGCCTGCTTTCGGCCGACCACCTTTCCCGCCAGCTGGATGAAGACGAGCTTGCGCGCGCCAGTCTGGTGCTGACCATGACCGCCGCCCAGCGCGACATGCTGCGCGAGTATTTCCCCGAGGAGGCCGAAAAGGTCTTTTCCTTAAAGGAATTTGCGGGCGAAGAGGGGGACGTGCTGGACCCTTACGGCGGCCCGCCGGCGGTGTACGAACGCACGGCGCAGGAGCTTGAGGGCTTGGTGCGCGCCGTGCTCGAACGCCTGAGCGCCCAGGGCCAGGCCTGAGCGCCGCTGCAACGAATCCAATGGCAAAAGCGGGGCACCCGCAGGCCATTCTCTTTTCCTTTTCGCCGGCCTTTTTCGGCGCTTTACACCATTACGACTGAGGAGATTTGATATCATGGGCAAGCTGACAATCGTAGATCACCCGCTGGTGCAGCACAAGATCTCGCTGCTGCGCGACGAACAGACCGGCCCCAAGGAGTTCCGCGAGCTCGTGCACGAGCTGGGCATGCTGATGGGGTACGAGGTCACCCGCGACCTGCCGCTCAAGGAGATCGAGGTCAAGACCCCTGTGGCCATGGCCAAAACCAAGGTCATCGCCGGCAAAAAGCTGGCCATCGTTCCCATTCTGCGCGCCGGGTTGGGTATGGTGGACGGCATTTTGAGCCTCATCCCTGCCGCCAAGGTGGGCCACATCGGCCTTTACCGCGACCCCGAGACCCTGGAGGCCGTGGAGTATTACTGCAAGCTGCCCTTTGACTGCGCCGAGCGCGACGTCATTCTGGTGGACCCCATGTTCGCCACCGGCAACTCCATCAACGCCGCGCTGCACCTGCTCAAAAACAAGGGCGTCAAGCACATCAAGCTGGTCTGCCTGGTCTCGGCCCAGCAGGGCATCGACCTCATCCAGAAGGAACACCCCGACGTGGATATTTACGTGGCGGTGGTGGATGAGTGCCTCAACGACCACGGCTACATCGTGCCCGGCCTGGGCGATGCCGGCGACCGTTATTTCGGCACGAAGTGAACAAAAGCCGGCGCTTTTCAAAAGCGGCGGAACGATCTGCGGCGGAGCGGCAAATGCTGCTCTGCCGTTTTTTGTGCTTTTTTAACGGTAGGATGCTCTGCGCCTTTTTTCAGGCGCTGCTGTAATTTAGGGTGGGGGGGCCTTCTGAAGAGGCTTTTTGCCGGGGCGGCCCCGGCGGAGGCGGTTTGCACCACGTCCTTCTTCCTTTTCTTACAGTTCCCCCTTCGCTTTTTCTTGTTGTTTGCCCGTGCGGCC
>CALWSW010000102.1 GCA_944384305.1 uncultured Christensenellaceae bacterium
GAGACGGTGCAAAGCCCCTGCTTGCTGGCGCTCTGCATGGTAAAGGATTGGGGCCGCGAGCTTTCCCCCTGGGCTGCCCCGGCGGCCTTTCGCGGCGGCGAGGATTTTGCGGGCGGCGGGGCGAGCACATTAAAGTGGCTGCAAACGGTTTGCCTGCCGGCGGCGGAAGAGGGGTGGCAAACGACGGCGCGCTTTTTGTGCGGCTATTCGCTCGCGGGGCTCTTTTGCCTGTGGGGGTATTATGAAAGCGGCGGCGCGTTTGGCGGCGCGGCCTGCTGTTCGGGCTCGCTGTGGTACCCCGGGTGGGAAGAATACGCCGCGCGCCGCGCGGTGTTTCCCGGCGGGCGGCTGTATTTGAGCCTGGGGGAAACGGAAGAGCGCGCAAGGAACCCCGTCCTTTCCAAGGTGGGCGATGCGGTGCGCGCGCAGTTCGCGCGCATCCAGGCAGACCCAAACACCGCCTGCTGCGCGCTGCAATGGCACCCCGGCGGGCACTTTGACCACCCGGCGGAACGCACGGCAGAAGGGCTTTTGTGGCTGATGCGCGCCGATCACTGCAAACGCCGTTCCACAAAAGACCGGCCGGCCGGCTGAAAGCCGAACCCACGCAAAAAAGCCTTCTCAGCATATAAGCGAGAAGGCTTTTTTGCGGGCACGGCGGCAGCTCTAGTAGTGGAAGGAGAGCCGGATGCGGTCGCCGCGGAAGAGGATCTTGGTGTATTCGTAGGGCAGCCCGTCCTTGTCGTAAATCAGGCTGCAAAGCAGAATGAGCGGGGGCCCGGGCAGCACCCCCAGCTTGGAGGCTTCTTCAAAGCTGGCCACGGTGGATTCCAGCGTTTCGTCCACACTGTCGCGGTCGACGCCGTATTTTTCCCTCAGAAGGTCCCGGCACTTGGTGCTTTCAAAATCGTGGCCGGCCAGGCCGGGAAAGCGCGAGGCCCTAAAATGGCAGGTGTGCAGGCAGAAGGGCTCGCCGTCCAGGTAACGGATGAGGCGCAGCACGTAGATCATCCGGTCGTCCGGGCGCAGGGAAAGGATCTTGGCAATGCCTTCCGGCGCGGCGATCTCGTCCAGGCTCAAAAACTTGGTGGTCACTTCGCGCCCCTGCATCTGCAGTTGTTCGCGAATGGAGGTGTATTTGCCGCTGCGGTCGATGGTGGGCCGGTTGCGCACAAACGTGCCCTTGCCGGGAATGCGGTACAGCAAACCGGCGCCCACGAGCTGGGTGATGACCGAGCGCGCGGTCATGCGGCTGACGTTGTACTGGCGGGCCAGTTCGTTTTCGGAAGGAATGGCGGCGTCGGGCGCCCACTCCCCCGCGCTGATGCGCTCGCGCAGCTGCTCCTCGAGCGTGGAGTGGATGAGCTTGTTGGCGCTGTTCGCGTTGTTTGCGTTGCTTGCTGGCATGGTCATTGGTTCACCTCTGCTGAGCTGTTAAACAAGTCAGGTTCAACTTGTTTACATTATACCATCGATCTGAGAGCAGCGTCAAATGCGGAAAAAGCGGAAGGGGGAAGAACCAAAAAAGGAAGGGGCCCTTGGGCCCGCACACACGGCAAAGCAGGCCCAAGGGTTAAGGGGAAAAGCCGCCCCGCCGGCAGGGGCGGCATGGGAAAACCTTCAGTACTGGTAGCGGCTGTAAAGGGCCTCGAACACCGGCAGGTCATCCACGATCTGGAAGGTGTTGCTGGCGCTCACGCACTGCGCGCCGGCGGCAAAGGCGCCCATGCAGATGGCGGTCGTCCAGTATTTGCCGTTGCCGGAGGCCTTCAGCTCCAGCCCTACCTCGTCGCACTTCTTCTTGAGCAGCAGAATGCGGTCCATGGGGCAGCCGACCTTGTTCTGGTCGTAGGCTTTTACGTGGGAAGCGCCGCCTTCCTTGATGGCGTCGACCATGCGGTACATGTCGTCCAGGGTGCCGTTGCAGTTGGTGAGCACCTTGATCTCGCCTGCAAAGTTGTCGCGCGCGGCGCGGACGCTTTCGGCCAGGCCCTTCCAGTCGCCAATGGCCAGGGCGTTGCGGTCGGGAATGAGGTCCATGGCGGTGCAGCCCCCCTTCTGGGCGACGGCCGATTCCGCGGCGATGGCGGCGGGCGACATCATGCCGTGGTAGAAGTTGAGCGGGGTGGACATGAGGATATCGGTGCCGTCGAGCAGCCCGCGCACCAGCGAGTGCCAGTGGTGGTTGGGGGAGTAGATGGTGCGGAAGCCGTACTGGATGCCGCGGTTCACTTCGTCGGTGATGATCTTTTCGTCGTTGTCCCAAATGACGTGCTCGAGTTTGGCGGCAAGCCATTTCTTGGTTACCTGTTCGCCGTTGAGAAGCATGGTGATTTCCTCCTGAGTAAATAGGTTGAGCGGGTGTTTAGCTGGAGCTGCTGCAAAATAGGCGGTTGCTTATTTCGCAAGTTTTTTACCCTTAGTAGACAAGGGGATACACGGTTTTCACGGCCCGTGCCCCCATAGAACATCGTTGCGAGCCCTTGACATAGGAACCGCTATGCCTGCGGGCCCGCGTCTCGTTCTATTCGGGGCCCGGATTGTGAAAACTCTGCGACCTGAACGGAGCCTGCTTTGGTTCAGTTCAAGGCGACGGAGCGATGGACTAGCAGCGCTAATTCGAGCGACGGCAACGCTGAAATGGGCCAAAGCAGGCCCGTTCAGGCGTATAGCCCCTTGTCTACTAAGGGTACCGTTCGCTTGGCAGCGCGATTTCGGTGCTCCCGGGCAGCGAAGGGTTTTGGTCATGCAGATATTAAAGGCGCCGCTGGTTTAAAAACTGTCTGTTTTGCAGCGGCCCCAGAGCGCGCTGGCCATTTTGCAAACACAGCCGGCCTTTGTGCCTCTGCAAGCCGGGGCAAACACCCGGCCTGCAGAGGCGCGGCGGGCTTACAGCCCCTGATGGCGCGCAATGGCGGGGAAGACTTTTTCTGAAAGCGCGTAGTAAGAATCGAGGAAGGTCTGGTAAAGGTCGTTGTAGGTTTTGACGTTTTCGGGAATGGGCTCCCAGCGGCCGGAAACGTGGACCATGGCCTTGGTCGCTTCTTCAAGATCCCGGAAGAGCCCAACGCCTACCGCGCCCATGATGGCCGCGCCCAGCGCGGTCGACTCGGCGGTCTTCACGGTCTCTACCGGAATGCCGTACACGTCGGCGCTGATCTGGTTCCAAAGCGCCGAGCGGGAAGCACCGCCGCCAATGCGCAGGTATTCCGGCTGGGGGATGCCCGCCTTTTGAATGGCTTCCAGCATGGAGCGCATCTCGTAGCACACGCCTTCCATGCCGGCGCGCAAAATTTCGCACTTCCTGTGGCCAAAGGTCAGGCCAATGAACGTGCCGCGGGCGTTGGTGTCGTAAAGCGGCATGGCCGCGCCGGCCAGCCAGGGGATAAAGATGAGCCCCTGCGCGCCGGGCTGCGCCTTTTTCGCCTGAGCGGTCAACAGGTCGTAAACGTCCAGGTCGGTGAGGTCTGCGGTGGCTTCTTCCATGTGGCCCAGGGTCTGGCGGATCCACTTAAAGGAGCTCGCCGCCGCGCTGGCGTGGCCTTCGATTTCCCACTTGTGCAGCGCCGAACCGATGACGTGCGCCTTGCGGTTGGGGTCGCGGATGGGCTTTTGCGACTGGCAGACCAGCACACCCGCCGTGCCCAGCACCAGCGAGGCCATGCCTTCGCGGATGTTGCCCATGCCCACGGCCGCGCACTGGTGGTCGCCCAGGCCGGCAACCAGCGGGGTGCCTTCGGCCAGGCCGGTCTTTTCGGCAACTTCGCGCGTGACGGCGCCAATGACCGTGCCGGTGGGGGCGTGCTTGGGGAGCATGGCCGGGTCAATGTCAAAAACCTCGCACAGCTTCTCGTTCCAGGTGAAGCTGTCGCAATTGTTGAGCTGCCACCAGCCCAGGTCTTCGCTGTCCTCAATGTAGTCGTCGCAGCCGTAGGCGTGAGCCAGAACGCCGTGCAGGTTGTGCAGGTGCCTGGTGCGCGCCCAGATCTCGGGCTCGTTCTGCTGGGTCCACAGGAACTTGCCCAGCATCCACACGGTGGAGTAGGGGAAGCCGGTGATGTCGTACAGGTCGTCAGGCGACAGGCCGTGCTTGGCGAGCTGCGCGGTCATATAAGGGAAGATCGAGGCGCAGCGCATATCCTGCCACATCTGAATATCGCGCACCCACTCGTTTTCACCCTCGCCGCGCAGGCAGGCGACCGGGCGCATGTAGGTAAAGCTGATGGAAGCGACGTCCTTGGGGTCAATGCCGGTCTTCTTCAGGGCTTCACGGGTCGAAGCGTAGCAGTTTTCGATGATTTCCGGCACGCCAAACTCCACCCAGCCAGCCTGGGGGTAGCGCAGGGCGTTTTCCTTGTAGCCGGAGCCAACTTCGGTGCCGGTGAGGTCGAAAATGACGGTGCGGCAGCCGGTGGTGCCGGCGTCGATGCCGATAACGTACTTCTGTGCCATGGTAAGATCCTCCTTGAATGTGTTTGTTAGAAAGGGACCGCCGCGATTATTTTGGAAGCCGTGACGCGGCGGAGGGATTCATTTACAAAAAAGCGGGGGCGTGCGCAATCGGGCAGGGCGCGCTTGTAAAACAGGCAAGGGGAAAACAGCGCGCAGCTTGAAGCGCCGCCTGCCGCATGGGGGCTGCCAGAGCTGCCGGCAGCCCCCAAAGATGAGAGATGAACAATGAGGTCGAGGAAACGGGCTATGGCTGGGAAAACTCAGTTGTTGTAAATGTAGCGGCCACCGGTGACGTCCACCGTGATGCCGGTGATGTACTTGCTTTCGTCAGAAACCAGGAACATCACGGCGCCGGCAATGTCTTCGGGCGTGGCCATGCGGTGCATGGGAATGTTCGAAAGCATTTTTTCCAGCTTTCCGGCATTTGCATCCGCTGTCAAAGGAGTTTCTGCAACGCCGGGGCAGATGGCGTTGGCGCGGATATTGTCTTTGCACATATAGCCGGCGCAGTAACGGGCCAGGCCAATGACGCCGGCCTTGGCCGCTACGTAGTGCGCGCCGGACCAATTGCCGCCGCTTTTGCCGGAAGTGGAGGAAATGTTGACGATGCGGCCGCCGCCCGTCTGCTTAAAGTAGGGGTAAGCGGCCCGAATGGTGCGGAAGGTGCCGGAAAGGTTGATGTTGATGACGAAGTTCCATTCGTCATCGCTGCACTCGGGCAGCTGCGAAAAGCGGGAGACCGCCGCGCCGTTGACGAGGATGTCCAGCCGGCCGGACTTGTCGAACAGCTCTTTAAAAGCGGCGTTGACCGATTCCGTGCTGCCGATGTCCATATGCAGCGGATAAGCCGTGCCGCCGTCTTTGACGATTTTGTCGGCCGTCTCCTGCGCGCCCTGGTCATTGAGGTCTGCGCAGTAAACGATGGCGCCGTTCATGGCCAGCTCGTAGGCAATGCCGCGGTCCAGACCGGAAGCCGCGCCGGTAACGACGGCGACGTCGCCCTTCAAACGATCGCTTTTCATGGGGAAGCCCTCCTTGGAAAAATCAGAGTGAAAGAGTGAACAAGAGTCGGGATGATGGGGAAGCCGGAGATCCGATCGGATTTGATGTATACAGGGTAACACTACTTGTATAACATGTCAACAGTATTTTGAGCTTTTTTTGTTTTGTGCTGCGCGCGGCCTGCTTGCGGGCAGGAAAAGGGGCAAGGCGCGGCAAAATCCGAAATGTGTGAAGTTCCCTGCCCACAGGGCTTGACAGGCCGGGCCAAAGAAGATATAAATCTTCCATAAATACCCTTTGCCTGCTAAGGGCAGGCAAAATTCGACTTGGCCCGGCGCGGCGCCGGCAGGGGCCGCAAGACCCGGGGCAAAGCCGCTCTCTCTGGCCGGAACTTTCCAAAGCCGGCAGTGTTTGACGCCGGCCTTTCCCTTGAACGGCCGGCGCGAATCCGCTATGATAATAGGGTGCGAGTCGAAGGAGGACAGTATGAGCGATAAGAATTACGATAAGTACATGCCGATCATCCCCCTGCGGGGGCTGACGGTCTTCCCCGATATGCTCCTTTCTTTTGATGCCGGAAGAGACAGGACCCTCAACGCCATCAACGAGGCGGCAGAGCGCGACCAGCTCTGCTTTTTGATCACCCAAAAAGACGCGCAGCTCGGCGAAGTGACGCCGCAGGACCTCTACGAGGTCGGCACTGTGGCGCGCATCAAGCAGGTGCTGCGCCTGCAGGGCGAATCGGTGCGGGTGTTTGCCGAGGGCATCGCCCGCGGCAGGATCGACCGCTACATCCGCCACGTGCCCTATTTCGAGGGCATGATCCTCACCCAGCCCACGGCTTTGATGCAGGACGATCTGCTGCGCGAGGCCATGGCCCGCAAGCTGCGCGAGGCCTTTGAAGAATACGGCCACGCCAGCGGCAAGGTGGGGAGCGAGTTCGTGCTTTCCGCTTTGGCCGACGAGCAGGTGGGCAAGCTGTGCGACGCCATCGCCGCGGGCGTGCTCAACCACTTTGAGGACAAGCAGGCCATTTTAGAGGAGTTCGACGAGGAGGCCCGCGCCCGCAAGCTGCTGGCCATCCTCCGCCGCGAGACCGAGATCATGAAGCTCGAGGCGCGCATCCAGGGCGAGGTGCGCAAAAACACCGAGCGTTCCCAGAAGGAATACTACCTGCGCGAGCAGATGCGGGTCATTCGCAAGGAACTGGGCGAGGATGTGGACGGCAGCGACGAGCTGGAGAGCCTGCGCGAGCGCCTTTTGGCCAAGGCCCTGCCCGAAGAGGCGCGCAAAAAGGCTGACAAGGAGCTGGCGCGCTACGCGCAGCTGCCGCAGGGCTCGCACGAGCTGCCGGGGCTGCAGAGCTACCTCGAACTGCTCGCCGACCTCCCCTGGGGGGAAGAGACCGAAGACAATTACGACCTGGCAAACGCCCGCAAGGTGCTCGACGACGAGCATTACGGCCTGGAAAAGGTCAAGGACCGCGTGGTGGAACACCTGGCGGTGTGCAAGCTCAAAAATTCCCCGGGCGGCACCATCCTCTGCCTGGTGGGCCCGCCGGGCGTGGGCAAAACCTCCATCGCCAAGTCGGTGGCGCACGCCACCGGGCGCAAGTTCGTGCGCATGAGCCTGGGCGGCGTCCACGACGAGGCCGACATCCGCGGCCACCGCCGCACCTACATCGGCGCGGCGCCCGGGCGCATCATCGCCGCCATGCGCGAGGCAGGTTCCATGAACCCGGTGCTGCTGTTCGACGAGATCGACAAGCTCGGCAGCGACGTGCGCGGCGACCCCGCTTCGGCCCTGCTCGAGGTGTTCGACGTCAATCAAAACAGCGCTTTCCGCGACCATTTTTTGGAGCTGCCCTTCGACCTTTCGCAGGTGATGTTCATCACCACCGCCAACGACCGCTCCACCATCCCGCGGCCGCTTTTGGACCGCATGGAGGTCATCGAGCTCGAAAGCTACACCTCGGAAGAAAAGCTGCAGATCGCCCGGCGGCACCTGCTGCCCAAGCAGGTGGCGTCTCACGGCCTGGCGCCCAAGAGCGTGGCCGTGCCGGACGAAAGCCTGTGGCTCCTCATCGAGGAATACACCCGCGAGGCCGGCGTGCGCGAATTGGAGCGCCGCCTGGGCGATCTGTGCCGCAAGGCGGCGGTTGCGGCGGTGTCCGAGGGCAAGCGCCGCTCGGTCATGACCCCGCGGCAGGTCAGCCGCCTGCTCGGCCCGCCCAAGTACAAAAAGAAAGAGCAGCAAAAGGGCGACCGCGTGGGCGTGGTCAACGGCATGGCCTGGACGGCCGTGGGCGGCTGCCTGCTCGAAGTCGAAGTCGCCGTGGTCAACGGCAAGGGCAACCTG
>CALWSW010000103.1 GCA_944384305.1 uncultured Christensenellaceae bacterium
CCCTTGGCGGCCTTCAGCAGGGCCTGCTTGGTGTCGTACACTTCCTGCGAAAGGTCGACCTTGTACACGTGGGGGTTATACAGCCTGCGGTAGGCCTCCCAGAAGGTGGCAAGGTCTTCGGCGCAGTGGCGCTGGATGGCGTCCACATCCGGCAGGTCGTACACCTGCTTGCCGTCCACAAACACCGGCACCAGCAGCTCCTTCACGCGGTAGTTGGTCACCTTCATGGTCTTCCAGGTCTCGTTCGGGTCGAACAGGCGCAAAGGCTTGCTTTCGTCGATCTGCTCGTGGTCCATGGTGATGAGGTCGGCGATGGCCATGCCGTTGTTGGCGTCGTAGATGCGGTAAATCTTTTTGTAGCCGGGGTTGGTCATCTTCAAAGGGTTGTCCGACAGCTTGATCTTGGGAACGAGCACGCCGTCCACTTCCTCTGCCGCCAGCTTGTACACCCCGCCCAGCGCCGGGTTTTCGCCGCCGGTGATGAGCTTGGTGCCCACCGCCCACACGTCGATCGACGCGCCCTGCATCTGCAGGTCGCGGATGAGCATTTCGTCGAGGTCGCCGGAAGCGAAGATCTTGGCGTTGGGGAAGCCGGCCTCGTCGAGCATGCGGCGCGCCTCGCGGGAAAGGTAGGCCAGATCGCCGCTGTCGAGCCGGATGCCCAAAGGCTCGTAGCCCCTTTCGCGCAGCTCCTGAAAGACCGTAATGGCGTTGGGGACGCCGCTTTTGAGGGTGTCGTAGGTATCGACCAAGAGCAGGCAGCCCGTGGGGTAGATCTCGGCGTAAGCGCGGAAGGCCGAAAGCTCGTCCGGGAAGGACATGACCCAGCTGTGGGCGTGGGTGCCCTTGACGGGGATGCCGAAGAGCTGGCCGGTGAGCATGCAGCTCGTGCCGCAGCACCCGCCGATGTAGGCCGCGCGCGCGCCGTAGACGCCGGCGTCCGGGCCCTGGGCGCGCCGCAGGCCGAATTCCATGACGTCGGCGTCGCCGGCGGCGTATTTGGAACGGCTGGCCTTGGTGGCGATGAGGGACTGGTGGTTGATGAAGTTCAACAGCGCCGTTTCCAACAGCTGCGCTTCAAAGATGCGGGCCTTGACGCGAACCAGCGGCTCGTAGGGGAACACCACCGTGCCCTCGGGGACGGCGTAAATTTCGCCCGTGAAGCGGAAGCTCTTCAGCTCTTCCAAAAACTCCTCGTCAAACAGGTGCAGCGAGCGCAGGTAGGCGATGCTTTCGGCATCGAAGTTGAGGTTGTTCACGTACTCCACTGCCTGTTCGAGTCCGGCGGCGATGGCGTAGGAGCTGCCGTCGCGCGGCTGCCGGAAGAACACGTCGAACACCGTTACGGTGTTGTGCATCCCCTTGCGGTAGTAGCCGTACATCATCGTCAGCTCGTAAAGATCGGTCAGCAGGGTCAGATTTCTCATGGTCTCTCCTCTGTTTTTGAGCGCAGTGCGGCAACCGGTGTGATCGCTGCGGCTCTTGGTTCAGTCCTGCGGCGTTTCAGTGTCTCTGGCGGGGGCAGTTTGGCCCTGGCCGGGCTCTGCGGCGGTCTCTTCTGCAGGCGCGGCCGCCGCGCCGCCCGCTTCTTCCGGCGCGGCGCAGATTTCCGGCGCCAGGCTTTCCGGCGCTTCGCCCGCGCCCATGGCAGCGGCCACCGCCGCCGCTACGCCGGCGCGCTGCGCCTCTGCGGCAAGCTCCTGTTCCCTAAAGAAGGGCGGGCCGTACAGCGGCCTTTTGTGCCTCTTTTCCCACACGGTGCGGCAGATGAGGAAGGCGGCGATCGATACCGCGAGCAGGGCGCTCAGCAGCTGAGACACGCGGATGCCCGTGTCGCCGATGTACAGACTATCGGTGCGCAGGCCCTCTACAAAGGCGCGTTCCACGCCGTAGAGCAGGAAGTACCACAACATGCAGTCGCCCCTGTGACGGAACTTTTTGGACATTGCCAGAAGGAACAGGAAGATCAAAAAGCACCAGAGCGACTCATAAAAGAAGGTGGCGTAGTGAATGGTGCCGGTCTCTTCGATCTTGACGGCCAAAGGAAACCACATGTGCGCGGGGTTGGTCACTTCCATGCCGAAAGCTTCCTGGTTGAAAAAGTTGCCCCAGCGGCCGATGGCCTGCCCCAGCACCAACGCCGGCGCCACGCAGTCGGCCAGGTTCAAAAAGGACTTTTTGCGCACCTTGCAGAACACCAGCGCCGTGACCACGCCGCCGATGACCGCGCCGTAAATGGCCAGCCCGCCGTTCCAAATCTCTAAAATGCCAATGAGGTCGTCCTTGTAGCGGTCCCACTCAAAGGCCACGTAGTAGAGCCTGGCGCACACCACCGCAATGGGAATGGCCCAAAGGGCAAAATCCAGCAGCTCGTCCGACGTCCAGCCGTAGCGCTTGCGGCGCTTCATGGCGATGACGACGCCCAAAGCGACCGCAGTGGCAATGAGGATGCCGTACCAGTAAACATAATAACCCGTATCGAAAATTTCGAATGCTGCACCCGTAGGCATGAGGTCCTCCTCTGTTTCTGTGATGATTTCTTTCAAAGCCGCAGCCGGTCCGCGCAGCAAACGTGCCGGCGGCGGCAGAAAAGCAAACTTACGCGCTACTGCCCGAAGCAGCTGCCGCCGATAAACTCGCGCAGAAGCGAATTGGCGGGAATGGCCTGCTCTGCGCCCGGGCCGGGGTCTACGAAGTACTTGAGGAACTTCGCCAGATAGTTGGCCTCGGGGAAGGCGGGGTCGTCTTCCTTTACGGCGGTCAAAAGCGGGGTGGCCAGCCGCTTGACAAAGAGCAGCTCGTAAATGAGGGTAGAGTTAAACATGTAGTCGGCGCGCTCCTGGTTGGGGAAGATCCAGCGGCTCTCCCCTTCCCGGACGCTCGGCCACATGCCCAGCGTCCGCTCGGCCGCCGAACCGCGGTGGGCGGCGTCGCGCACCAGACGGCGCAGCAGGCGCGCACAGCTCGTGGGGATACGGTTGTGGTGGTCCAGATTGAGCTGGGTGAGCGCGCTGATGTAAATGCGGTACTTTTCCTCTTCTGCAACGCTTTCGGTCAGCCGGTCGTTCAGGCCGTGGATGCCCTCTACGAGCAGCACGCCCTCTTCGTCCAGCCGCACGCGGCGGCCCGGCTTGCTCTTGCCGTCTTTAAAATCGAAGCGGGGCAGCTGCACCTCTTGGTGCGCGAGGATGTCTGCGAGGTCGCGGTTAAAGCGCGGCACGTCCAGCGCGTCGATGGTCTCAAAATCCTGCTTGCCGTCCGGGCCGGGGGCGAGCTTGTCGCGGTCGATGTAGTAATTGTCCAGCGAGATGCGCTCGGTCTTTTGCCCGCCGGCACGCAGCTGCACCGCCAGGCGCTTCATGAAGGTGGTCTTGCCCGAAGAGGACGGCCCGGCAATGAGCACCACGCGCTTGCCGCGCTCTTTGATGGCCTCGGCCATCTCCACCACGCAGCGCTCATGCAGCGCCTCGCTGACGCGGATGAGCCCGGGCAATCCGCCCCGCGCGACGATGGCGTTCAAGTCGGCCACCGTGGCGCAGCCCATTTCGTCTGCCCAGTGCTCGCTCTCGCGCAGCACGTGGGAGAGCTTGGGCTGGGGCGTGTAGACGAGCGGAGCGGCGACCTCTTCGCAGTGGGGGTACAAGATCAAACAGCCGGGGTAGCTGTAGATCACCTGAAAACGGGTCAAATACCCCGTGCTGGGCGGCATATGGCCGTAAAAGTAGTCCGACATGCCCCCGCAGGAATACACTTTGAACACGTTGTCTTCCCGGAAGCTGAGCAGGCGCGCCTTGTCTTCCGCGCCTTCTGAGCGGTAAAAGGCAATGGCTTCATCCCGCGCGATGAGCTGGCGCACAAAGGGTTCGTCCCTTTCCACCGTGGCGCGCATCTCGCGCTCGATGGCGTCCAGCTCGAAGGGGGTGAAGGGCTTGCCGTCCAGCCGCTCGCAGTACAGGCCCTCGTTGATGGCGTGCTGCACATCGACGTCGCCGCCGTGCAGCACCTTTTTTACGGCCTGCACAAACAGGTGCAAAAGCCCCCGAAAGTACACGCGGTTGCCGTTTTCGTCCGAAAGGTCCAAAAGGCGGATGTCGTCCCCCTCTTGCACGCAGTGGTACAGCTCGCACACCCGGTTGTTGCGCAGCGCCGCCACCACGGGGTTTTCGGCGCCCTTGCCCCGCCCTTTGGTGAGCGCGAGCAAAGTGGTGCCCGGGGCGACCTGCGCCTTTTTGCCGTCGAGCACGATCGAGATCATTGCGTTTTCCACGGTCATCCACTCCTTTCGCTGCGCGGCCGGTGGGCGTCCGCTGTTTTTTTATGAGGCCGATAGTATTGTAATCCATCGCCGCACCCGCGTCAATCGCGCGCGGCGGGGCTGCTTTACAGCATACGGCGGCGGGCGCGGGATTACAACCCGCCCCTTTCCAACCGTCACTTTTCGAGGATGAAACGTTCGATCACTTCTCTGACGCCGAACTCGTCGTTCGAGGGGGCGATGTAGTCCGCCGCGGCGAGGGTGTTGGGCGTGCCGTTTGCCATGCACACCCCAAGGCCTGCGGCCCTGAGCATGGAGATGTCGGAATCGGCGTCCCCCACGGCGATGACTTCCGAAATATCCACCCCCAGGCGTTCGGCGGCCAGGGCGATGGAGTGGCCCTTGTCCACCCCGGCGGGGGTGACGTCGATGACGACGTCGTCGGCCACCTGGATGACCGCGCGGCCGTCAAAGCGCTCCTGCAGGATCTTGGCGATCTCGTGTGTGCGGCCCTGCGCGACGACGTTGCCCTTGTGGAAGGTCATGCCTGCCATTTCTTCCAATGTGCGGACGCGGCCGGGGTAGCCGAAGTAATGGTCGGTGAGGATGGATTCTTCGCACACGCGGGTGTAGTTAAATTCGGAACCGTGGATGCAGTGGAAGAACCAGCCCTTTTGGGTGCAGTAGTCCATAAAATCCCGTACAAAGCTGCTGTCCAGGCAGAACTCCACCAACAGTTCCTCGCTGGGGAAGCGGTGGATGAGGCTGCCCCCCACCGAGAGCAGCAGGCCTTCGACGCCGGCGGTTTGCAGCACCCACGACGCCGCCCGGTAGGGCCGGCCCGTGGCGATCATGACGTGCGCGCCCGCGGCCACTGCCGCGCGCATGGCGTCGATGTGCTCCTTGGGGAGCTTGCGCGCGCTCGTCAGGAGCGTGCCGTCGATATCCAGTGCGATCATGCGGTATTTCATATGAGTTCCCCCTGAAGATTCCAGAATGGCTGAAAGAGGCGGGGCCTACCCCGCCGCGCGGCAAATGAAAAGATTTGGTTCCTTTATTGTAAAGCCTGTGCCGAAGGGATGTCAACGCCCACAAGGATCTGTTGTTTCGCAACACACAATATTTTTATAAAAATCCCCTTCCTTTGCGCCGCTTTTTGCCCGCTGCGCCGCCCGCGCCTTTGCCGCTTTGCATTGCCGCCGTTTTTGACAGGGGCTGGCAGCGCCTTCATGAAATGTTCACTTCTGACAGGTTTTGATACGCTTTACATCGCCGCCCCCGCATGAGATAATGAATTATGGCTTTTGTCCTGACGGCAGCCCCGTCGCGGAGGTTTTTTCGTTGAAAAGTCCCGTTCCCATAACGCCCCGGCCGCGCAGGCGGCTTTTGCGCGCTGGACGCACTGCGCTCTCTGCGCTTCTTTTGTGCGCGCTTTTGGCCTGCACACCCAGGGAGTCCGGCCCCTCGCCCACGCCGGCCAACACCATTTACATCGACCCCGGCACCGGCCTGACCCCCACCACGACGCCCACAACGCCGCCGACGGCTACGCCAACGCCCACGCCCACGCCTTCCGCCACGCCTGAACCCACGCCCGTGGTGTACGATTTGGAGTCCTTTTTGCCCACGGGGGACCTGCACATCAGCTACACGGATGAAAACGGCGTTGTGGCCCTGGAGACCTACGTGGAATACGCCGACGAAGCGGAGGACGCCGTGCAGGTGCAGCACCGCGTAATCACGCGGGACTCGGACAGCCCTTATGTGCAGGTCACCCAATGCCGCGGCGGCCAGCTGGTGCGCACCTATTTAAAACCGCAGGTGGGCTACACCTACAACGTGCTGGGCAGCACCCAGGACGAAGAAGAGGCGCTGCTGTGCGAGCCTGTGACGCTGGGCACCGAGTGGGAAGTAAAGGGCGGCACGCGCGCCATTACGGCGGTGGACCGCATCATCGACGTTTCGCTGGGCAGCTACCGGGCGGTGGAGGTCACCACCCGGTACGACGACGGCAGCCGGACGGTGCAGTACTATGTGCCGGACTTTGGCCTGCTGTGCGAATACGGCTACGCCGCCAGCGGGGAGCGCACCCACGTGCTCGAAGCCTCGACCCAGGAGTCCGACCAGGGCTTTACGCAGCTCATCCGCTTTTACTTTGTGCAGCCCTACACCAGCTCCATCCGCTACCAGAGCCGGCGGGTGACCATTATGCCCAACGCCTCCATGGGGTCGCGGTTCATCAACCAGTTCCGCACCGCGCCTTCGGGCTCGGGGCTCATCACGTTGGACGACGTCTCCATCAACTCCATCCGCCTCGACTCGCACGGCTACGTACACGTCGACTTCTCCTCCTCGCTCATCACCACGGTCTCTTCCATCGGCCGCACGAGCGAGGGCCTGCTGCTCACCGCACTGGCCAACACCTTCTGCGAGTACTACCAGACCAGCCGGATGTACATTACCGTGAACGGCGGGCTTTACGAATCGCCCTACCGCTTCCTTATGGACGGCGAGTACCTTTCGCCCGACCTGCGAAACGTTTCGGCGCTGGATTGAGCTTTTGCCCCAAACGAAAAACCGCCTGCCGCGCTTGGCGTTTGCCAAACACGGCAGGCGGTTTTTTGTTTGGAAAGAGCCCGCAAAAAAAGCCTGTTTTTATTGCTCTGCTTCCATGTGCGCCGAAAGCTCGTAGAGCAGAATGCCCGCGCACACCGCGGCGTTGAGCGACTCTGCCCGGCCCTTCATCTTCAGGCGGAAGAGCCAGTCGGCCTCGGCGGTGACTTCTGCCGAAAGGCCCTTGCCCTCGTTGCCGATGAGCAGCGCGAGCTTGTTCCCAAGGGGCGCGGGCAGCCGTTCTTCCCCCCGAAGGTGCGCGGCGATGAGCCGGAAGCCCCGCGCCTTTAACGCGCGCAGGGCGGCGGGGAGAGAGGCGCAGGCCAAGAGCGGCAGGTGCAGGGCCGAGCCCATGGAGGCGCGCATGGCCTTGGGGGCGTAAGGGTCGGCGCAGCCCGGCCCCAGCAGCACGCCGCAGGCGCCCATGGCGTCGGCACAGCGCAAAATGGCCCCCACGTTGCCGGGGTCCTGCACGGCGTCGAGCGCCACGGCCAGGCCTTCGGGCAGCTCCTGCGGCAGAGCCGGCAGCGCGGCCGCCGCCACCACCTCCTGCGGGGTGCGGGCCTCTGACGCCGCCTCTATGGCCGCGCGCGCGGCAAAATACACCGCCGCGCCGCTTTCCCGCGCGGCGGCGATGAGCGCGGGGCGGGCGGCAGAAAACTCTTCGGTGCAGAGCACAAAGCGCACCGCAAACCCCGAAGAGAGCGCCTCTTCGAGC
>CALWSW010000104.1 GCA_944384305.1 uncultured Christensenellaceae bacterium
ATGCGCCGGCCGACGCTTCGGCGACCGTGCGCTTTGAGCGCCCCGCAAGGCGTCAGCCTGCCGCAGAGCAGGCCGAAAAGAACCAGCCTGCGCCGCGGGAAACGAAGGCCGCGCAGCCCGAGGGCAAGCGCCCGGCCGTAAAGACTGGGGGCCGCCCCGCGGCCGCACCCAAGCGCCCGGTGCAGAAGAGCGAACCGGCAAAGACCGGCGACGAGATCGACATTTCCGGCTTTTTCGACGATATGGACTGGAAGGGCGGAAAGAGCAGCAAGGCGGCGCGTAAAAAAGAAGAGCGCGCAGAGGGCAAAAAGCGCGCGCAGGACGAGGAGCTTGCCGCGCCCGAAAAGAAAAAGCAAAAGCGCGAAAAAAAGCCCTTTTTTGCCAAGGACGACGAAGAGCTGGCCGATGTCAAGCGCATGGCGCCGGAAGTGCCTTTGGAGGAGGACGAGGAGGAAGAGTACGAGGAAAGCGGCAAGCGCTCCCCCTTTACCATTTTGATCTGGGTGTTGGTGGCGCTTCTTGCGGCGGCTATCGTGTTCCTCGCTTACCGCTTCATCAGCGACGGCGGGCTTTCTGGCCTCTTCGGCAGCGGCGAAACGGCGCAGGAGCAGCAGGTCGTCATTGAGGAGATCGATTATGAAGGCCAGGCCGCGCACTCCATCACGGTATACGGGCCGGATGGCAGCACCGTGGAATTCATCGACCCCAGCACGGGCGAGAACCTCATGACCGCCACCATGGAAAACGGCGGCTACCGCTTGACGGTCGTCGACCTCAACTGGATCCCCAACGACGCTTCTGACCTTACGGTCATTACCGTTACGCCCGTGATCTACGTGACGGAACCCGAGGGCGTCCGTACACAGGTGACTTCGCCTTCTTTCAACGTTCCGGTGCCGGAGACTTCGCTTTCCCTTACTTCGCCGGATATTTCTGCCCCCGTCGTGGCGGAAGGCAATACCTTGACCCTTACGGGTACCGTAGGCGCCAATGTTCCCGTGCAGCTGTTGTGGAACGACCAGGATATTTCCTCGGGCATCGATTCGTCGACCGGCATGTTCATCGCCGAGGTGCCGCTCACCGAAGGGGTCTATACGTATGAGCTGCGCGCCAAGCTCGCCCGGCACAGCGACGCCGTGCTGACGGTAGAGATCGACCAGACCGAGCGGACCATTGAACTGACCGCTCTGCCTTCTGTTTCCAAAACCGAGGAAGACGAGACGACCGTGAGCGGCAGCACCGAAGCGGGCGCCACGGTGACGGTAGACGGCGCAGTCAGCGGCGATGTAACGGTCAACAGCGATGGCAGCTTCAGTTTTACGGCGGACCTGTCTTCGGGCTACGGCGTCCACCCCTACGTCATCAACGCGCAGAGCGGCAACGGTTCTGCTGTGCTCACGGTGAACATCGTGCATGAGCCGGATATCGACGAGTATTCCCGCCACGCGCAGGTGTTCGATTACAGCAACGTGTACAACAACCCCACCGATACCCGCGGCATCGCCTACCAGGTCGAGGGGACCCTCGCTTCGGTGGAGCAGGCCGATCTGTACCAGATCTTGACGATCTACAACGAAGGCGATGAAGACGAGCCCGTGCGGCTGTATTACTTCTCCGACACCACGCTCTCTGTCGGCACAGAATATCGCTTCTTTGCCGATGCCAACGGCAACACCGAGCTGACGGAGACCGAAGGCCGGATGCCGCTGATGAACGCCTGGTACGCCAGCAAAAACTGACGTGCAGCACAAAAAGGACGGACCGCGGTTCGTCCTTTTTGTGTTGCCTTGCGGAGGGTCACCAAAGCTGCTCGGCAAACGCCTGCGGAAGGATGCTCGCAGAAGCGGTGCTCGGCCCGGTCACGGGCTCCCCGGCAAGGGTCATTTCCGGGTGCACCGGCTGAACGTAATACTGGCAGACCACGCCGTAGGGCGCGCCGTTGTCCTCGTAATCGATGCGGCCCATATCCCCCGGCAGCTCGGCGATCAAAACCGGTTCGCCGCCCCCGGCGGCGCGGTAGATGCGGTAGCGGACAAAGGCCTGCGGCGGGTCAAAGGAGACCACGGGCCGCCCCTGTTCGTTCAGCGAAAGGCCGACCTTTTTAACAGAAGAGGGGACCGCCCAGTACTTGGTGGTCTCTGTGGGAACGGTATCCTGCGTAAAGTATTCGGTCACCACGGAATCCGCGGGGGTCATGGCGTTTGCAAGGACTGCCACGCCTTCTTCCAGCGAAGCGCCGTCGAGCCGCACTTCCACAATGCCCTCCGGCACCTCAAACGCAGGAGCGGCTGTTTTGGAAGGGTAAAGCGCATCAAAAAGAGCCGAAAGAAGTTCAGCAGGGTAAGTGCCGCCCGTTGCGTCTGACGGCAGGGAGTGCTGGGCGTCGGTGCCGTCAAACCCCATCCACACCACCGCGCAGTAATCGGGGTTGTAGGCCGCCGTCCAAATGTCTTTGTTGCCCGTGCCGGCGGTCATGCCGGTCGTGCCGGTCTTGCCGGCGAGGGGAATGCCGGTGTTCAGCCGCCGGCCCGTGCCGCTTGTGACGCAGGACTGCATCATGCTGGTCAAAAGAAAGGCCGTGCGCTCGTCCATGACCCGCTGGGGGTTTGGGGTGCGCTCGTAAAGCACAACGCCCTGGCTGTCTGTGATCTTCTGCACAAAGCAGGGGGACTCGTACAGGCCGCCGGCGGCAAAGGAAGCGTAGGCCCCGCAGAGCGAAAGAGGAGAGACGCCATAAGTGAACCCGCCGAGCGCCAGGGAAAGGCTGTTGTCGGCCGGGTCAAAGGAAATGCCCAGACGCTCGGCAAAGGTTTTGCCTGTGCGCACGCCGATGTTTGAGAGCAGCTTGACCGCCGGCACGTTCAAAGAGCGCAGCATCGCTTCGCGCAGGGTGACGAGGCCGTAATACTTGTTTCCGTAGTTTTGGGGCTGATAGCCGCCAAAATCGGTGGGCTCGTCGAGCATTACCGAGGCTGCGGTGTAGCCAAAACGGTCGATGGCCGGCGCGTAGACCAACACAGGCTTAATGGTGCTGCCGGGCTGCCGCCGCATATCGGTGGCGCGGTTGAAGCCCCGCTGCACATCGTAGCTGCGCCCGCCGAGCAGTGCGGTCACGCCGAAGCTTTCGGGGTCGATGACGGTGAGCGCCGCCTGCACGGGCTCGCCGTCTGCGGCGTCTTCTGGGAAAAGCGAAGGATCTTCAAACAGCGCTTCGCAGAGCTCCTGCAGCTCGGTGTCCAGGTAGGTGTACACCCGGTACCCGCCGGAATACAAGCCATCGCGGTCAAGGCCAAGGAGCTCGCAGGCTTCGTCGAGCGCGGCGTCTACGTAGTAGCCGTGGTCGTAGCCGGTATCGGCCTGCTCGTTCAGCACGAGGGGTTCAGCCATCGCTTCCTGCGCCTTTTCTTCGGTGAGAAAGCCGTTTTCCGCCATCAGAGAAAGCACGAGGTCGCGGCGTTTGACAGAGGCCTCGGGGTCGAGGTGGGGCGCGTAATTGGAAGGAGACTTTACGATGCCGGCAAGCAGCGCGCCCTGCGCGACCGTAAGCTCGCTTGCGTGGATGCCGAAGTACCGCCAGGCCGCGCTTTCTATGCCGTAGGCGCCGCCGCCGAAGTACACGTAGTTCAGGTACATTTCCAAAATTTCGTCTTTGGAATACTGCGCTTCCAGCTCGAGGGCCAGAATGGCTTCCTGCACCTTGCGTTCCAGCGTTTTTTCACTGGTGAGATGGCTGAGCTTGATGAGCTGCTGCGTAATGGTGCTGGCCCCCTGCTCCAGGCTGCCCGAGCGGAGGTCGGCGAGCAGCGCGCCGAAGATGCGCTTGATGTCGATGCCGCTGTGGGAGTAAAAGCGCACGTCTTCCACGGCGAGAAAGGCGTTGCGCACGTGTTGGGGCATCTCTTCGAGCGAAACGGCAGTGCGGTCTTCTGCGCCGTGCAGGCTGGCGATCTGTTCGCCGCTGCCGTCGTAAAGGTGCAGGGTCTGCCCGGCGTTCGTGATGCGCCCGACGTCGAGCTCCACGCTCTGCGCCACCTGCCACACCCACACCGACAGGCAAAACAAAGCCAGCGCCGCCAGGGCGCACACCCCGAGCAGCGCTGTTTTTAGCCTGCCGCCGCGTTTTGCCGCGCGGCTGTTTTTGAGTTTTGCCAAACGCCTGCACCCCCTTTTCCTTGTGTTAGAGGATGCCCGTTTTTGCGGGGAAATATCCGTTTAACGATCAGCGCTGGGTCTTTACGACGTAGTTTTTGCCGTCTGTCACAAAGCTCACCGTACCGTCCTGATCGGTCCGGTAGACCCGGCAGTTTTGCTGTTCCAGCGCGTCGATCACGGCGCTGTTGGGATGGCCGTAGCTGTTGCCTTCGCCCACGGAGATCACGGCGTACTGCGGGCTGACGGCGTTTAGAAAGTCTTCGGTAGACGAGGTGGCAGAGCCGTGGTGGCCGACCTTTAACACGTCGGCGTTGAGCAGGTCTTTGCAGGTGGAGACCATGTCCATCTCCGAGATCATCTCGGCGTCTCCCGCAAAAAGGAAGGAGGAGTTGTTGTAATCGATGCGCACAACAGCAGAGTAATCGTTGAGGGAATCGTAGTCGTCGGCGACCGGCGCGAGGATCTGCACGGTCAGCGCATCGTCAAAGGGAATGGTCACGCCGTACTCCGCCGCCTTTGCCTTCAGCCCGTGGTCTTCTATGACGGAGATCAATTCGTCGTAGGTCTTGGAATCGTGCGTGACACGGGGCATGTAGATCGCGCGGAACTCACGGCCGCGCAGGATCTCCGCCATGCCGCCGATGTGGTCGCTGTGCGGGTGGGTGGCGACCACCACGTCGAAGCTGTCGATCTGCGCAGCCTCCAAATAAGCGTTTACCCGGTCCTCTGTAGAAGAGAGCCCGCAGTCGATGAGCATGGTCTTGCCCGAAGGCGAGACGATGACGATGCAGTCCGCCTGCCCCACGTCGAGCACTGTGACGGTCAGCTTTCCTTTTTCGGGCAAAAGGCCGGAATAATCGTCCGGGGAACCGTCTGCGCCGGCGTGCTCTTGATCGCCGCTGCCGGAAGCCTCAAAAAGACCTTCGCCAAATACGCCGGAAATGGCGCTGTCGATCTGTTCTGGGGTGACGCCGGTAAAGTAAATGACCCCGGCGACGATGATCACAGAAAGAATAAAAAGAAGAAAGGCCCTCATCCATCCGTGTTGGGAGCCGTTTTTCGTCCTGCGGGTTTTTCCTGCCATAAAAAATTCCTCCTGCCCCCATTATACCGTTTGCAAAGTTTTTTGCAAAAGATACTTTCTCTCTTTGAAAAAATGCGGTATAATCCAATCGAATGGAGGAAAGCCGGCAACGCTGTACGCAATGCTTTCCTGCATTTTGTGCGGCTTGTGGGCGCTGCTTGCTGCGGCGGCCGCCCTTTTCGTTTGTGACGGGGAATGCTGCCGCACATGGGATTGCTGAGGAATCGAGGAAAACAACAAATGCCATCTGAGCGGATCGTCGTCGGCATGTCGGGCGGAGTGGATTCCGCGGTCGCCGCGCTCCTGCTCAAAGAGCAAGGGTATGACGTCGTCGGCGTCTTTATGAAGAATTGGGAAGAAAAAGACGACGAGGGCATTTGCACCGCCGCCGCCGATTATGAAGATGTGCGCCGGGTGTGCGATGCCATCGGGATCCCTTACTCCTCCGTCAACTTTACCAAGGAGTATTGGGAGAGGGTGTTTCAGATCTTCCTTTCGGAATACGCCGCGGGCAGGACCCCCAACCCCGACATCCTCTGCAACAAGGAGATCAAGTTCCGCGCTTTTTTGGAATTCGCGCAAAAGATGGGTTCAAAAAAGCTCGCCACCGGGCACTACGCCCGCGTCCGGCGGGATTGCGACGGCGTCAAGCTGTTAAAGGCCGTAGACCTGAACAAAGACCAGACCTATTTTCTGGCGGGCATCAGCGCGGCGCAGCTTTCGGCCGCGGTCTTCCCCGTGGGGGAACTTTACAAACCCGAGCTGCGCGAACTCGCCCGCAGGTCCGGCATCCCGGTTTCCGACAAAAAGGATTCCACGGGGATCTGCTTTATTGGAGAGCGCAACTTCAAGCGTTTTTTAATGCAGTATCTGCCGGCGCAGCCTGGAGACATCGTTACGCCCGATGGCAAGACCGTCGGCCGCCACGACGGCCTGATGTACTACACGCTTGGCCAGCGCCGCGGATTGGGGATCGGCGGCGCGGGAGAGGGCGGCAGGTGGTTTGTGGTGGACAAGGATCTTGCCAACAACCGGCTGATCGTCACCCAGGGCGAAACTGGGCGCCTGTTTTCGGGCGCGCTTCGCGCCTCTTCGCTCAACTGGTTCGCGGGCGGGCCGCCCAGGCAGTCTTTTGACTGCATGGTCAAGCACCGCTACCGCCAGATGGACCAGGCAGCGCACGTCGAGGTGTGCGGCTCTGAGTGCCTGGTCACGTTTCAGGAGCGGCAGCGCGCGGTCACACCGGGGCAGTGGGCGGTGTTTTACGACGGCGACGTCACGTTGGGCGGCGGCGTCATAGAAGAGAGGATCTCCTAACCTTCACTCTCATTCTCGCGGGGGAATCACCCCCGATTGACATACATTTTTGTTTGTTAAAGAGAAAATTTTTCTGTGCAGGAGGAATGAAAAATGGCTAACAAGTATGCAGGTACCAAGACCGAGAAGAACCTTTGGGAAGCTTTTGCCGGCGAATCTATGGCGCGCAACAAGTACACCTATTTTGCATCTGTGGCGAAGAAGGCTGGCTATGAGCAGATGGCCGCGATCTATCTTGAGACCGCTGATCAGGAAAAGGAACATGCCAAGATGTGGTTCAAGCAGCTCCAGCAGCTGGGCGGCATCGAGGAGAACCTGGTTCACGCTGCCGAGGGCGAAAACGGCGAATGGACCGAAATGTACCCCCGCATGGCCAAGGAAGCCCGCGAGGAGGGTTTTGAGGCGCTTGCCAAGCTGTTCGACGGTGTTGCCAGCGTAGAAAAGACCCACGAAGAACGCTACAACAAGGTCCGCGAGACCCTCGAGGCCGGCAAGACCTTCAAGGGCGATGCTCCCCAGGGCTGGAAGTGCCGCAACTGCGGTTACATCTCCAACACCGAGGAAGCTCCCGAAGTCTGCCCGGTGTGCGCACACCCCCAGGCTTATTTTGAGCGCAGGAGCATCAACTACTGATTTGCTGCTGAACCTTTGGCCGCCGGAGTTTCCGGCGGCCTTTCTCAACGCAAAAACCACCTGTGTTTTCAGGTGGTTTTTGCGTTGAGAAAGGCCGCGAAATAGGCCACAGCCTATTTCGCGAAAGCGCCATGGCTCTTTAAATAGCTTTTGACTCATTCAAAGAGGCCGAGGGCGTGGCGGACGGCCAGGGGGCCGCCGTAGATGCCGGCTGCCAGGCAGGTGCCGCAGCTGGGGTAGCGCGCGCCGG
>CALWSW010000105.1 GCA_944384305.1 uncultured Christensenellaceae bacterium
GCGGGGGAGATCGAGCTGGAAGCCGACACGGTCCTCGCCCTGGCCACCACCATTTATTATCGGGCCAAGTGGAATGCGGAGTTTTCAGAAAGCAGGACCGAAGAAGGGGTGTTCCACAGCCCGCAGGGCGACGTAACGGCAGAATTTATGCACAGCCGGAGCACCACGAACTACTATTGGGGCGAAAACTTTTCTGCCGTGGGAAAATCCCTGGAAAACAGCGGCAGCATGTGGTTTTTGCTGCCGGACGAAGGGGTCAGCCCCGAAGAACTTCTGCGCGACGGGCAGGCCATGGATTTTCTGCTCTCCCCCGGCGAATGGGAGAACAGCAAATACCTGTTTGTCAACCTCGCGCTGCCCAAGTTCGACATCACCTCACAGACCGACCTGCGTGAAGGACTGGCTGCCCTGGGCGTGACCGATGTGATGGACCCCGAAAGCTCGGACTTTACCCCCATGACCACCGAGGCGGAAGGCATTTTCCTTTCCCGGGCCCAGCACGATGTGCGCGTGGCCATCGACGAAGAGGGGGTCACCGCCGCGGCTTATACCGTGATGGCGGCGGTCGGCGCGAGCGAGCCGCCTGAGGAGGAAGTGGACTTCGTGCTCGACCGGCCCTTCCTGTTCGTGCTCACCAGTTCGGATGGCCTGCCTTTGTTCGTGGGTGTTGTCAACCAGCCCAACGGGTAAGGGGGAACGGATTGTTTCTTTTGATCGGTGCTCCCTCCTGGTTCCTGAACTGGCCGATTGAAATGAGGGAAGAAGTAAAAACCGGCAAGACCCATTTGGTCTTGCCGGTTTTTGGCGCACCTGTCGGGATTCGAACCCAAGGCCTTCCGCTTAGGAGGCGGACGCTCTATCCTGCTGAGCTACAGGTGCACACAATGGGGCGAAGCAAAGCGCTGCGCCACAAAAGAGCGAGTTTATTCTACCGCAAACCGGCAGGCGTGTCAAGGCGGGGAAGGCGCGCGCATGAAACCCGTTGGGCGCGGCAAACTAAACAAAACGCAAATTGCGCGGCGCACAGGAGGAAATATGAAGAAAAAACTTGCCTGCACAGCGGCCGCCGCCTTGTTTTTGGCCTGTTTTGCAGGCTGCGTGGGCGGCAACACCAACATTGAACCAACAGAGCTGGCGGATCAGCTGGTAGAGGAATTCAAGATCGAAGGCCTGGCGGCCGTTGGCGAAGAGGCCGCGCGCGAGCGCTATGGACTCATCACCGGCGTGCCGGGCGAGGGCGTAGAGGCTTTTGACATTCGCGAAGGGGACGAAGGGAAAGAGACCCGGCTGGTGGCGATCGTAAAAGCCAAGGGAAAAGAGGAAGCGCAAAAAGCTGAAGAACAGCTGCGCGCCGCAGCAGGAAAACTGGGGCTTACTAATGTGCGCTTTGAGCGCAGCGGCAGTTACGTGTTTGCCGCCGACGGCGGCTTTGCAGAACAAATGGCCGAAGAATTTTTGCGCCTGACCCACTGAGCGAGAAGCGGCGCATACTCCCGCGCGGCGCGGCATAGGATGCAGCAGGGCGGACAAAGCGCGGCCGGGCGGCGCCCTTATAAAAATCGCGCCCGTGCGGGAGGGAAATATGAAAGTCAAAAGCAGGAATCAAGCAAAGCGCAGCCGCCCGCTGTACCGGGCGCTCAACGGGGTACGCCGGTTAAAACAGCACAAAAGGCGCGCCAGCAGCCTTTCGGTCGCCATGGCCTTTACGGCGGCAGCTTTTATTTGCGCCGCGGCGCTGGTCTCGGGCGCGGCGCCGGCGCCGGTCAACACGCAAGCTGCGGCGGAGCCTCTGCGCACCGGCGACCGGGATTCCGGCAAGATCGCCATTCAGTGCAATGTTGCCTGGGGGGAAGAATACCTGCCCGAAATGCTGGCCGTGCTGGAGGAAAAGGGCGTTACCATCACATTCAATATCCTGGGTCAATGGGCAGAAGTACGGCCGGAGTCGCTGCAGCTCATTGCCTCGGCCGGGCACGAGCTGGGGAACCACGGCTACCACCACAAAAATTACAGCGAGCTTTCGGCTGAAGAAGTAAAGGAAGAGATCACGACCTCGGCCGACCTCATAGAAGAACTCACCGGCGTGCGCCCCGCCATTTTTGCCCCGCCTTCGGGCGATTACGACGAAGAGTGCGTCCGCGCTGCGCAGGAACTGGGCAACACGGTGGTTTTGTGGTCGGTGGATACCATCGACTGGCGGCGCGACGGCGCACAAGCCATTTTGGACCGCGTCTTTCGCGACCCGCAGGCCGGCGATATGATCCTGATGCACCCCGTAAAGGAGACCGCCGAAGTGCTGGGCGAGATCATAGACGGCCTGCGGGAACGCGGCTTGGAACCCTGCCGGGTGAGCGATGTTGTGAATATCAAGTAATATGATGTTATAGGACGTCCTAAAAAGTTTACACTTGATTTGCCGAATTTGCGCGAAAGGCGCGCAAAGCGCACAAACAACTGTACCATTAATAACCCTTTCTTTTGAAAAAATATTCGTTTATGGCGATAAAAATTTGTTGCAATCCGCCTTCAAAGACTGTAAAATGTAAGCGATTGCAAAGAATCGGGTCTGTGGTTGCAAGTCGATGCCAGTCGCAGGCCAAACGACCCACGTAAGTCGGGATAATTCTTCGCCCGATGATCATGGTGCGGCTTAGAAGTAAGTCCGGCCAAGTGATTTCTTGTTCGCCCCGGGCAGGGCCAGCGCCCTTTTGCCGGCGGCGGCAGTTTCAGCTTGAGATGAGTAGTAGTGGAAGGGCAGCCCCCCGGTAGCGAAACTTGCAGTCGGCGAGTGTGGGGTCAAAGACCAGGTCAGCCGATTCGCGCAGTCAACCATCATTATTTTTCCAGGGGGATCATCCAAAATGTTCGAAGACAAGGTTCTCGTATGCCGTGACTGCGGCGCCGAATTTGTGTTTACCGCTTCTGAGCAGCAGTTCTACGCCGAAAAGGGCTTCCAGAACGAGCCCGTGCGCTGCAAGGCATGCCGCGACGCCAAGAAGGCCGCGCGTGGCGAGCGCACCGACCGCGGCGAGCGCGAGATGTACGACGCCGTTTGCGCAGCCTGCGGCGCTCCCACCCGCATTCCGTTCCAGCCGAAGAACGACAGGCCCATCTACTGCAGCGCCTGCTTCCAGGCTCGCAGGTCGTAATCCCTCGGGAAACATGCGAAAACCACCCCGCAAGGCTTGCCTTGCGGGGTTTTTGCAGCCCGGCTGCCCAATGGGGCGAAAGCGCGAGGCTTTTTCGGCGGGCTTGGCCGCGCCCTGCGGCGGCGATGTGGGGCAAAACCGGCGTTCAAGCGCCAAACTGCGGTTTTTTGCGTTGCACGTGCGCTTTTTGCGGCGGGATTCTTGTTCTTTTGCGCAAGGTGTGTTACAATTCAATGCGCAAACTGTTAGCGGTTTGAAATTTTGATTCGTGCAAAAAAGGAGAGCCCGGAATGATCAGCATTGTCATCGTTTCCCACAGCGCAAAGGTTGCCGAAGGCGCGGTAGAGATCGCGTCCGAAATGAACATGGGCGGCATCAAGCTGCTCGCTGCCGGCGGCACGGAAGACGGCCGCGTGGGCACCAGCGCAGAAAAGATCATGAACGCCATTACAGAGGCTTACAGCGGCGACGATGTTCTGGTCTTTGCAGACATCGGCAGCTCCATCCTTTCGACGGAGATGGCTGTTGAAATGCTCGACCCCGAAGTGGCGGCGCACGTCAAGCTTGTGGATGCGCCGGTGGTGGAAGGCGCCGTTATCGCTACCATTCAGGCGGGCATCACCGAGTCGGCAGAAGAGATCATCCAGGCGGCGGTGGATTCCAAGACCATGCCCAAGGTGCAGGGCTGACATGTTCGTGAAACAGGATGAGGGCGCGCGGCAGAACGAGCTGCGCGCCCTTTGGCAGGAAGCCTTTCCCGAAGACAGCGAAGCCTATTTGGACTATTTGTTTGCGCACAAATACCGGCCGGAATTTTGCCGCTTGCTCCTAAAAGGGGAGGAACTGGCCGCGGCGCTGCACGTGCTGCTGCTTTCGTTCTCGCTTTGCGGCAGGGCGCTTGAGCTGCCTTTTTATTACGGCGTGGCGACCTTTCAAAAATTCCGTTACCAGGGCTGTGCAAAAACGCTTTTGCGCGCTTCGCTTTACGAGCTGAGAGAAAAGGGCATTCAGGCGGCGGCGCTTTACCCCTTTCACTACGGATTTTACCGCAAAATGGGGTTTGGCCTGCTCAATACCTGCGCGGCGTTTGAGATCCCCGCAAGCAGCCTGGCGGCGCTCGGCGCGCATTCTGAGGCCGGCGAGGCAACGCCCGAGGGGATGCTGGCTGTATTCTCTGTCATGTCTGCGCGCTTTGAGGCCGCGCCGCTGCGCACGCTGGAACGATGTGCCTGCCGCCTGGCCGAGTGGAAGAGCGACGGCGGTAGCACGCTGGCGGTGCCGGGCGGCTACGCGCTCTTTGCGCTGGAAGAAGAACGCGCCGACATAGAAGAACTGGTGTACACCGACGGCCGCGCCCTGCGCGCGCTTTTGACCAAATTGGGCGAAGTTGCCCGCACAACGGGCTGCAAGGTGGTTTCCGGCACGCTGCCGGAAGGGGAGTTCCCCCACGCCTGGTTCGGCGATTCCCGCGCGATGGCCTGCGCAGACCCCGGCGCGATGGTGCGCCCCGTCGACCTGCCGGCACTGCTCGGGGGCTGCGAAACCGAACTGATAGAGCCTTTGGCGCTCGAAATCGTGGACGAGTTCCTCCCCGAAAACTCCGGCGTGTGGAGAATGGTGCCCAACAGCGGGCGCATTGCGCTGGAGCGGGGCGGGAAGGCGGACGCCCTCTGCCCGGTCGAGACCCTTGCCGGGCTGCTCTTCGGCGGGCAGGAGGCGCGCGCAGCCTTGGCGCTGGGCGAACTCAGGCCGGCATCCGAAGGCGCGGCAAAGGCGCTTCTGCGGGCCTTCCCCAAGCGCAGTTCGTTGTTTTTTGACCGGTATTGAGCGCCCGGCGGGAAATATCGGAAGGTTTGCCCGGTTTTACTTGACGGGCGAACAGGATTGTGGGTAAAATGGTAAGGACTCACAAACAAACACACGGAGGTCTCTTTTAAAATGACTGAAGAAGTAGCAAGTTTCTTCTCTGGCCCGTTTTTGCTCATCGTCATGCTGGTCATCATGGTGGTGATCATGATCGTGCCCCAGCGCAAGCGCGAGAAGAAAGTCAAGCAAATGCTCAACTCCATCAAAGAAGGCGACCGCATCCGCACGATCGGCGGCTTCTACGGCAGGGTGTGCAACGTGAAGGACGATATCCTCACCATTGAGTGCGGCCCCGACAAGGTCAAGCTGACCATCTCCAAGGGCGCGGTCTCTACGGTGGACAGCGCCGACGTCGAGAACGACAAGGACGTCAAGCTCACCCCCAAGGACGAAGCGAAGTGAGCGTGACGCATACAGCAAAAAGCCCCCAAGCGGGGCTTTTTGTGCAGGAAGTGGAAGGCGGCTTTGTGTTTTGCCGCTTTGCCGCTGCGCAAACCATGCGTGACTGCGGCCCTTTTTCCTTCTGGGCCCGCACCGAAGAAGAGCTTTCCGTGCTTTGCAGGGAGGGGTGCGAGCCGTCCGGCGCGCAGCGCACCGAAAGCGGCTGGCGGCTGTTTCGCGTGGCGGGGACGCTGGAGTTTTCACTCGTGGGCATTTTGGCACAGATCTCTTCGGCGCTGGCTGGCGCGGGTATCAGCCTGTGCGCGTTTGCAACGTTCGATACCGATTATTTCTGCGTGAAGGAGGAAAAGCGGCTGGAAGCGAAAGCTGCGCTTGAGCAGGCAGGCATTGCCGTGCAGCTCTGCAGTGATGAGCGGTAACAGGAACCCGCCAAACAAAAAAGGCCCTTTGGTAAGGGCCTTTTTTGTTTGGCGGGGGACAGCACACATCAAAGCGGCCAGGCAGGCAGTACCACGCCCTGCTCGCTGCCGTCTACAACGACCGTGCTTCCAGCAAGCCTCGTGACGTCTTTGAACTGTGCAAGGAAGGGCGATACAGTGGTGATGACGCTGTCCTTTTCCCAGAAAGCATTGGGGCAGTAGTGCATGGGAATGATGACTTTGGCCCGCAGTTCTTTCGCAAGGGCCGCAGCCTGCGCTGCGTCGATGGTGTAGTACCCGCCCACGGGGATCATCAACGCGTCCAAATCAAAGAGCGGGGCTTTCTGCTCGGGGGTCAGATCGCAGCCAATATCGCCCAAATGCGCTGCGCGCAGTCCTTCTGCTTCAAAGAGCAGCAGGTCGTTCATGCCGCGCTTTTGGCCGCCATGATCGTCGTGCGCGCAGGGGATGCGGGTCACGGCCAGCTTTACGGGGCAGGGCTTGGGTTCGAGCGCAACGGCCGCTGTGTGGGCGTGGTCGCCGTGGCCGTGAGTGCAAAGCACCTCTTCGGCGTTCAGGTGCAGTTCACCGAGCCAGGGGAACATGCCGGTGCAGTAGGGGTCGATGACGATGCGGTAGCCCTCCACCCCAAGGGTAAAGCAGGAGTGTGCGTGGTACTCAAGTTCGATCTTCTTCATGGGGCACCTCCAAAGATCCGGTCTGCAAATGAGGGGTCAGTAGCTGTTTTAAAGCATGGAGCGGCAGGCCCACCACGTTGTAATAACAGCCGTGGATACCGGTGATGTTGGCGGCAAACGGCCCCTGAATGGCGTAGGCGCCCGCTTTGTCCATGGGTTCGCCGGTGGCGATGTAAGCGTCGATCTCGGCTTCCGAGATGGGGGCAAAGCACACTTCGGTGCGCACGGCGTCGGTCGCAAACTCGCCGGTCTCGCTGTCGAGCACACACAGCCCGGTGTACACGGCGTGTACCCGGCCGGAAAGCGCCTGCAGCATCCGCTTGGCGTCCGCGCGGCTCTGGGGCTTTCCCAGCCGCTCTTCGTCCAGCACCACCACGGTGTCCGCTCCAACGACCAGGCTGGGGCGGTCCAACAGGGGCAAAACGGCGCGGGCTTTGCGCTCGGCGATCAGTTCGACGGCCTCTTCAGGCAGGTAATCGCCCTCAAGCGCTTCGTTGGCGCCGCTGACCATGCACACGTAAGGCAGGCCAAGGTAGCTCAAAAGCTGCTGCCTGCGCGGCGAGGCCGAAGCGAGTACCAAAGGTTTGGTCAGTTTTCCTATCATAGTATCAACTCCTGCTTCATAGACTATCACAAATCCCGCAAAAGGAAAAGCGCCCGGTATGAATTGGCAATTTCCGGGAGATACTTGGGAAAAACCGTGTGCGGAGGTGTGTTGGGGATGAAAGGCAGGGAACGCTCGTTGGCCATCGACGTGGGAACGGCGCGCACGAAGATCTCAAAAAGCGGCGGCGTGGTGCTGGACGAGCCGACGATATGCGCGGCCAACCCAATGGACAAG
>CALWSW010000106.1 GCA_944384305.1 uncultured Christensenellaceae bacterium
AAGGGCGGGGGAGAAACCGGGCGTTTGACCATTTGGCGCAGCGGCGAGGAATTGGAAGTGACGGTAACGATCGGCGACCAGAACCAGATAGACGCCGCGCAGGAGGAGTACCTGGCCGGGCTGTATGGCTACGAAGAGGAGCAGCCGGTGGGGTGAGCGCCCTAGGATACTGCAAGATATAAAAAAGCAGGGCCGCCGCAGAACGAAGGTTTGCGGCGGCCCTGCTGCGCTGTGTTCTGCACGGTTTGGCCGGTATTTACGCTTGTTGAAGCGGCGGGCGTTTCTTGTGCGGCTAGGCGCCCCCCGCGTAGCGCGCAGGCAGCAAAAAACGGACGGGCCGGCCGTCCGCTTTTTCCGTGCAAAAGGGGTCTGTCAGTTGCAGCCGCAGCCGCAGGTCGTGGTGGTCATGTTGCAGTTGCAGTTGTCGGTGCAGCAGCAGCCCGAGCCGTTCTGGCAGAACAGGAGCAGAAGAATGATCCACCAGCAGCTGTTGTTCGAGCAGGTGGTGGTGCAGCCGCAGCTGGTATTGCAGCCGCAGTCGCCGCAATCACCGCCACAGAAGAGAAGCAGAAGAATGATGATCCACATTTCGTTGTTGCAGGTGCCGAACATAAGGTTTTGCCTCCTTGGTCTGTAGGTTTGCGCCGCGGGCGGCAGAAGAGCCGCGGCGTGAGGGCGTCTGCTCCTCACACTTTCAAGCTATGAACCGGGGTGGGTTTGTGTTACGGGGCAAAAAACTTTTTTTCGGGCGAAGGCTGCGGCTCCTTGACGGGGTCTATGCAGCCCGTTAGGCGCACCACCAAGGCACGGCTGGGAACATGGTGCGGTTTTTACAGCAGGCCCTATTGGGGAACAAAATCTGCCGGCGCATCGTTTCAAATTTGTAAGAAAACGGTAAGAAAGCCCGGGGCACTTGCGAACAACCGCGGTGTTTGGGGGTTTTTTTAAGGGCAAATAGAAGTAAGAAAACCGGTCAAAAATCCAAAAAAGGGAGGGAAACGGGGCGAAAGAAAGGGCGGCGTCATGTTTTGTTCACATCCCGTTGGGGAATTTATGATATAATTTACCGTCAAGAATAAAGATGCCGTCAAGGACAAATAACCCGTGAGGTGTGGGAGGGCAATTTGGAAGGTTCTGCTTATGAGATCGCAGTTTACGTGCTGCGTTACTGGTTTGCCGCGCTCATGGTGTTTCTGCTGTTCCGGCTGGTGCGCTCGGTGGTGCGGGGCTGGAACGAGCAGCGCACGCGGGAGCGCGCCGCTTCCTCTAAATATACCGTGGGCCTGCTGGAAGTAGTGGCCCCGGAATTGGATGCGCGGGGCAAGGTAAGCCCCCTGTACGGCAGGCGTTACGCCCTGCGCCGGGAAAACCGCATTGGCAGCGCCCGCAAGGCCGACTGGAGGCTCAGTGCGCCGGGTGTGGCCCCGCTGCACGCCTCCATTTACCAAAAGGGAGACCGCATTCTGCTTTCGGACTGCGGCACAAAGGCCGGCGTGCTGTTGAACGGCCGAAGGATCCCCGAGGATGTGGCGCTGTTTGATGGCGACGTTATCGGCCTGGGGCCGGTACGGCTGCTTTTGCACCTGGCGGGGAGCGGTGAGGGAAAACGAAGCCCTGAAGACCTGTATTACGCGCCGCCGTACAGCTATGAACTTCCCGACGAGGAGCAGGAAGAGTATGAGGAAGCCTACGAGGAGGACTGCGAAGAAGCTTACGGCGAAGGGGACGAAGAGGAGTGCGGCGAAGACGGTGATTGGGAAGATGAAGACGAAGACTACGGCAGAGAGGATGAAGACGCCGCAGAAGATGATGAAGACCGCGCGCCGTATGAGAATTACGGAGATCGCGATGCAGACGAAGACCGCGACGAGGACGACGGCGGTTACCTGCAGCGGCGCCTGGGCAAACGCCCGGGCGGCCGTGCGGCAGGAGCGGACTTTGCCCAAAGCCTGTATGAAGATGATCCGCCCGAAAGAAGGAGGTAAGCGGTGAAAAAGAAGAACATTCGGCAAAAGGGCGCCGCATCGGTGCGGGGGCTGTTTGCGCCCATCGCTCTGCTGGTGCTTTCGGCCTTTGTGCTGCTCGCCTTCCGCAAAGAGGAGTTCGACGGGCAGGCCCTGGTTGCCGGAGGCGTGCTGCTCGTGCTGCTGTACGGCTCCTACCGCATGTTCTGCGGGGTCTACCCCGAGTGCGACCGGCATTTGCTGATTATCGTCGACCTGCTCATTGCCGTGGGCATCATTGTGCAGTACCGCATCGCGCCGGATACGGCTTTAAAGCAGCTGCTTTCCATCGGCATCGGCATTGTGGCCATGTTTGTGGCAGCTTTGTTGTTCAGCGATACCGAGCGCCTCAAAAGCCGCGCCCTGTGTTATTTGCTCATGGCAGGCTCGGTGGGACTGTTGGCGCTGCCGTTGGTGTTTGGCGACGAACAGTACGGCGCAAAAAACTGGATCGACCTGGGTTTTTTCTCGCTGCAGCCCAGCGAGCTCATCAAGGTGGTGCTGGTGTTTGTGCTGGCGAGCTTCTTGGCAGAAAAAACACGCCTGCGGGACCTGTGGCTGCCTGGGGTCTTTTTAGTGGCGCTTTTGGGGCTGCTGATGCTGGAGCGCGACCTGGGCGCGGTGCTCATTTTCTTTGGCGCGACCATTGCCGTGTACTACGCCGCCACCGGCAACAAGCTGGTGGTGGGGGGCGGCATTGTGGCCAGCGGCGCGGCGGCGTATTTGTGCTATGTGCTCTTTCCTCACGTGAGAGTGCGCGTTCAGGCCTGGCAGAACCCCTGGGCGGATTATTATGATTCGGGCTACCAGGTGGCGCAGGGACTCATGGCCATCGCTTCTGGCGGGCTGTTCGGCATGGGGCTGGGCATGGGCACACCGCAGAGCATCCCGGCTTATGATACCGACTATATCTTCGCCGTCATCTGCGAGGAGTTCGGCATCATCTTCGGGCTGTGCGTGGTGGCGCTCTACGTGCTGTTTTTGCTGCGCGGGCTTTCCACGGCCTTTCAGTGCACCGACCGCTTCTCGGCCCTTGTGGCACTGGGCTGCACGGTCACCATCGCGCTGCAGGCCTTCATCATCCTGGGGGGCATCATCAAGCTCATTCCCCTCACGGGCGTTACCATGCCTTTTGTGAGCTACGGGGGCAGTTCCATGCTCTCGGGGCTGATCGCCGTGGGGGTCATTCAGGGCATTGGCATTCAGAATCAACGCAGAAGGGAGCGTGGCAAAGAGCTGTGAGATCCTTCCGTAAAAATGCGCGGGCGGTGCTGTTTGTGGTGCTGGCGCTGTTCGTGGCGCTCGCCGTGTACTTTGTTTACGCGCTGTACACCTACGGCAACCGCTGGCAGACCAACCCCTATAATGTGCGGCTGCAGGATCAAAAAAGCGCTGTGACCGCCGGTGATATTTTGGACCGCAACGGCACTGTGTTGGCCTCGACCGACGCCGAGGGCAACCGCACCTACATCGACGACAAAAGCACCCGGCTCTCGCTGGCGCACGTCATTGGCGACAGCTACGGCTTAACGGGCAGCGGTGCCGAAAGCCTGTTTGCCAACTACCTGCTGGGCATGGATTCCAGCCTGTTCGAGCGGCTGGGCGCGCTCTTTTCCGGCCAAAAGCAGCGGGGCAGCAACGTCAAGCTGACGGTGGACGCCAAATTGAACGACTGCGCCGCCGAAAACCTTTCGGGCTACAAGGGCGCGGTGGTGGTGATGAACTACAAGACCGGCGAGATCTTGGCCATGACCTCCAGCCCCACGTTCGACTTGAACGACCTTTCGGCTTTTTTCGACGAGGAAGGAAAGGAGGCCGAAACGGGCGAAGACGGCGCGCTGGTCAACCGCGTAACGGCCGGCCAGTACACTCCTGGTTCGGTGTTCAAGATTATTACGGCGGCTGCGGCGCTGCGTTATTTGCCCAACGCGCAGGAGATGCTCATTGAGTGCGGCGGCCCCATGGCCTTCGACAAGGAGCAGGGCCGCTACCTGCCCAACGTTTCGACCACGCCCGAGGAGGATGCCGAAAACAAAAAGAAGCCCGAAAGCGAGCTTGAATACCTGTATGTGCGCGATTATCAGTCCTCTTTCCACGACGAGCTGAGCTTGACCACCGCCTTTGCCAAGTCCTGCAACGTTTCGTTTGCCAAGATCGGCCTGGAGCTGGGAGCCGACCGAGTGGTGCGCATGGCCCAGGAGCTGGGCGTGGGGGTGGACTTTACCTTCCGCGACATTGTCATTTACCCCAGCTCCATTGAAAAGGGCAAGAGCGATTACGAAAACGCCTGGATGTCCGTCGGTCAGTACCGCGATGTTCTTACGCCCATGAACCTGTGCATGATCACCGCCTGCATCGCCAACGACGGCATTATGATGGAACCGAAGCTTTTGCACTCGGTCATCAACAGCAACAACCGCATCACCAAAAGCCTTACCCAAACGGTGTACAGCACCCCGCTTTCCACCGAAGAAGCACAGGCGCTGCAGCAGCTGATGGTGGCCGTGGTGGAAAGCGGCACCGGCACGCGCGCACAGATCGACGGCTATACCGTGGGCGGCAAGACCGGCACGGCGCAGGTGGGCAGCAATGTGGAAGACCACGCCTGGTTCACCGGTTTTGTGCTGAGCGACGATCACCCCTACGCCATTACCGTGGTGGTGGAAAACGGCGGCAGCGGCGGCACTGTGGCCGCGCCCATCGCCCGCAATGTGTTAAAAAGGGCCATCGAGCTCGATTGAGGCAGCCGAAACCAAAAAGAGCAAAACACGGCAGGAACGAGGGAAGCGTTCCTGCCGCGTTTTGCTTGCCTAAAGGCGTTCTTCCCGCTATTGGCAAAGAACAGCGGCGGTGCTGCAAAGATTTGCCCGGCAGAAAAAATTGGGACAAAGAAGGAAAAAATTGTGAAAATTACGGCAAAGAGCTATGCGGAAGTTGTAAAGCGTGGTAAAATTTAGTCAAACCGCGAATACGGTGTTTGAGCACAAAAACCAACGACCGATCACAAAGGGGAGCAACGATGAACAGGGAAGAGATGTGCATTTTGGTGGTGGGGGCAGGAACGATGGGTTCGAGCATGGCGCAGGTCTTTGCGGCGCACGGCTACCGCACCTACATGAGCTGCCGGCGCGAAGAACATCTGGAGCAGGCAAAACAGCGGATCGAGACCGCCATCGATGGGATGGTGCAGGAAGGGCTGGCAGATGAAAGCTACCGCGCCAACGTGAGGCAAAACCTGCACGTGTGCACCACCGCCCGCATTCCCGAATTTGCGGGCTCGGCCGGCTTTGTGATGGAGACCATTGCCGAAAACCCCGCGGCAAAGCGCGAGCTGTTCCAGACGCTCAGCGGCTGTTGCCGTGCTGATTGCGTCTTTTGCAGCAATACCTCTGGCATGGACGTGTTCAGCGTGTGCGAAGGGGTGGTGGCCAAGCCGGAAAGGCTCATCATTGCCCATTGGTTCAACCCGCCGCATTTGATGAAGCTGATCGAAGTGGTGCGCGGCCCCAAGACCAGTGATGAAACGGTGGAAAAGATGCGCGCCCTGCTCGAGTCGGTGGGCAAAAAGCCAGCGGTGCTGAACCACTTTGTACCGGGGTTTATCGTCAACCGTCTGGCCACCGTCATCAACCGCGAGCTGTATTCTATGATCGGCAACGGGTGGATCAGCGCCGAGGACGCTGAAAACGCCATCCGCTATACTGACGGGCTTCGCTACGGCTTTGAGGGGCCGCTGGCCATTTGGGATTTTGTGGGGCTGGATATTACCATGACGGTCTCGCGCGGCGTGCTGCCCACGCTGTGCAACGACTCGGTGACCCTTCCCTTTGGCGAAGAGCTGCTGAAGCAGGGCAAGACCGGCGTAAGAGCGGGGGAGGGCGCCTTAAAGTGGAAGGATGCCGCCGCTTACGAAAAGAAGCGCAACCGCCGCATCATTCAGATGACCAAGGTGCTTGAAGCGTGGGACGAAGAGGACAAAAGCGAAGAGTAACGGGCGGCTGGCACCCAAAACGCGGCAGGAGCGAGGGAAGCGTTCCTGCCGCCTTTTACTGCCGGCGGGCGTTGGCCCGCAGCATTTCCAACAGGTGCGCGGCATTGCCCATCATGGGCATCATGCCGCTGAGGGCAGAAAGCAGATTGCCGCTTCTTGCCGCCTCCATGGCGCTCTGCAGGTTTTTTGTGCGGGCAATGACCCGCTCGACGCTTGCGGTCTGCCTGGTGCAGCGCGAAAGCACCCGCAGCCGCTGCACGCCGTCGGCACAGCGAAGGTCGCAGCCGTAGCGCAGCGCAGTTTTTAAGCGCTCGCGTTCTGCGGGCGGGCCAATGTGCGGCAGCATGCTTTCGAGCATCGCGCCGGTGTTGGCGGGCGAGCGGGCGAGCAGGGCCGCCATCAGCAGGATCTGCTTGTCGGGCTCTGCCTCCTGGCAGGGCTTTGCTTCAAGAACGGGGTTTTTCTGCGGCGGCTCGCGGCGGGGTTCGCGGGGCAGGCGCTGGTGGTATCTCATGGGGCTCACCTCCATTACTGGGTTTATGCTCGCTCGGAGAGAAACATTCTGCCCGGGCGGCATACCCTGTTTGAAGGAGGTGTGTTATAATGAAAAAAGATTTGCGCAGCATGGCGGGCAAAAGCAGGCGCGCGCCCTCCCCAAGCGATCTGCCGCCGGGGGTGTACGAATCCTTCGAACGGCAAAAACAGCGCTTTGAGGGAAAGAGCGAGTCCGAATTGCTCGCCGAACTGCAGAAGTACGCCGGCAGCGTCGACCCGGGCGAGATCGAACGTTTTCGCCAAAGCGCGCAGGGCCTGCTGGACCCCAAGCAGCAGGCCAGGCTGAACGGGCTTTTGCGCCGGCTGGAAAAACCATAACGAGAGGGAAACAAAACGAATGCCGCGAGAGAGCAAAGCAAAAAAAGACGAACGCCTGAAAGAAGCGCTTAGGCGCCTGGAAGAGGCGTACCCACAGGCAAAGCCTGCCCTGCACTACCGCACGCCCTTTGAGCTGCTCGTTGCGGTCATGCTTTCGGCACAGTGCACCGACGTTCGGGTCAATTTGGTGACCGAAGAGTTGTTCCAGCGCTGGAACACCCCCCAGCAGTTTGCCAGGCTGACGCCCGAAGAGCTGCTGCCCCACATCAAAAGCTGCGGCCTGGGGCCGGCAAAGTCCAAGAACATCGTGCTCACGGCGCGCAAGCTCTGCGAGGAGTTTGGCGGCGAAGTGCCCAAGGACATCGAGACCCTGGAGACCCTGCCCGGCGTGGGGCGAAAGACCGCCAATGTCGTGGCATCGGTGGCGTTCGGCGTGCCGGCCATTGCGGTAGACACGCACGTGTTTCGGGTATCCAACCGCATT
>CALWSW010000107.1 GCA_944384305.1 uncultured Christensenellaceae bacterium
CCGGCGCGCGCTACCCCAGCTGCGGCACCTGCCTGGCAGCCGGCATCTACGGCGGCCCCCTGGCCGTCCGCCACGCCGTGGGCCTCTACGACGAAACTGTCGAAGCTGCGGCTTCCGAACAGCCTGCCGAAGCGCCGGTGGCTCCCGTCCCCGTGACGTTGGAATATACCGACGAACTCAAAGAAATGGCACACGAAATCCTTATGAACGTTGGTCAGCCCTATACGGAAGAGCAGCTGGCAGAGATCCCCAACATCGTGGCGGCCAAAAACCGTTACCTGATTGCGACAGACCTCAACGACTACGATGCCCTCCGCGATGTACTAACAGAAGAAGGCGAGCAGGGTTTTCGGGCCATTTGGAACGGCTATGTAGGTGCGACCGACATTGAAAGCCAGGTGAACTCCGTCAAAGCTACGCTGGGTCAGGGCGATCTGGCTCCCACCCATTTCGGCGCGAACATGATTGTGTATTTCGTAGACGACACGCATGCCAAAGTCATGCTGCGCATGCAGGGCCACCACACTTACTCCGACAACGGGGAAGTGTACGAGGCCTATGGCCTGTATGTAGACGACATGCTCAAGTGCGCCGACGGTGTGTGGCGCATTGAGACCCTGCGCTTGGATCATTGCGTGAGAGTGGGCCAGCTGCGCGGTTCTGCCAGCTGATCGAAGAACACCATGACTGCGGCCGCCCGGAAGTCGTCCGGGCGGCCGCTTTTGCACAGGAGCGTGTAACATTCCTTCAGGACTGGAAATCACGCATTCCTCAGGATATAATGTACAACGAGCGACAGGGCCCCTGGCGCTTGAAAATCTCTGGGGAATATCCTGAAAAAGGGAGAAGAAACCGTACTGCAAGGAGTTTTTGAATAGATGGTAAAAGTGTTATTCGTGTGCCATGGAAACATTTGCCGCTCTACCATGGCCGAGTGCCTGTTTGCTGACCTCGTCAAAAAAGCCGGGTTGGGAAATGAATTCGAAATCGATTCGGCCGGCACGAGCGACGAGGAACACGGCAACCCCCTGCACCCCGGCACGCGCAGAAAGCTCAAAGAGCACAACATTCCCGAGCGGGGGCACCGCGCGCGGCGCATGACCCGGGCGGATTACCAGAACTTTGACTATATCATCGGCATGGACCATTACAACCTCTCGGGGATCCGCGCCATCACCGGCGGCGACCCCGAGGGCAAGGTGCATTTGCTTTTGGACTTTACCGGCCGCCCGCGCGACATTGCCGACCCCTGGTACACCGGCGATTTTGACGCCACTTACGAGGATGTGCGCCAGGGGTGCGAGGGCCTGCTGCAGGCGCTTGCCCCCGGGCGCAAATGACGAATCCCTCTGTTTGTGCCCCCGGCGTTTTGTAAAATCCGCTTTATCTTTGCGGCCTGTGCGGCCGCCTTTTTTCTGTCCGAATTTTCGCCCTGCTGGCCCAAAATCCCCTCGTTCTTCCCTTCTTTAAGGAAATTTCCCTTTCTTCGGGCAATTTCTTTGGGAAAGCGCGTCGAACGATAAAAATATTTGCCGAAATTGCTCATCCATGCTATGATATTTTTGTAAAGTATGGGTTAAATTTTTGAAAGGATTTGACCTTACAGACCGTTCTTTGTGGGGAGAAAGCATGGATATTTCCTTTAGTTTTTTCTGGAGTCAGGTCACGAGCAACCCCGTAGTGCTCATCACGGTACTGCTGACGCTTGGGGTTATTTTTGTCAATGGCTGGACCGACGCGCCGAACGCTATCGCCACCTGTATATCGACTCGTTCGATGGGCGTACGTTCGGCTATTTTAATGTCCGCTGCCTTCAACTTCCTGGGCGTGCTGGTCATGACGCTTTTGAACTCGAGCGTCGCCATGACCATCACCGACATGGTCAACTTCCAGGGCCACACCGATATGGCGCTCATCGCCCTGTGCGCCGCCATGTTCGCCATCGTCCTGTGGGCGGTCGCGGCGTGGTACTTCGGCATTCCCACCAGCGAAAGCCACGCGCTCATCGCCGGGCTCTCGGGCGCGGCCATCGCGCTGCAGGGCAGCTTTTCGGGCGTTAACGGTTCGGAGTGGATCAAGGTCATCTACGGCCTGGTGCTCTCCACGCTCATCGGCTTCTTCCTGGGCTACTTCATCTGCAAGCTGGTCACGCTCATCTGCCGGCGGCTCGACCGGCGCAGGACCAACCGCTTCTTCAAGGGCGCACAGATCTTTGGCGGCGCGGCCATGTCCTTCATGCACGGCGCGCAGGACGGCCAGAAGTTCATGGGCGTTCTGATGCTCTCCATCATGCTCTTAAACGGCTCAGAAAACACCGCCGGCGTCGAAATGCCCATTTGGATGATGCTGCTGTGCTCAGTGGTGATGGGCCTGGGCACCTCGGTGGGCGGCAAAAAGATCATCAAGTCCGTGGGTATGGACATGGTCAAGCTGGAAAAATACCAGGGCTTTTCGGCCGACATGGCCTCGGCGAGCTCTTTGCTGCTCTCCACCCTGTTTGGCATTCCCGTAAGCACCACCCACACCAAGACCACCGCCATCATGGGCGTGGGCGCCACCAAGCGCCTTTCGGCCGTCAACTTCCGCGTGGTGAAGGACATGGTGCTCACATGGGTGCTGACCTTCCCCGGCTGCGGGCTGATCGGCTTTCTCATGGCCAAGCTCTTTATGGCGCTGTTCGGCTAAGCGCTGCGCCTTTGCCCCTCTGTTTTTCATTCTGACTGTATTTTGAAGAAGGAGACCCACCATGGCCAAGATCTCAGACCGGTATTATTTTGATTGTTTTGTAAAGTGCGCGGACTATGCCTGCCAGGCGGCACGGCTTTTAAAGGACGTCTTGGCACATTTTGACACCGAGACCCTGCCCGACAAGCTCAAAGAGATGCACGTGATCGAACACAACGCCGACACCTGCAAGCACGAGATGATGACCGAGCTCATCAAGGCCTTCATCACGCCCATCGAGCGGGACAGCATCTCGGAGCTTTCCCACCACATCGACAACGTCACCGACCGCTTGGAAGACGTGCTCATTCGCCTGTACACCAACAACATCCGTTCGGTGCGGCCGGATGCCATCGAATTTGCAGACGTCATCATCTCCTGCTGCGACGCCACCAAGGAGGCCCTGGTCGAATTCATCGACTTTAAGAAGTCCAAGAAGATCTACGAGCAGATCGTGGCCATCCATAACCTCGAAGAACAGGGCGACAAGCGCTTCCTGAACTGTATGCGCCGCCTGCACACCGAGTGCACCGACCTGTTGGAGATCATCGGCTGGCGCGAGGTGTTTGTGTACATGGAACGCTGCGCCGATTCCTGCGAACACGTGGCCGACGTGATGGCCAACGTCATTATGGAGAACATTTAAGCCCCATATTCCACGAAGTCGTTCTGACTCTTTGCCCACATCAAAAAACGGGGCGCTGCAAAACCGCAGCGCCCCGTTTTTTGCGGGCGGTTTGGCTGCCCCAGCGCCCCGCAGGGTATGGATCTTATACCTCCTGCAACAGCGCTTCCTTCCACTCCGCCTCTTTACACCCCACCAACAGGCTGTCTTCTGTCACCACGATGGGCCGCTTCACCAACATGCCATCGGTCGAAAGCAGGGCGATCTTCTCCTCGTCGGTCATGTCTTTCAGCCGGTCCTTCAGGCCCATGCCGCGGTAGAGCTGGCCGCTGGTGTTAAAAAAACGCGAAAGCGGCAAGCCGCTTTTTTTCCACCACCCGGCAAGCTCCTCTGCCGTGGGGTTTTGGGTCTTGATGTCGCGCTCTTCAAACGAAAGCCCCTGTTCCAGCAAAAACTGGCGGGCCTTTTTGCAGGTGCTGCACTTGGGGTAACACACAAACAGCATGTTCATTTCCTCTTTTCAACACGGTATTGTTCGGGTTTTTGCAAGGCTTTTTTGCCTTTTGTTCCATCATACAACGCCGGGCGCGCCCGCGCAACGCCGCGCAGCCTTCCCCCGCGCCGCTTTGGCTCGCCACAGTGTTCACAAAGGGTTTACATTCCCCGCAAAGCCTTCTATAATGGAAACATTCGAATGACCCCTTCATTTTTCGGCAAAGGAGGCGAAAAAGTGACACGTTGTGAGATCCTGATCCGGCAGAACTGCAGGCGCAGCCGAATGTGCCGCTTTGCGCGCCTTTTTGTTTCTGCTTCTTTTCCGGCTTTTTGCCGGCCCGACCAATAAGAGGACCTTATGCTGCAAAACACAACCGAACCGGGCGCAGAAAAGCCCATCATCGAACTGCAGGGGCTGTGCAAGACCTTCCGCACCAAGGCGGGGGAGGTGCGCGCGCTCGAAAACATCGACCTTGCCATTCAGCCGGGCGAGATCTTCGGCGTCATCGGCCTTTCGGGCGCGGGCAAGAGCACGCTGGTGCGCTGCATCAACTGCCTGGAGGCCCCCACCGCCGGCAAGGTGCTGCTCGAAGGGCGCGACCTCGTCAAGCTCTCCAAAAAAGAGCTGCTCGAGGCCCGGCGTTCCATCGGCATGATCTTTCAGGGTTTCCATCTGCTCGAACAGCGCACCGCGCTCAAAAACGTCTGCTTCCCTTTGGAGATCGCAGGCGTCAAGCACGAAGAGGCCGAAGCCCGCGCCAAGGAGCTTTTGGAGCTGGTGGGGCTTGCCGACCGCATGGAATCCTACCCCTCGCAGCTTTCGGGCGGGCAGAAGCAGCGCGTGGCCATTGCGCGCGCGCTGGCTACCAACCCCAAAGTGCTGCTGTGCGACGAGGCCACCAGCGCCCTGGACCCCAACACCACCCGTTCCATCCTCGCGCTGCTGAAGAGCGTCAACCAACAGTTCGGCGTGACCATCGTGGTCATCACCCACGAAATGAAGGTCATTGAGCAGATCTGCCACCGCGTGGCAGTCATCGACCAAAGCCGCATCGTCGAGCTGGGCACGGTGCAGGAGGTGTTCATCCGCCCCAAGTCGGCCATTGCGCGCGAGCTCATCCTGCCCACGGGCGGCCAGTCCAAGGAGATCCCGCTGGGGCGGCGCTGCCTGCGCATCGTGTTCGACGGCAATTCGTCGTTCGAGCCGGTCATTTCCGGCCTGACCCTGGCCTGCGGCGTGCTGGTGAACATTCTGTTTGCCGATACCAAGGACATCGACGGCAGGGCCTTTGGGCAGATGCTCATTCAGCTGCCGGACGACGACGGCGCCATCGAAAGCATCCAGGCCTACCTGGACGAACACGGCATTTACCACAAAGAGGAGGGCGAGTATGATTTCTGACGTGCTGCGCAATCTCTTCACCAGCGGCGAGCTGGTGAGCGGCATTGGCGAGACCTTTTACATGGTCTGCCTGGCCACCCTCTTTGCCTATGTCATCGGCCTGCCGCTGGGGCTGCTGCTCGTGACCACCGACAAAAAAGGTGTGCGCCCCATGCCGGTGCTCAACACCGTGCTGGGCATCGTCGTCAACATTCTGCGCTCCATTCCCTTTTTGATCCTGGCGGTCATGCTCATCCCCTTCACCCGCGCCATCGTCGGCACCTCCATCGGCTCCACCGCCACCATCGTGCCGCTGGTCATCGGTTCGGCGCCCTTTGTGGCGCGCATGGTCGAATCTTCCGCCAAGGAGGTCGACCCCGGTATCATCGAGGCGGCGCAGTCCATGGGCGCTTCCACCGGCCAGATCATCTTTAAGGTGCTGCTGCCCGAGGCCAAGCCCAGCTTGGTGGTGGGCGCGGCCATCACCATCACCACCATTTTGGGTTATTCCGCCATGGCCGGCTTTGTGGGCGGCGGCGGGCTGGGCACCATTGCCGTCAGCTACGGCTACAACCGTTACCAAACCGACATCATGCTGCTCACCGTGGCCCTGCTGGTCGTGATCGTACAGCTGTTTCAGGAAATCGGTATGCGGCTCGCCAAGCGCATCGACCGCCGCATCCATTAAACCCACCGCACCCTGACTTTTACTGAATTTTAAGGAGTATTGCCATGAAGAAGACCACTCTGTTCCGCGCCGCCCTGGTGTGCCTGGCGGCTGTGCTGTGCCTTGCCCTGTTTGCCGGCTGCTCCGGCAGCGATGACGACAAGCTCATTCGCGTGGGCGGCACCGTGACCCCCCACTGCGAGATCTTAGAGCAGGTCCGCCCCATTTTGGAAGAGCAGGGCTACACCGTAGAGATTGTGCAGTTTGACGACTACGTGCTGCCCAACAACTCCACCGAAGACGGCGAACTGCTGGCCAACTTCTTCCAGCACCAGCTGTATTTGGACGACTTCAACGAGGCCAACGGCACCCACCTGGTCTCGGTGGCCGATATCCACTACGAGCCCTTTGGCATTTACCCCGGCAAAACCGCCTCGCTGGAAGAGCTGCAGGACGGCGCCACCATTGCCATTCCCAACGACGGCACCAACGAAGCCCGCGCGCTCTTCCTGCTGGAAGCCCAGGGCCTCATCACCATGAACGAGGGAGTCGACACCACCGCCACCGTGCTGGATATTGCCGAAAACCCCCACAACTACAACATTGTAGAGCTCAACGCCGCGCAGCTGCCCCGTTCGCTCGAAGATGTGGACCTGGCAGTCATCAACGGCAACTACGCGCTGCAGGGCGGCCTGAACGCCATCGACGACGCGCTGGCCATTGAAGACGCGCAGTCCGATCAGATCGTCACCTACTACAAGAACGTGCTGGTCGTCAAAGAAGGCAACGAGGACGACCCCCGCGTAAAAGCGCTGGCCGAAGCGCTGCAGAGCGACACCGTGCGGCAGTTCATTGAAGAAACCTACAACGGCGCGGTCATTCCTCTGTTTTAAGCTTTCGTTTTACAAGGGCCCTTGCGGGGCCCTTTTCTTTTTTGGAGCTGTCGCAAAATAGGCTGTCGCCTATTTCGCGAGTTTTTCACCGTTCGCTTGGTCGCACCTTTTCGGCGCTCCCGGCCAGCGAACGGTGCAGGGTTGCTTTTCTTTCAGAAAACCTCTGCGAATCTGACAACTAAATTGTCAGATTCGATCAACTAATTTTTGAAACAGCAGCTGTTCCAAAAACTGTGACTCCGTACGTTTGTTTTGCAACAGGCCCTTCTTTTTTACGCAAAAGCCAGCGGGGCGCGCCTGCAAAAAAGAAAAATCGCAGAATCTCTGCACTTTGGCTTGTTTTTCTTTGTTAGAAGTGCTACAATAGCCACATGAGAAATTGTCTGCACAGATTTTCCCTTTAAACGACCCGATCTCTCTCACCACCCTGCACAATTCAAAAAAGGAGAACACCGCGATGATGGACTTTACCAAGATCAAAGACAAAAAGGCCGCCGGTAAGTGCTTCGACTACGC
>CALWSW010000108.1 GCA_944384305.1 uncultured Christensenellaceae bacterium
AGAAGTGAGTTCTATGAAAAAGCGCAACAAAGTGATCCTCCATGCAGAGCCAGCGTTCTGCGACAACTGCATGGAGTAATTTTCGTCGCAGAATCATGCTGGCTTTGCCGCTTGATCTTACATCAAGGGAGAGGCTTGCATGAAATACGTCAATGCGCAGTTTCTGCTCCCCGCCGAACTTGTGCGGGAACTGCAGAACTACCTTCAGGGCGGGTATCTTTATATCCCCGCCGATCCGGCGCGCAAAAAGCGCTGGGGAGAAGTTTCGGGCTACCGTCAGGAGCTGGATCGCCGCAACCGCCAGATCCGCGAAAAACGGCAAAATGGCGCTTCGGCCGAATCTCTTGCCGAAGAGTACGGCTTGACGGTATCTGCCATTCGAAAGATCATTTACCCTTAAAAACCGGCCGGCAGGGGCTGCAGCAGTGCAGCCCCTGCTTTTTGTACAGTCGCAAAACAAACGCAAGGGGCGACCAAGCGAACGGTGCAACGCTTGCGAAACAGGCGGCAGCCTGTTTTGCGGCGGACCCGCAGAGCGTTGACACAAAATGTTTCGGTGTCAAACAGCGGCTGGAAAAGGGCAAGAAGGCAAAGTACGATAGCATTGCGGCAGCAAAACGCCGCAGACCCATAAAAAAGGAGGCACCCATGGACCCTGCAAAAATGTATCCGCGTGCCGGCGACCCAAACACGGTCTACTTAAAAGCTGTCGTCACCGACCCCAACATCTGCGCCGGCGAATTCACCATGTACCACGACACTTTGCGCGACCCCCGCCAATTTGAAACAAACAATGTTTTGTACCACTACCCCATCAACCGCGACCGCCTGATCATCGGCAAATTTTGTTCCATAGCCAGCGGCGTAAAATTCCTGTTCAACAGCGCCAACCATACCCTGCGCTCTCTTTCCACCTACCCCTTCCCCATCTTCTATGAAGAATGGAGCCTCAGCGCAGAAAACCTGACCGGCGCCTGGGACAACAAGGGCGATATCGTCATCGGAAACGACGTATGGATCGGGTACGAAGCAGTCATCCTCTCGGGCGTCACCATCGGCGACGGGGCGATCGTTGGCGCTCGCGCGCTCGTCACAAAAGACGTTCCGCCCTACACGATCGTTGGTGGTGTTCCGGCACGGCCGATCCGCCAACGGTTTTCAAAAGAGATTACCGGCGCTTTATTGCGGCTGCGGTGGTGGGATTGGCCGCTCGAACGCATCCAACGAAATTTGGAAGCACTGACGGCCGGCCGGCTACAGGACCTACAGCCCGAAGACCGCCCCTGAATTTTGGGTTTTAGGCAGCTGCCAAAACAGCCTTTTCAACTCCACGCAAAAAGAGCGGGCTACTATAACGTAACTCGCTCTTTTTGCATTGGATTGTCCAGCGCAAATTATAACCCGCGCTGACCTTACTTTGCGGCGATCTGCGCAGCGATCTCCTCAGCGAAGTTGTCCTGGCGCTTCTGGAGGCCTTCGCCCATCTCGTAGCGCACAAAGCGGCGAACCGAGATCTTCTCGCCGATCTTGCCGATCTTTTCGTTGATGAGGTCGGTGACGGTCTTGTCGGGATCCTTCACGAAGGGCTGCTCCATGAGGCAGACGTCCTTGAGGTATTTTTCGATGCGGCCTTCCACGATCTTTTCGATGATGTTCGCAGGCTTGGGCTTGGGCTCGGCCAGCTCCTTGGCGCGGTTGATCTCGCGCTCGTGCTCGAGCTCAGCAGGATCGACTTCCTCGCGGCGAACGTAGGTGGGCTTGGCAGCGGCGATCTGCATGGCGATGTCGTGGGCCAGCTCCTTGAACTCGTCGGTCTTGGCCACAAAGTCGGTCTCGCAGTTGATCTCGACGAGGACGCCGATCTTGCCGCCCATGTGGATGTAGGATTCCACAATGCCTTCGGCAGCGATGCGGCCGGCCTTCTTCGCTGCGGAAGCCAGTCCCTTTTCGCGCAGGTAGTCGATGGCCTTGTCCACATCGCCTTCGCAGGCGACCAGGGCCTTCTTGCAATCCATCATACCGCAGCCGGACAGCTCGCGGAGTTCCTTAACAGCCTGGGCAGTAATCTCCATGGTGGTTCCTCCATAATGAATGTATGAACTGTGAAAGAGGGAAGCACAACCCTTTTGCTTCCCCCAAACATTTCGGGCTTATTCTGCAGCCTTATTCGGCGGCAGCTTCTTCGGCCGATTCCTCCTCGGCGGTGTCCTGCTCGCCCTGGCGGCCTTCGAGCACAGCGTCGGCCATCTTGGAAGCGATGAGCTTCACAGCGCGGATGGCGTCGTCGTTGCCGGGAATGACGTAATCGATCTCGTCAGGATCGCAGTTGGTGTCGACGATAGCAACGATCGGGATGCCGAGCGCGCGGGCTTCCTGAATGGCGATGTGTTCCTTCTTGCAGTCCACCACGAACAGCGCACCGGGCAGGCGCTTCATTTCGGCAATGCCGCCCAGGTTGTCCTGCAGCTTTTCGCGGGTCTTGAGGAGCTTGATGACTTCCTTCTTGGGAAGCATGTCGAGCTGGCCTTCTTCTTCCATCTTGTTGATCTGCTTGAGCTTTGCAATGCGGCTCTGGATGGTCTTGAAGTTGGTAAGCATGCCGCCCAGCCAGCGGTGATTCACAAAGAACATGTCGCAGCGCTGTGCCTCAACGGCGATCGACTCCTGCGCCTGCTTCTTGGTACCCACAAAAAGGATGGGCGCGCCGGAAGCGGCAACTTCGCGCACGAAGTTGTAAGCTTCGTCAACCTTCTTCACGGTCTTCTGCAGGTCGATGATGTAAATGTCGTTGCGCTCGGTGAAGATGTACTCCGCCATCTTGGGGTTCCAGCGGCGGGTCTGGTGGCCAAAGTGCACACCGGCTTCGAGCAGCTGCTTCATGGAAATAACAGACATGGTTTCACCTCGTAAAAATGTTTTTGAACCACCTTTTGAATCACCCCCTGCAGGAGCCCGCAAAGGCAACGCCTGCAAGGTCTTCAAAAGTGCGTTTTCTGGAGCATTATACCACAGGGCCTGTAAAAAAACAAGCGTCCAGATCACCCAATTTTTGTGTGGCTCCGGGCACTTGTTCCTTCAGTCTTCCTCCTCTTCCATCTCTTCAAAAAGCTCCAGGAAGCGGTCGAAAGCATCGTTCAAAAACTCCTCGCTTTCAAGGGGCGAAAAGACCTCTTTGCCGTTTTCGTCCCTTTCGAGCGAAAGCAACATCACCTCGTCCTCCTCCACGCCGGCGACCGGCGTCATGGGCATGAGGGCAACGATCGTCTTGCCCTGAAACTCAAACGTCAGCAGATGGTCGAAGTCGACATCCCTGCCCTCGCTGTCGGTCAGGGTCACGACTTCTACCAGGTCCTTGTCTTCCATACCGTCACCTCATTCAGGGCCGTGCTCACGCAGTTCGCGCGCCGCGCGGTTGGCCCGATACGTCATGTAGCTTTCCAAAATCAGCACCGCCGCCAGCTTGTCCACCACTTTTTTGCGTTTTTTACGGCTCAAATCGGCGTCTAACAGCACTTTGGCCGCGGCGGCAGTCGTCAGCCGCTCGTCGTAAAATTCGATCTCTCCGTCGAATTTTTGGCGCAATACTTCGGCAAAAGCGCGGGTATATTCCGCCTGCGCGCCGTAGCTGCCGTCCATGTTGCGGGGCATGCCCACCACGATGGTCACGGGGCGGTAGCGTTCCGCCAGCTGCACAAAATGCTCGGCGTCTTTTTCGTCGTCGCCCGTGCGGGCATAAGTTTCCACGCCATGCGCTGCGACTCCCAAAAGGTCGCTCACCGCAACGCCGATACGTTTGGTGCCGACGTCGAGCGCCAAATATCGCTGCGCCGTCAACTCAGACCCCTTCCTTTTGGGAAATATAATAGCGCACAAATTCTTCGAGCAGCTCGTCGCGCTCCACGCGCTGGATGAGGTAACGCGCGTTGTGGTAGCTCGTGATGTACGTGGGATCACCGGAAATAATGTAACCCACGATCTGGTTGATGGGGTCGTAACCCTTTTCGCTCATGGCCTGATACACCGTTGAGATGATCTCAGGGATCGTGAGGGCATGCTCGCGCCCCAAAGAGAACTGCTGAGTCTGACCGTCGGTTTCGCGCATGGTTCCTTCCCTCCTTTGCGCTCGATGCTGCAACGATTATACCATCAAAGTCCTTTTTTTGGCAACGACCGCAAAACGGAAGGCGTAAAATTCACAGAATCGACTGGTTTAAAACAGGCAGAGCGCAAAGCAATGCCCTGCGCCCCCGCTCCTTTTGGCTACGGCATCATTTTTTTGATGCTGCACGCCATTTTCCGGCAGTCCCTTGCAAGCAGTCCGGGGTGCCTTGCCTGCACGGCGGCAGCCATGGCCGCCGCAGCCGCCACGCCGCCGGTCACCGCGCCCAGAAAAAACAGTCCCTTCATAAACCAAGCGCCCTCCTTTCCAAAGGTGCCCCTCAGCGGACTAAGGGTACGCTTAGTTTGACTCAAAAAGCGAAAGTTAAGAAAAGCATGATTTGCCTGCCCTGCCATGGTTTTTTCTAATAAAAAAGCGCGGGAGACCCGCGCAGGCAGAGCTCGTTGCAAGACCTTACAGGTTTGCGCCGCAGCACTTTTTGTATTTTTTGCCGCTGCCGCAAGGGCAGGGATCGTTCCTGCCGACGGTGGGCGCCGCCACATAGGTGTTGGCCGCGCGGTACTCCTTGGTGATCTCCTTGCGGCGTTCGTCTGTGAGCAGGTCGTTCCACATGGGCAGGGTGTAAAGCCATTCCGCCTTGGCGTCGAGCATGTTGTAGTAGAGCTTTTCAAGATCGACTTCCAAGGAGACCGGGCTGTCTTCCGTCAGGCTTTCCAAATCGTACTCGCCCGCTTTGAGCGAGGTGTTGATGCCGTCGATAAAACCGGCAAACACCGGCAGCTCCATATCGAACTCCCCGGCAAGCTCTTTGAACGTGCCAGTGTACGGTTCCTGGGGCCGGGAGAGGATCTTTTCGTACACGCCCTGCTCCATGGCAAAGTAAGCGGTCCAAAACTCCTGGGTCTCCCTGTCGGTGCGCTGCATCTGCGCAATGCTCGTCCAATCCGAATAAATGCTCATGGTAGGTTCTGCTCCCTTTCTTACATATGCTCGCGAATGGCCCGAATAAAGCCGCGCGAATCCACCGGTTTGACTTCCACTCCAACGGCAATGGCCGCAAGGTCCTTGGTCATAACGCCGCTTTCAATGGTTTGAATGGCCGCCTGTTCCAACCGCCCGGCAAAGGCGCTCAGTTCGGCAATGCCGTCCAGCTCGCCGCGCTTTTTCAGCGCGCCCGTCCAGGCAAAAAGCGTGGCCATGCAGTTGGTAGAAGTGGCTTCCCCCGCGCGGTGCTTGTAGTAGTGCCGGGTGACCGTGCCGTGTGCCGCCTCGTATTCCGTGCAGCCGTCCGGCGAGACCAGAACGCTCGTCATCATGGCCAAAGAACCAAACGCCGTGGCGACCATGTCGCTCATCACGTCGCCGTCGTAATTTTTGAGCGCCCAAACGAACCCGCCTTCCGAGCGGATGACGCGCGCCACCGCATCGTCGATGAGGGTATAGAAGTAGCCAATGCCCTTTTCTTCAAAGCGGGCTTTGTACTCGCTTTCGTAGATCCCGGCAAAAATATCTTTAAAGCGGTGGTCGTAGGTCTTGGAAATGGTATCCTTGGCCGAGAACCACAGATCTTCCCCCGCAGAAAGCGCGTATTCCATGCAGGAGCGCACGAAGCTTTCGATGGAGCGGTCGATATTGTAAAGCCCCTGCACAATGCCCGGGCCCTCAAAGCGGAAGATCTCGCTTTCGGTGCGCGAACCATCTGCGCCCTCAAACACCAGCTTGGCCGTGCCCGGCCCCGCTACGCGCAGCTCGGTATCTTTGTACACGTCGCCATAGGAATGGCGGGCGATGGTGATGGGCTTCTTCCAGTTGGGCACAAAGGGGCGGATGCAGTCCACCACAATGGGCGCGCGGAAGGTGGTGCCGTCCAGAATGGAACGGATGGTGCCGTTGGGGCTTTTCCACATTTGGGAAAGGCCGTATTCTTCCACCCGCTGGGCGTTAGGGGTGATGGTGGCGCACTTTACGCCCACGCCCAGGCGCTTGATGGCCTGCGCGGCGTCAACGGTGATCTGGTCCTTCGTCGCCTCGCGGTTCATAAGGCCCAGGTCGTAATACTCGGTTTTGAGCTCCACAAAGGGGCAGATGAGTTCTTCCTTGATCCACTGCCACAAAACACGGGTCATCTCGTCGCCGTCGATCTCGACGAGCGGGGTCTTCATTGGAATCTTAGCCACTGTTCTCCTCCGGTCAGACAATCGTGTCATCCATTATATTGCAGGATCTTTGAAAGCGCAAGCATCTGCCGCGGCAAAGCCCGGCAGGCTCTCTGCGGCGCGCTCCAACAGCGCCCTTCGTTGTTCCAGCAGCGTGCCGGTCTTTTCGAAATAGGTCCGCAGGTCTTTGGGGTCGGCCACGCGCTCGATGCGCCTGCCGCCGTCGTACACCCACTTGGTGATAGCGCCCGCGCCCAAAGCGAGGACGCTCGCCGTCTCCTCCATATTGTCGATGTTGTAGATCGATTCCAGGCCCGGCTTGGTGTAGCCCACGTTTTCAAAGTTGCCCTGCATATACTTCTGGCGGTACATGTAATAAGGGTGCATCCCCATGGCAATGGCGGCTTTTCTGGAAACATCCAGCATTTTTTCCACTGCCTGCGCGTTGGGCAGCTCCACTTCCCCCAGGTGCTCCTTCAGGCGGGAAGAACGTTTGATGGCCAGGGTGTGCACCGTAAGGTTTTCGGGCGAAAGCGCGGCGATACGCTCCATGGTGTAGCCGACCATTTCGGGCGTTTCGCCCGGCAGGCCGGCGATGGTATCCATGTTGATGTTGTGAAAGCCGGCCTCGCGCGCCTCAAAAAAGGCGCGTTCTACCTCGTTGGGCGAATGACTGCGGCCAATGAGCGCCAGGGTATCGGCGTTCATGGTCTGGGGATTGATGCTGATGCGGCTGACCCCCATGCGCTTGAGCATGGCGAGCTTTTCGGGCGTAATGGTGTCCGGCCGCCCGGCCTCCACGGTAAACTCGCGCCCCGCGCCGCCCGCCGTTTCGAGCGCTGCGGCAATGATGCGCTCGAGCTGAGCGCACGAGACCGCCGTGGGCGTGCCGCCGCCAAAGTAGGTCGCCCGCAGCCGGTACCCCATAGCGAGCGCCAGAGAAAGGTTTTCTTTGATCTCCTGGCAAAGGGTC
>CALWSW010000109.1 GCA_944384305.1 uncultured Christensenellaceae bacterium
ACTGAAGAGGGCTCGCAACGATGTTCTATGGGGGCACGGGCCGTGAAAACCGTGTATCCCCTTGTCTACTAAGGGTAGAGCATGGGAATGATGTCTTCTGCCTTTTGCTCCACCCAGCCGGGGTTGGGGTAGTAGCAGGGGTACTCGCGGTACGCGGTACCGAGGATGTTGCCTGCAAGGTCGAACACGCAGGTCTTGCAGCCGGTGGTGCCTTCATCGATGCCGACAAGATACTTTGCCATGAGAATTCCTCCTTGAAACGACGGTTTTTTTATGATCTGCCGCAAAAAATGCCGTGACCTGCAGCAGAGAAGCACAAGACTGGAAAACTAGCGAAGGCCGCGCGGCAGAACAAGAAACAAGCAAAAAGAACCGCGCCGCAAAAGGAAACTAAGAAAAGCTACTGCCTGTAATATCCTACTATTACCACAGCTTCCCCAGTATTGCAAGCACATTTTGCAAATTTAGAACACATTTTTCTTTTAATGACCATAAATTGACACAAATTGAGCGATTAACGAAATTAATTTCTAATTTTATCAAATCTTTGCTTTACAGGCCCTGTTTTTCATGGTATATTTTGAATAATAATGCTTCAAATGCTCCATTTGATTTTGTTGGCAAATCTGGCTTTTCCTGTTTTTTGCAGCGCTTTTCCCTGTTTTCTCTCACAGCTTTTTGAACCGAAAGGAGGACCGCATGAATTCCTGCGCAAAGAAAAAGACAGCCGTCATCACGGGCGGCACGGGCGGTCTGGGCCTGGCGGTCGCCCGCACCATGGCTCAGGCGGGGTACCAGATCGCTCTTGTAGACATGAACCCCGCCGCGGGCGAGAAGGCCGCAGCAGAGATCGGCGCCCTTGCCCCCTGCGCCTTCTGGGCCTTCGACGTGACCAAGTACGACGACGCGCCGAAGCTGTTTGAAGAGGTATACGGCCGCTTTGGCAGCGTGGACGCTTTGGTGAACCTGGCCGGCGTTTCCACCCACCGCGGCACGACCGAGACCATCGGCGTAAAGGACTGGGAAAAGATCGTCAACATCAACCTCACCGGCCTGTTCTTCATGTGCAAGGCCGCCGCGCCTTTTATGGAAAGATCGGGCGGCGGCAGCATCGTCAACGCCGCGAGCATCCGCGCTTACCTGGCCACCGGCGACCGCACCATTTACGCCATCACCAAAAAGGGCGTTACCTGCATCAACGCCGAGCTGGCGGCGGACTTCTGGCGCTACAACATCCGCGTCAACTCCATTTCGCCGGGCTATGTGCTCACCGAAATGACCAAGGTCCACATCGACGAACCCGGCTGGCTGGAAAACCAGCTCAACATCTTCCTCATCGACAAAATGATCCTTCCGGAAGACATCGGCGAAGTGGTGCTGTTTTTGGCTTCCGACGAATCCGTGGCCATCAACGGCTGCGACATTCCCTGCGACGGCGGCGCGGTGGCCTGCCGCGGCAAGCCGGCCTTCAGCGGCGTTTGAGCCCCATTGAGAGGAGGAGTCCAACAATGAAAAAAACCGTGGTGATCTGCGGCGCAAACGTCATTGGCGCCGCCGCTGCGCAGGCGCTCGCCGAAGCCGGCTGGAACGCCGCGCTGCTTGACGCCGATCTGACCAAAGCCCAGGATGCGGTCAAAAACCTGCCCGGCGCCCTGCCCCTTTGCTGCGACCCCCTGAGCGAGCGTTCGGTAAAAGATGCCGTAAAGGAAGCGGCCGAACACTTCGGCGGCCTGAACGCCCTGGTGTGGGCCGACCTTTCCATGCGGCGCGCGCCGCTTTCTGAAGTGGACGGCAATGTGCTTGCGGCCTCTTTGAACCGCAACGCCATCGCCTGCCTCAACGCCGCAAAGGCCGCTGCGCCCTACCTTGCCGCAGCGGGCGGCGGGCGCATCGTCAACCTTTCCTCGGTGCACAGCCATGTGGCCGACGGCTTCCACATGGAATACGCCGTATCGACCAGCGCCATCAACGCCATCACGCGCGAGCTGGCGGTCTCTTACTGGAAGGACAACATTCAGGTCAACACCGTTTCCACCTGCTTTGTGGACGGCCTGTTTGACGACGCGCTGGACATGGACCAGCGCCAGAAGCCCGAACAAATCTCGCTGCTGGGCCGCCGGGTAACGGGCGCGGACGTTGCAAAGACCATCCGCTTCCTCGTTACCTGCAAGACCAAGTGCGTCAACGGCTCGGAAGTGCGGGCCGACGCCGGCTATTTGACCACCCAGTACCGCGTGGGCGACACGCCCTTTACCAAGATCACGGGCTGAGGCAGCGGCCAAAAACGCAGAACGGGGCCGGCAGAGCTGCCAGTCCCGTTCCATTGGGCCGCGCCGGGGGATTATCCCCTTGGCTATTTGAGCATTTTGAGCATGGCTTCGGCCGTTAAATGGTCGACGATGAGGGTCTTGTAAAAGCCCCCGCGCCCGGCCGCAATGAGCGTTTCGGCCTTGCCGATGCCCGCCCCCAGGCAAATGACGTTGTCGATCTCCTTGAGGCGCTGCAGGTCCATCGAGATCATGTCGAAATTGCGGTTCACGCCGTAGTACGAACCGTTGGCGTAAAACACCTGGCCCATGCTTTCAAACAGCATCTCCTTTTCGTCCGGGTCGCCAATGTCGATGCCGCCTTGCCAAACGTCGATGTAGTAAGGGTTGGTCAGCAGCTGCCGGGGAGAGGAAAAGCTCAAAACGGCGGCGTCGAGCATATCCCAGTACACGCACAGCTGCCGGATGTTCTCAAGCTCAGACTCGTTCCGCTCCCCGCGCTTGTGGGAAGGGTCCGAAATGTTCAGGTAAAAGCCCTCGCTGTCGAACTTGTCGCAAAAACGGCTGACGATGGTGGAGGTCTGCATATAGCGGCAGTGCCGGGAATAGTTGTTGACCATGGGCACAAAAAACTTTTGTTCGCCCGCTTTGACCTCCGGCAGGCGGTCGGCCGCCTCGTACAGCGTGCGCCCCCACCCCAGGCCAACGTAGCGGCTGCCCTGCAAAAGCCGCGGCAAATACGCGCCGGCAATGGCGGCGGTCTGCAGCATGATGCGCTCTTCGTGCGCGGCGTCGTTGACGCTTTCGGAGACCGGCGCCACCACCGCCCGCCGCAGGCCCAGAGCCTTTGCGAGCTCGCGTTCCAGCTTGGAAACATCGAGCTCTACGGGCATGTTGACCTCGACCCGCACCATGCCGCCCGCGCGCGCCTTTTCGAGCATGCGCGAGACCGTGGAGCGCGAGACCCCTTCCAGCCTGGCGATCTCCACCTGCTGGACCTGGTCCAAATAATACCGGCAGGCAATGCGGTACATCAGCTTTAAGTCTTCTTTCCTTGCCATAAAACACCCCTGTTGGTTCCGTGTTTTTATTGTACACGCAAAACCGGGCTTTGGCAAACAGCCCTTCTGCCGGGCTGCCGCTGTGCAAAATTTTCACTGTTTTTGCTCTTGTGTTCCCGCCTTGCCCGCCCGTTACACCGGCGTGAAAAACCCCTCGCTTTGTGCGCAAATCAATTGACAAACCAAAGCTAAAGTGCTATGATGGCCTCAACAACACATATGCACGTTTGACTGCACATTTTTTCTTTCAGATTTTATTACAGGTTTTTACCCTTGGCAAACAAAGGGTACCCCGCACCATACGACCCATCACAGGAGGAATACCATGGTTGACCTTTCGAAAATGAACAAGTGGGAAGTCGGCAAACTGTTCGACCTTTCGGTCCTTCCCAAAAACAGCAACATCGACGACATCAAAAACGGCTGTGAGCTGGCCAAAAAGTACAACTGCGCGGCCTTCTACGCCGCCACCAACTACTGGCTGCCCGTCATGACCGAAGAGCTCGCCGGCACCGACGTGCTGCCCGCCGTTGGCCTGGACTTCCCCTTTGGCGGCAACACCGCTTACCTCAAGGGCGTTGAGACCGAAGAAGCCGTGAAGCTGGGCGCCAAGGCGCTGGATATCGTCATGAACATCGGCGCGCTGCGTTCCAAGCAGTACAGCGCGGTGGAAGAGGAACTGCGCGTGTTCAAGGAAGCCGCCCAGGGCAACCTCACCAAGTGCATTCTGGAAGTCAACTTCCTGACCGACGAAGAGATCGCCACCGGCGCCAAGATGGTGGCCGCCGCCGGCATCGACTACGTAAAGACCTCTTCCGGCCAGTTCGAAGGCCCCAGCATGGAACAGTTCCTCATTATGAAGGAAGCCGTGAAGGGCACCAACTGCAAGCTGAAGGTGGCCGGCGTGAAGTTCCCGCGCCCCCAGAACGCCTACTGCTTCATCATGGCTGGCGCCGACCTCATTGGCACCCGCGCCGCCCCCGCCATGATCGACGCGCTCGACCAGATGCGCGAGATCGGCATCATCCCGCCGTACAAGGGCTAAACCAAAGGCTTGCCGCACAATAAGTAAACGTCTATTCTGTAAAACGAAACCCCCGCGTAAAGCGGGGGGTTCGTTTTACTTTACTAAAGGGGCTGCTCCAAAACACGAGGTGCGGCCAAGCGAAAGGTGCAAAACCCGCAAAACAGGCTGCCGCCTATTTTGCGGCAGCCTGTTTTGAGTCACTCAGGTATATGATTTGGCTTTGCCTGTTTGCCCTCTTTTTGCTCAGTTGGCAGCGGCGTAACCGGCGGCAGCCTGGCCGGCGATGCGGCCGGAAACGAAGGTCCAGGACTGGGCCTGGCCGCCCCACGGGCTGTAGGGCTTGCCGGAGGCGTTGCACACGCCCTGCGAATCCTGGCCAACGGCGTACAGGTTGGCAATGGGGGTGCCGTCCTCGCGCAGGACGTTCATGTTGGCGTCGATGTCCAGGCCGCCGACGGTGGCGTAAGCATAGCCCGCCGTAACGGCAGCGTAATAGGTGGTATCCACGCCGCCCAGGGTCTCGGAAAGGGTAGCTTCGTCGCAGCCGATGGCCTCAGCCAGCTCGGCAATGCTGCCGGCCGAGATGATGTCGCCGTACTGTTTGCCCACGGCGAGGATGTCGTACAGGTCGGGAATAGGCTCGCCCACGGTCAGCTCGCCGCCCTGGCCCATGAAGTGCGAGGTAGCGGTGGCGAAGTTTTCGGTCAGGCCGTTTTCTACAAAGCTGTCGATCTGCTCCTGCGTGTACACCACGTAGTAGCGGAAGCCGGGGATCTCGGCCATTTCGGTGGTGGCATCCCAGGGCTCGCCATCCACGGTGACGGCGGTCTCATCGCTCACCAGGCACAGGGCCGCCAAAATGGCCTTCTGGTCGGGGGTGAGGTCGTCGTTGCGGATGATGTTGGGCATCTGGGTGATGTGGATCATGGGCAGCACGTCGAGGTTATAGGTCGCGCCGCCGACCGACTGGCCAAACTGAATGCCCGAGCCGTCGCACAGCGTCCAGCCCAGGATCTGGGTGGTAGCGCCGAAGTTCTCCATCATCATGTCGGCGTTGGCAATGAAGCCGCCGGTGGCCAGAATGACGGTCTTGCCGTAGATCTCGTAGGTGGTGCCATCCACGTTCTGGCACTTCACGCCCACGACGGCGCCGGTGTCGTCGGTGATCATTTCGGTCGCGGTGGTCTCGAGCATAAACTCGCTTTCGGGGCTCTTTTCAATGGCCAGGTCCACAGCGCGGTCGAACTGGTAGGTCTTGTTGGGGCCGAGCTTGTTGCGGCCGGTCTCATCGGGGGTGTAGGTGACCCACAGCTGGCTCCATTCGGGCACCACAAAGCTGCCTAGCAGGCCGCCTTCAAACGAGAAGCCGAAGTTTTCGATGTAGTAGTCGAGTGCTTCGCCGCTCTCGTACACCGCGCGGCGGATGACGTCTTCCTTCTCGTCGCTCTCCACGTATTCCATCCAGGTCTCGAACACGGCGTCTTCGTCGATGTAGTCTTCGCCGTTGGTCTGGTCGGCGTAGAACTCCTTGACGAACTCGCTGTTCAGGGCCATGGGGCCGGTGGTGGTGGCGGAGTTGCCGCCCAGCTTGCCGGCCTTTTCCACGCCGATGACCTTTGCACCGGCGTCGGCCGCCGCGCAGAAGGAAGCGATGCCCGAACCGCCCATGCCGACGACGATGACGTCGTAGCCTTCCTTGGCGACGGTCTCGGTGCTCTTTTCAATGGGGGTAGACCAGTCGGAGGGGTCGCCGCCGGCCTGCTCGATGGCGTCGGTGACGATCATGCGGATGGCCGAGCAGGAGACCGTGGCGCCCGCCACGGCGTCGGTGGCCAGGCTCTGGTTTTCAATGAGGCGGGGAATGTACTTTTCGGTGACCATATGGAACATTTCACCGGTCTCGGTCTCGTGTTCTTCCACCACGGCAATGTCGGTCAGCGCGCCGCCTTCAAACGTGACGTCGCACACAATGGAACCCAGCCAGCTGAAGCCGGTGGCGGTGGCGCGGTAGGTGCCGTCGGTCACCTCGGCCGCGGGCTCTTCGGAACCGTCGGGGGTGCCGGAATCGTCGGGCGTGCCGGAATCGTCGGGCGTGTCGGTAACGTCGGGGGTATCGGGGGTGTCGGGCGTTTCCTCCGCGGTCTGGCAGGCGATCATGCTCAGCGCCAGCAACAGGCAGAGCAGCGCCGCCAGAAGTCTCTTTGCGTACTTCATTTGTTCCTCCTTCTCTTTTGCCCCCACCCAGGGGGGCATTTTATTGAGAACCTGATCGGGTAAACGAAGGCCAGCCGCCGGGCAGAGCCCCGGCACAAAGAGGCGGCCCGCCAGACAAGGGCCAAAACAGGCGATGCGGCGGGGCGTGCTTGTGAAATCGTTGGCGTTTCTTTTGCCAATTAATTTTTCTTAACTATAAAACAGTCAGACCTTATTGTCAATTAAAAATCTTTTGGGAAAACGAAAAAAGGCCTAAAAATTCCTGTAAACAAGAAACACCGCTTTGTGCGCAGCGCCCGGTTTTCAGAAGAAAAGCGCCCGCCGCGGGGGGGCGGAGGAAGTTTTGCCATTCGTTCAAAAATTGACCCAAAAGCGCTGGACGAAAAATACCCTTTCTTGCTATGATTCTGGATATTACATTCCTAGAGCTGCCGCAAAACAGGCTGGCGCCTATTTCACGGAGCTGTCGCAAAATAGGCTGTCGCCTATTTCGCGAGTTTTTCACCGTTCGCTTGGTCGCACCTTTTCGGTGCTCCCGGCCAGCGAACGGTGCAGGG
>CALWSW010000110.1 GCA_944384305.1 uncultured Christensenellaceae bacterium
AGTTTTTCTTCCTTCATTATCGACTATAGTCTTCTTTGGAACCACTCGCCTAGCGAGTGGTTTTCGTACTACAAAAAAGAGCGCCCTAAGGCTAAAGCACAGAAACGGTGAATACAAAATCCAAAGCGGTGAGCTGATCCGTGTATGTATGTCCTCTGATTTTTTCTTGGAAGAAGCAGACGAATGGCGAAAAGACGCTTGGAATATGATACGGCAGCGTTCCGATGTGAAGTTCTTTTTGCTTACCAAACGCCCGGAAAGAATTGAGCGCTGCTTACCTGTCGACTGGCATAGCGGTTATGAGAATGTAATGCTGAATGTCACTTGTGAAAATCAGCGCAGAGCGGATGAACGCATACCGATTTTGCTTCAACTTCCGGCAAAACATAAAGGAATTATGTGCGCACCGCTTATCGGAAGTGTGAATATTGAAAAACACCTTGCCGCCGGACAAATTGAACAGGTTATCTGCGGCGGTGAAAATTATGACGGTGCAAGACCTTGTAATTTTGATTGGGTGAAATCGCTACAGGCAGAGTGCGTTGCTTATGTAAAGGTGGATATTTACTTTACAGCAGCGGGAATGATCGATATTCCTACCGAACAGGAAATCCTTGCTATGATGAAGGAAATACGGGAAAATCCGCAGGACTTCCGCTTTGTAGCATAACAAAAGAATACGGTGTAACCCATTTTACTGAGTTACACCGTACCTACTACATAAACACTTCCTTATCTGGCGTTGGCAAATCGAGCGCTCCTTTTGTTTGCGTAAAGATGGTTAGGGCAGTGTGGTGTACCCCATCAAATATTCGTCCACCTCGCGGGCGGCGGCGCGGCCCTCCGCAATGGCCCACACCACCAGGGATTGTCCGCGGCGCATGTCGCCGGCCGAAAACACCTTTTCCACGTTCGTGCGGTAGGCGCCAATGGGGGTCTCCACCGTGCCCCGGCCGCCCAGTTTAACGCCAAAGGCCGAGGCGGTGTAGGGCTCGCAGCCCAGGAACCCGGCGGCGATCAACAAGAGCTCGCAGGGCAATGTTTTTTCACTGCCAGGGCGCTCGGCTATTATCCGCCTGCCGTTTTCCACCCGGAACTCCAGTTCCACGGTCACCACGGCTTTCAAATTGCCCCGGGCGTCGGCCTTCAGCTCCTTTACGGTGGTTTGGTACAACCGGGGGTCACGGCCCAAAAGGGCGATGGATTCCTGCTGGCCGTAATCGGTCTTGCACACCTTGGGCCACTGCGGCCAAGGGTTGTCTGGGGTGCGGGTATCCGGGGCCTTGGGCATCATTTCCAGCTGCAGCACCGACTTACAGCCCTGGCGGATGGCAGTGCCTACGCAGTCGTTGCCGGTGTCGCCCCCGCCCACGATGACGACGTTTTTGCCCCTGGCCGAAATGAATTTTTTGTCGGCCAGGTTTGAATCCAGCAGGCTCTTGGTGGTGGCCGTCAAAAAGTCAACGGCAAAGTGCACGCCCTTGGCCTCCCGCCCCGGCAGGTTGAGGTCGCGCGGGCGCTTGGCGCCGCAGCAGAGCACCACGGCGTCGTATTCCCTCAACAGCGCTTTGGCGTCGAGGTCTGCCCCCACATCTGTGCCGGTGCGAAACTCCACGCCCTCTGCGGCCATCAGGTCCAGCCGGCGTTTTACAAAGCGCTTTTCCAGCTTCATGTTGGGAATGCCGTAGGTCAAAAGCCCGCCGGGGCGGTCGGCGCGCTCAAATACCGTTACGCTGTGCCCGCGGGAATTGAGCTGATCGGCCGCTGCCAGGCCTGCCGGGCCGCTGCCCACCACCGCCACGCGCTTGCCGGAGCGCACCTTGGGCGGCGCGGGTGCGATCAGCCCCTGTTCGTAGGCCGCTTCGATGATGCTCAACTCGTTTTCGCGCACGGTCACGGGGTCGCCGTGCAGGCCGCAGGTACAGGCGGCTTCGCACAGCGCCGGGCAGACCCGGCCGGTAAACTCGGGAAAGTTGTTGGTTTTTTTCAGGCGCAGCAGCGCTTCTTTTATGTTCCCCCGCCACAGCAAGTCGTTCCACTCGGGCGTCAGGTTGTGAAGCGGGCAGCCGGTGAACATGCCGAAGAGCTGCACACCCGACTGACAGAAGGGCACGCCGCAGTCCATGCACCGCCCGCCCTGCCGCCTGCGCTCTTCCATGGCAAGGGGCGGGTGAAATTCGTTGAAGTTTTTGACGCGCTCGGCAGGTTCTACGCCTGGCGCGGCCTTGCGCTCGTAATCCAAAAATCCCGTAGGCTTGCCCATTACCGTTCACCTCCCGTCATGGCGTAAAAGGCTTCGATCTCTGCTTCGTCCTGCGTCAGCCCCCGTTCGGTGAACTGTGCAATGGAGCGGAGCATGTTGTCGTAGTCGTGCGGCAGGATCTTTTTAAAGTTTTTCAGGTTTTCTTCAAAGTGCGCCAGAACTTGGGCGGCGCGGGCCGAGCCGGTGGCGCTGTAGTGTGCCTGCAGCAGACTTTTCAGCTCTTCTACATCGTGCTTTTCGGCCACAGGTTCGATGGAGACCAGCTGTTTGTTCACCCGCAGGTACAGGTCCCGCGCTTTGTCCCACACGTAGGCAATGCCGCCCGACATGCCGGCCGCAAAGTTTTTGCCCGTGCGGCCCAGCACCACCACCCGGCCGCCGGTCATGTACTCGCAGCCGTGGTCGCCCACGCCTTCTACCACCGCCGCGGCGCCGGAATTGCGTACGGCGAAGCGCTCGCCCGCCACCCCGCAGATGAAGGCGCTGCCCGAGGTCGCGCCGTAAAGCGCTACGTTGCCGGCGATGATGTTTTCGCCGGGGTCAAAGCGCGACTCTTTGGGCGGCCTGACGATGATCGTTCCGCCCGAAAGCCCTTTGCCCAGGTAGTCGTTCACGTCGCCGGTGAGTTCCAGCGTCAGCCCCTTGGGGATAAATGCCCCAAAGGACTGCCCGCCACCGCCCGTGCAGTGCACCACAAAGGTGCCGTCGGGCAAAGAACCGCCGTGCTGGCGGGTGATGTCGGAACCCAGAAGGGTGCCCACCGCGCGGTCGGTGCTGCTGACGCCGACCGAAAGCTCGCAGTGCCCGCCGGTTTTGAGGGCCTCCTTCAGCTGCGGTTCCAGCACGCTGAGATCCAGGGTCTTTTCCAGGTGGAAGTCGTAAACATCCGCCGGGTCAAAGTGCTGCTTTTTGCCGCTGCTCACGTAAGGGTTGTTGAGGATGGCCGAAAGGTCGACCGTGGCGGCCCGCTCGTTTACGGCGTGCTCGCGCATGGCCAGCAGGTCGGTGCGGCCCACCAGCTCCTCCACGGTGCGCACCCCCAGCTTTGCCATGTGTTCCCGCAGGTTCTGGGCGACAAAGCGCATGAAGTTGATCACGTATTCCGGCTTGCCGGCAAAGCGCTTTCTGAGCCTGGGGTTCTGGGTGGCCACGCCCACCGGGCAGGTGTCCAGATTGCACACCCGCATCATCACGCAGCCCATGGTCACCAGGGGCGCGGTGGCAAAGCCAAATTCCTCTGCACCCAGCATGCAGGCGATGGCCACGTCCCGTCCGGTCATCAGCTTGCCGTCGGTCTCCAGCACCACGCGGGAGCGCAGATCGTTTTGCATGAGGGTCTGGTGGGCCTCGGCAAGCCCCAGTTCCCACGGCAGGCCGGCGTTGTGGATGGAGGTGCGCGGCGCCGCGCCCGTGCCGCCGTCGTAGCCCGAAATGAGCACGACCTGCGCGCCGGCCTTGGCCACGCCCGCGGCAATGGTGCCCACGCCTGCTTCCGAAACCAGCTTGACCGAGATGCGCGCCTGCCGGTTGGCGTTTTTCAGGTCAAAAATGAGCTGCGCCAGGTCCTCGATGGAGTAGATGTCGTGGTGGGGCGGGGGCGAAATGAGGGTGACGCCCGGCGTGGAGTGCCGGGTCTTGGCGATCCAGGGGTATACCTTTTTGGCCGGCAGGTGCCCGCCTTCGCCCGGCTTTGCGCCCTGCGCCATTTTGATCTGCAGCTCTTTGGCCGAGACCAGGTATTCGCTCGTTACACCAAAACGGGCCGAAGCTACCTGTTTGATGGCCGAAGAGCGGTCGCTTTGGAGCCGCTCCGGCCGCTCGCCGCCCTCGCCGGAATTGGACTTGCCGCCCAGCGCGTTCATGGCGAGCGCCAGGCACTCGTGCGCCTCCTGCGAGATGGAGCCGTAGCTCATGGCCCCAGTCTTAAAACGCTTGACAATCTCGTCCACGCTCTCCACTTCCTCCAGGGGAATGGGCTCGGGCAGGTATTTCATTTCCAGAAGCCCCCGCAGGGTGTGGGGCTTGGTCTCGTCGTCCACCAAAGCCGAATACTGTTGGAAGATGCTGTAGTCCCCCGTTCTTGTTGCAAGCTGCAGCAGGTGGATGGTTTGGGGGTTGTACATGTGGTCTTCCTGGTGGGCGCGGGCTTTGTGCGCGCCCAGCGAGTCGAGCGTACGGTCGCTCGAGAGCCCCAGCGGGTCGAAGGCCTTGGTGTGGTTGTGGTCGACCAAAGCTTCGATCTCTTTGAGCCCGATGCCCCCCACGCGCGAGACGGTGTTGGTAAAGTAGGCGTCCACGACCTCTTTTGCAATGCCCACCGCTTCAAAAATCTGCGCCGACTGGTAGGACTGGATGGTGGAAATGCCCATTTTCGAGGCGATCTTGACGATGCCGTGCAAAACGGCGGCGTTGTAGTCGTCTACCGCAGCGTGAAAGTCCTTGTCGAGAAGCCCCTGTTCGATCAGCTCCCCTATGGCTTCCTGCGCGAGGTAGGGGTTGATGGCCCGCGCGCCGTACCCCAGCAGGGTGGCAAAATGATGCACGTCCCGCGGCTCTGCCGACTCGAGGATGACCGAGACCGCCGTGCGCTTTTTGGTGCGCACCAAATACTGCTCCATGGCCGAGACCGCGAGCAGCGAGGGGATGGCCACGTGGTATTCGTCCACCCCGCGGTCGGAAAGGATGAGGATGTTCGCGCCGTTTTTGTAGGCGCGGTCGGCCGCCACAAACAGCTGGTCCAGCGCCCGCTTCAAGGATGTGTTTTTGTAGTACAGCAGCGAAATGGTCTCTACACAAAACCCCGGCTGCTTCATATTGCGGATCTTCATGAGATCCACCGAGGTCAAAATGGGGTTGTGGATCTCGATGACCCGGCAGTTTTCGGCGGAATCGGCAAGCAGGTTGCCGTCGTCGCCCACGTATACGGTGGTGTCGGTAACGACCTCTTCGCGAATGGCGTCGATGGGCGGGTTGGTCACCTGCGCAAACAGCTGCTTGAAGTAGTTGAAGAGCGGCTGTTCGTGTTCCGAAAGCACGGCCAAGGGGATGTCGATGCCCATGGAGGCGGTCTGCTCTGCGCCGTCGCGCGCCATGGGCAAAATGGCGGTCATCAGGTCTTCGTAAGTGTAGCCAAAGGCCTTCATTAGCCGGGCGCGCTGCTCGGGGGAGCCGGTTTCCACCTTTTTGTTGGGAATGGAAAGGTCCTTTAACAAAACCAGGCTGCGGTCCAGCCATTCGCCGTAGGGTTCCCTGGCGGCGTAGTGTTCTTTGATCTCCCCGTCGCCGATGATCCTTTTTGCCCTGGTATCCACAAGCAGCATACGCCCCGGTTCCAGCCGGGATTTTTTGAGGATGTGCGCCGGGTCGATCTCCAGCACCCCCACTTCGGAAGAGAGGATGACCCGCCGGTCGTCGGTCACGTAATAACGCGAGGGGCGCAGCCCGTTGCGGTCGAGCACTGCGCCCAGCACGGCACCGTCGGTAAACACGATGGAAGCCGGGCCGTCCCAGGGCTCCATCATGGTGGAATAGTAGTGATAAAGGTCCCGCCGCTGGCGGCTCATGGCCTGGTCGTTGCGCCAGGGCTCGGGAATGGTCATCATGACGGCGAGCGGCAGGTCGATGCCGCTCATCATCAAAAACTCCAGCGTGTTGTCGAGCATGGCCGAGTCCGAGCCGTTCACGTTCACCACCGGGAAGACCTTGTCGATATCCTTTTCCCACACGGGGGAGTGCATGGTCTCCTCGCGGGCGAGCATGCGGTCGACATTGCCGCGAATGGTGTTGATCTCGCCGTTGTGCAGGATGACGCGGTTGGGGTGGGCGCGTTCCCACGAAGGATTGGTGTTGGTCGAAAAGCGGGAGTGCACACAGGCAAGGGCCGACTCGCACAGCGGGTTTTGAAGGTCGGGGTAGAACCGCCGCAGCTGCCCCACTAGGAACATGCCCTTGTACACCACTGTGCGGCTGGAAAGCGAGGCCACATAGGTGTTGTCGGCCGCCTGTTCAAATACCCGGCGGGCGACGTACAGCCGGCGCTCAAACTCCAACCCCTGCGCGGCGTCTGCCGGCCGGGCCACAAAGGCCTGTTCGATACAGGGCATTTTGGCGCGGGCCTTGTGCCCCAAAATGCCGGGCACGACCGGCACCTGCCGCCACCCCAACAAGTGCAGGCCTTCTTTTTCCAGAATGATCTCGAACATCTTTTTGGCCGCGCTGCGCTGCAGCGTGTTTTCGGGCAAAAAGAACATGCCCACGCCGTAGTCGCCCGGCTGGTGCAAGGGAAAGCCCAGCTGTTCGGCCTCGGCCGCAAAGAGCCGGTGGGGCAGCTGCAGCAGAATGCCTACGCCGTCGCCGGTCTTGCCCTCGGCGTCCTTGCCGGCGCGGTGCTCCAGTTTTTCGACAATCTTCAAAGCGTCGTCCACGATCTGGTGGGAGGCGACCCCGTCGATCTGTACAACGGCGCCTACGCCGCAGTTGTCGTGTTCAAATGCGGGGTCATAAAGCCCCCGCGGAGGTTGGTGGTTGGTGGTTACTGGATCCTTCATGGTTCGTTCTCCTCGTTATTAGGGCACAAGCCCCGCACAAATCAAAGGAAGCAAGCTTTGTGCG
>CALWSW010000111.1 GCA_944384305.1 uncultured Christensenellaceae bacterium
TGATCGGGCGGGGGATGCTGGGCGAGGCCGGCAGCGCGCTGCTGAAGGTTCTGCCCAGGTGCAGGGCGGCGCTCATTACCGACAGCACGGTTAACGAGCTTTACGCCGCGCGCGTGGAACAAAGCCTTGCCCAAGCGGGATTTTCTACCTGTAAATTCGTCTTCCCGGCGGGGGAAGCCTCTAAAAACATCCGCACCCTTTCTGACATTCTCGAATTTTTAGCAGATAACGCTCTGACGCGCACCGACGTGCTCGTCGCCCTGGGCGGCGGGGTGGTGGGGGACGTGACCGGCTTTGCGGCCGGCGTGTACCTGCGCGGGGTCAACTACGTGCAGATCCCCACCACGCTGCTCGCCGGCGTCGATTCTTCGGTGGGCGGCAAAACGGCGGTGGACTTAAAAGCCGGCAAAAACCTGGCCGGGGTGTTCAAGCAGCCGGTGTGCGTGCTCGTCGACACCGACGCGCTGCAGACTCTGCCGGACGAGGTGTTTGCCTCTGGCGCGGCCGAGGCCATCAAGTACGGCGTGCTGTGCGACGAGCCGCTGTTTGCGCGCTTTGAGCGCGCAGGAGGCCGCAAGGGCCTGACGGACGAGGATCTGGAAGATATCATTGAGCGGTGCGTGGCCATAAAGGGCAGGATCGTGGAAGAAGACGAGAAGGATTCCGGCATCCGCCGCACGCTCAATTTGGGCCACACCGTTGGCCATGCCATCGAACTGCTGGACGATTACCAAACGCCCCACGGCCACGCGGTGGCGGCGGGCATGGCCGTGATGGCCCGCGCGTGTGAAGACCCGGCCGCGCCCTTTGCGCCCCGGCTTGAAAAGCTGCTCGCGGCCTATGGGCTGCCCACGGGCACAAAGCACGCGCCCAGGGAGCTTGCCAAGGCGGCCATGCTCGACAAAAAGCGCGCGGGCGGCAGCATCACCATCGTGGCGCCGCGCGCCATTGGCCGGTGTGAATTGCTGACACTTCCGGTGGCGGAACTGCAGGGGTGGATCGAAAGGGGCGTGAGCGCATGAGAGCCGTTGTGAAGCCAAAAAAGCTAAAGGGGTCTATCCACGCCATTCCCTCCAAATCCGACGCGCACCGCTGTTTGATCTGCGCGGCGCTTTCCGACGGCCCGACGGAGCTGGCGCTGGAGAGCACCTCGGCCGACATTGACGCCACCGCCCGCTGCCTGACGGCCATGGGCGCGCAGGTCGCCTGGCAGGAACACGCCTACTGTGTGCGCCCCGTGCAGGGGAATGCCGACGCCCTGCTCGACTGCGGCGAGAGCGGTTCCACGCTGCGGTTTTTGCTGCCGGTGGCAGCGGCGGTGTGCCGCACGGCCAGGTTCGTTGGCCACGGCAGGCTGCCCGACCGCCCGATTTCGGACCTGATGGCGGCCATGGAAGCCCACGGCGCACGCTTTGACGCGCCCAAGCTGCCCTTTGCGGTCACAGGCGGTTTAACGGGCGGCAGCTTTACGCTGCCCGGCAACGTCAGTTCCCAGTATGTTTCGGGCATTTTGCTGGCCCTTCCGCTCGTGGGGGGCGGAAAGATCCAGCTCACCTCGCCGCTGGAATCGGCGGGGTATGTGAACATGACCATCGACGCCATGTCGCGCTTTGGCATCACCGTGGCCCGCGGGGAGGACTGCTTCCTGGTGACGCCCGGGCAGCGCTATACCAGCCCGGAGAGGGTGGAGATCTCCTGCGACTGGTCCAACGCCGCGTTTTTTTTGGCGGCGGGCGCGCTGGGCGAAAAGGTGACCATCAAGGGGCTCGACAGGTTCTCGCCGCAGGGCGACCGCTCCATTACCGATATTTTGAAATCGTTTGGGGCGTGGGTGTCGGTGAGTGAATTTGGGGTGACCGCCCGGCGTGAAACCTTCCGGGCGGCGGATGTGGACATGTCGCAGATCCCCGATCTTTTGCCGGTGCTGGCCATTGTGGCCTGCGCAGCCCCGGGCACGACCCGCTTTACCAGCGCGGCGCGGCTGCGCATTAAGGAAAGCGACCGCCTTACCACCGTTGCCAACATGGTCAAGGCGTTGGGCGGGCACGCCGAAGAGCTGCCGGACGGCCTGCTGGTGCGCGGCGGCGGATTGCGCGGCGGCAGGGTGGACGGCGCAAACGACCACCGCATCGTCATGGCGGCGGCAGTGGCCGCGGCCATCTGCGAAGAAGAAGTGGTGATAGAGGGCGCAGAGGCGGTCAACAAGTCCTACCCCGCGTTCTTTGAGGATTACAACCGTTTAGGAGGTGCGGCCGATGTCTTCTGAATTGGGGCGCGCGCTGCGCCTTTCGGTGTTCGGACAGTCGCACGGCAAAGCCATTGGCGGGGTGATCGACGGCCTGCCCGCGGGCGAGCGCATCGACATGGAAGCGCTGTTTGCCTTTATGGACCGCCGACGGCCGGGCAAGGCGTTATCCACCCAGCGGAACGAGGCCGACGTGCCGGAGTTCCTTTCGGGCCTGCAGGAGGATGTGACCTGTGGGTTCCCGCTGGCTTTTGCAATTAAAAATGCCGACACCCGCTCGGGCGATTACGCGCCCTTTGCCACAAAGCCCCGCCCGGGCCACGCCGATTACACGGCCTTTTTGCGCTACGGCGGTTTTGCCGATATGCGCGGCGGCGGGCATTTTTCCGGCCGGCTGACGGCACCCTTGTGCGTTGCGGGCGGCATTGCAAAGCAGCTGCTCGAAAAACGGGGCATTTTTGTGGGCGCGCACCTTTTTGCCGTTGGCGGGGCAAAAGACGTGGGGTTTGACCCCGTTTTGCTCACGCAAGAAGCGCTGCTTGCGCCGGGCAAAAAGGAATTTCCCGTGTGCGACGACGCGCGCGGCCTGGCCATGAAGGCCGAAGTGGAAGCGGCAAAAAGCGCGCAGGACTCGGTAGGCGGCGTGGTGGAGTGCGCCGTGCTTGGCTTTCCGGCGGGCGTTGGTTCGCCGATGTTCGACGGCGTGGAAAACCGGCTGGCCGCGGCGCTTTTTGGCATTCCGGCTGTTAAAGGGCTGGAGTTTGGCGCGGGGTTTGGCGCGGCTGGCCTGCGCGGTTCAGAAAACAACGACCCCTTTGTGTTAAAGGAGGGGAAGGTGTGCACCGAAACCAACTGCCACGGAGGCATTTTAGGGGGCATTACCACCGGTATGCCGGTGGTCTTCCGGCTGGCGTTCAAGCCTACGCCCTCCATTGCGCAGAAGCAGCGCACCGTCGACCTGGCCGAAGGGGTGGAAACGACCATTGAGATCAAGGGCAGGCACGACCCCTGCGTGGCGCTGCGCGCTGTGCCGGTGGTGGAAGCTGTGGCGGCCTTTGCCCTGTTGGATTTGTATTTGGAGGAAGGCAGATGGAACTGAAGGAGATCCGCGAACACATCAGCAGCATCGACGAGGGCATGCTCAAGCTCTTTTTGGAGCGCATGGGCCTTGCGGGCGAGGTGGCCAAGGTAAAGGCCGAGACCGGCAAGCCTATTTTGGACCGCGCCCGGGAGCGGGAAATTTTAAAGTGGGCAACAGAGGAGAGCGGCGGGTTTTCGCTTTATTCTCACCGCTTTTTCAGCATGCTTCTGGAGCTCAGCCGGGCCTACCAGGCAAAGCTGTTGGCCGGAAAAAGCGAAATGGCCGAGCGCATCCGCACGGCGGTACAGAACGCGCCGGCGGTCTTCCCCAAAGAAGGGGTGGTCGCCTGCCAGGGGGTGGAGGGCGCCTATGCCCAAATCGCCTGCGACAGGCTCTTTCCCCGGGGCAGCGTGCTGTTTTTGCGCAGCTTTGAGGCGGTGTTTGACGCGGTGGAAAGCGGTCTGTGCGAGTTCGGCGTGCTGCCCATTGAAAACAGCTCGAACGGCTCGGTGCGCGCGGTGTACGACCTGATGCAGCGCAAACGCTTCTATATTGTAAAAAGCGTGAAGCTGTGGGTACGGCACGCCCTGTTGGCAAAGCCGGGCCTAAAAATGTCCGACGTGAAGGTGGTGTATTCCCACGAGCAGGCGCTGGGCCAGTGCGGCGATTTTTTAAAGTCGCTCGGCGACTCGGTGAAGGTCATTCCCTGCGCCAACACTGCCATTGCCGCGCAAATGGCGGCCAACGCCAAAGAAGAGGGCGTTGCGGCCATTTCCAGCCCCCATTGCGCAGAGCTTTACGGCCTGAATGTGTTGAACGATTCCATTCAAAACAGCGAGAACAACTACACCCGGTTTATTTGCATTGCCAAGCAGCCGGTCATTTACCCCGGCGCGAACAAGATCAGCCTCATGCTCTCCTGCGCGCACCGGCCGGGGGCGCTGGCCGAGCTGATGTCGGCGTTTTCGGCCACCGGCGTGAACATTTCCAAGCTGGAAAGCACCCCCATTGTGGGGCACGACTTTGAGTTTATGTTCTTCTTCGACATCGAGGCTTCGGTGCTGGAAGAGGGCGTTGTTGGCATGCTGGAAGAGCTGGAGCGCAGCTGCGACACCTTCCTGTTTCTGGGCTGCTATTCGGAGTTGTGATGGAAAAGATCTACGGCCTTATCGGCGAAAAACTGGGGCACAGCTTTTCGGTGCCCATCCACGCCATGCTCGGCAGGAAAGAATACCGGCTGTACGAGCTGCGGCGGGAAGAACTGGCGGGGTTTCTTGCAAACCCAGAGCTTGGCGGGCTGAACGTTACCATTCCCTACAAGCGTGAGGTCATGCCCTACTGCGCGCAGATCGCGCCCGAGGCGCAGCAGATCGGCAGCGTGAACACCATCGTCAACCGCGAAGGGAAGCTGTGGGCCTACAACACCGACCTTTACGGCTTTGTGTATATGGTGCAGAGCGCCGGCATTTCCATGCAGGGCAAAAAGGTGCTCATTTTAGGGAACGGCGGCACCTCGCTCACGGCGCAGGCCGCGGCAAAGAAGCTCGGCGCGCGGGAAGTGGTGGTGATGTCCCGCAGGGCAGCCGTTACCTACGCCGACCTGCCAAAGCACACCGACAGCGAAATTTTGGTGAACACCACGCCGGTGGGCATGTACCCGAACAACCTGCAGGCGGTGGTTGAGCTTGACGCCTTTACCAACCTTTCGGGCGTGGTGGACGTTATTTTTAACCCCGCGCGCACCAAACTGGTGCTCGAAGCCGCCGCGCGCGGCATTCCCGCCACCGGCGGGCTGAAAATGCTCGTGGCGCAGGCCAAGCAGGCCGAGGAGTACTTTTATGGCCGCGCGATCGACGACGCGCGCATTGAAGAGATCTATCGCACCCTTTCGTGCGATACGGGCAATATCGTCCTCACCGGCATGCCGGGCAGCGGCAAGACCAGCGTCGGCCGCGCGCTCGCGAAGATGATGGGGCGGGAGGCCATCGACATCGACGACGAGATCGCGCAAGCTGCCGGCCGTTCCATTCCCGAGATCTTCCAAAGCGAGGGCGAAGCGGGCTTTCGCGCGCGCGAGTCGGCCGCCATCCGCGAGGCGGGCAAAGGTACCGGCAAGGTTATTATGACCGGCGGCGGCGCGGTGCTTCGGGAGGAGAATTACGCGCCCTTAAAGCAGAATGGCCGCATCTACCAGCTTTCGCGCGATATCGAACTTCTTGCCATGGGCGGGCGGCCGCTTTCGACCGGAAGAGAGGCGCTTTACGCCATGCAGGAGCAGCGCGCTCCCTTTTACGCCCGCTTTCGGGACGTGTGCGTGGAAAACGACACAACGGTGGAAGAAGCGGCGCAAAAGATCTTGCGCGAGTTTTGCGAAAACGGAGGGAAGCTATGAAGGTGCTCGTGCTCAACGGCCCCAACATCAACATGCTCGGCATCCGCGAGCCCGAAATTTACGGCCGCGCGACCTATGACGATCTCGTCGCCCTCATCGCCGCAAGGGCCGGTGAGCTGGGGGTAGAGGTGGAGTTCTTTCAGAGCAACCACGAGGGCGCGCTGGTGGACGCCATTCAAAGCGCTTACGGCAAGGCGGATGGCATCATCATCAACCCCGCGGCCTACACCCACACCAGCGTGGCGCTCCTTGACGCCGTCAAGGCGGTGGGCATCCCCACCGTAGAGGTGCACATTTCCGACCCCGACGCGCGCGACGAGTTCCGCAAGATCTCCTTTGTGCGCGCCGCCTGCCAAAAGACCGTGAAGGGCAAAGGCTTTGCGGGTTACGTGGAAGCGCTGGAATATCTTGCGGAGACTTTGGCACAATAGGGCGCAAAGGTGTGTAAAAACGCCCGAAACATGATGGGATTTTCTATGGTATAAAAGTTTTAAAACGATTTTATGTGTTTTAATATCCGACTTTGCGATATTTTTCAAAACTTTATATTGCGCGTAAAATGATATTATGGTAGAATGCTTTCACAAAAGATTATTGCGGCACAAGAAACGGCGGGTGGCGGGCGGCAGCCCCATCCGCTGTTTTTAACGAGGGGGTAGTCTTTTCATGAAAAAATTTACCATTTTATTCGGAGTGCTCGTTTTGTGTTTTTTGACCGCCTGTAAACCCAATGCCGTACCGGATAGCACGGCCGCACCTGAGGAAGGCGGCCCGAACCTGAAAGCGCCTGCTTTTAGCGGCTATGTGTGCGGTTACCAGGGGAGCACGACCCTTTTGCAGCTTCCCGTTTTTCTGCCGGAGGACGAGGACTTTTCGCTCAATGGCGTTACGGCAATGGAAATCTCCGGCGATGGGGTCAGCTTTCCCTGCAGCAGTTACAGCCTTTCCTCCTTTACAGAATGCAACTATGACGGCTACAAAACCGCCACGTTAACTTTTGACATGCCGCTGAAAGAAAGCGGAAAATTTGCCGTAAACAAACTCAGCATCACCTCCTTTTCCGAAAACTTTACAGTGGAACTGGACTTGGGAAGGATCGCTTTGGATATACGGG
>CALWSW010000112.1 GCA_944384305.1 uncultured Christensenellaceae bacterium
GTCCCTGCTAGCCGCCTTACACGGGCTTTTGTTTTACCTGCCGCCTGGCGGCCCCGGGGGGTTTTTTTGGTGAGCGAAGGGCGGTGCTTCTGAAGGGGCGTGGCGCGCAGCCCCAAGCGTCTTTTTTATTTTGGTAAATCAGGGGCAGTGCTTCTGAAGGGGCGTGGTGCGCAGCCCCGGGCGTTTTTTGTTTTGGTAAATCAGGGGCGGTGCTTTTGAAGGGGCTTCTTGTTTTGCCGGGGCGGGCGCAGGGCGGCGCGGTCGAGCAGACCCGCCAGGGCGGGCAGCAGCACGAACGCCGCGTAGCCGGCTGCCTCCCACCCGTGGGGGGCAAAGCGCAGCCGCGGGTAGAACCGGAAGGCCCCGGCGCGCACCGCGCAGGCCACGCCGCAGGCAAAGAGCAGCGCGAGCAGCAGAAGCTCTGCGCCGTCGCGCAGGGTAAGCGAAAGGTCGTGCGCGCTGGTGCGCCTCCCCTGCCCGTAGCCGCGGGCGCGCATGGAATCGGCGGTCTCCACGCTGTCCTCCAGGCTCCAGGCGGCCAGGGCGGTAGAAAAGCCGGCCGCGCCGCGCAGGCCGCCTTCCTTTGCGCCCAGGCTGCGCTTGGCGTCTAAAATAGCGCGGCTTTTTTGCAGCGTTTCGGGCAGAAAGCGAAAGACCATAGAGACCATGGAGGCCGTGACCGGCGCTATTTTGGAAAACAGCGCCAAAAAGCGCCCCGCCGGCAGCGCCAGGCGCAGCGCGCTGAACCACTGCATAGCCGCCACGAGCGCCATGCCGGCCGAAAAGCCGTAGCAGAGCGCCTCAAGCGTGTAGGGCGTGCCCCCCACATAAAAAAGCAGGGTCAGCCCCTTTTTAGAAAAAAAGGGATTGACCGCCGCAAGCACAAAAAGCAGGGGCAAGTAGAGCGCCCAGGCCCTGAAGAAGGCGCGCACACCCTTTAAGGGCAAGAGCGCCGCCGCGCCCCCCAGCAGGGAAAGCGCGGCGCAGAGGGGTTCCAGGGTGCACATGGCCAGGCCCGCCGCCCCCGCAAAGTAAAAGAGCACGCAGGCCGGGTGGCGCAACAGGTAGCTCTGCCGGGTCATGCCTGGGGCTCGCAGTAGTAGGCCCACACCACTTCGTCGCCCTCTTGAAGCACGGTCTCGCCGGCAGAGGTCTCGGGGTACTCGCCGTTTACGGTAAAGGTCCAGCCGCTTGCGCCGCCGCAGTCGCCCTGCGCCAAAGAAGCGACCGAAACGACGTATTCGCCGTAGGCCGAGTCTTCGGTGGCGACCACCAGCGCGGTGCCGCGCAGCGCGTCGAGCGCCGTGCCGCCTTCGGCCAGGCCGACGGCGCCTTCGGCCAGCAGGCCGTCCTCGCTGACGGCGAGCGCCGCTTCGTAGCCGTACTCCACGGCGTCCTGGCACTCGACCGTAACCGTGACATGGAAGGCCGCCTCCTCGCCGGCGCAGGCCGCCAGGCAGAGCGCCAGCAGGGCGATGGCCAAGAGCGCCGCCGTGCGTTTCATGGTTTTTTTCATGTTGGGTTCCTCCTTGTTTTTTTGATGCCCTTGCCCGAAAAGGCCAGGGGCGTGAAAAAACAGCCGCAGCGCCACAAAGCGCCGCGGCCCGTTTTTGCCGTGGAAAACAAAGGCTGCGCCCCGTGCGCTGTGCAGGCCGCACAGGGCGCTTGCCCGATACCCGCCGCCCCCCGTGACACGCAGGGCGCAAGCGGAGCATTCCGGCGCCGGTCTTCCGGCTGACGCCATGGCCCCGCAGGGGCCGCGAAAGGGGCCGGCCTTCCCGCCCCCGCTGGGGCAGTGGCTTTGCGCAGGCAAACAGGCCCTTTCTGGCGCTTGACGGCGGCGGCACCGCGCGGGATTTTCACCCGCTTCCCGCAGGCAGGGGAGGGCCTGCCCGCCGCAGTTTCCTGCGGTCTCGCCGGATGCTGGTATAGCTGGGCTTATTATAGCATTGCGCGGGGGGGTTCGCAAGAGCGCGGGGGAGCCGAAGGGGGAAGGCCGCACAGGCTGCTAAACGGCAGGCGCTTTGCTCAGCTTCGAAAATACCGCAGCATTTGAACCAATACAGGCCCTTCACCCAGTTCATCTTTTTCCCGCGCCCTTTGCCCAAATGGAACAAACTGTGATGCAGAATAAAAGCTGCGCAGCTTTGGGTGGCCATCGCACTCTACATAAACAGCTTTTCCGCCGATGATGCGCTGCGCTTCCTGAACTTTTTGACACGCCATTTCCAACAGGCTGCTTCCGGGGATCGCCGCTGCGAGCGACGGATCAAAGTTTTTGCCCAGCTGTGCGATCAGGGGCATCGGTATGACAAACCGGCCGGCGCTGTCGTGCTGCGAAAACTTTTCGATGCGCTTTTTGAGACTTTTGCTGACAGCGCTTGCTTCGATCTCTACAAGCTTGTTCGCCAGCGTAAAATATCCAACCAGTTCTTTGGCCGCCTCTGAAAAAACGAGATACGTCATGGCGACCCTTTGTTTCGAAAACAGGATCGCCCTCTTCTGGATAAAGGTTTCCACGTCTATGTTTTTGGGGCAGACAAAAGAGGAGAGGACCGCCTGCAGCTCATCCTCTCCGTACACATCGAGCATTTCCAAAAGGCTTAGTTCCACAAACTCCATGGCCTCTACCTGATCTTTTCGCCAAAGAAAGCCTTGATCTCCTCGGCACCTTTCAGCTCTTTGACTCTGCCGCTGGGCCCAGCAGGCTTTGCCGCAAGAAGCGCTGCCTGCTCCAAGGCGCTTACAAAAGCGGCGGCAGAATCTTTATCCCTGATCACGATATTCTTTTTAATGCTATAGGTCGCCACTATCGTTCACTCCTTTCAGGCTTTGTTTCTTCTATTATATCCGGCCGCCCTTCAAAACGCAAACCTTCCCTGCCGCTTGCCGCAATTTGGTTTTTCAATACGTTTTGACCCCTGAGGCGGACAAAATTGGCAACATACACGTATATACAACTAACCCCTCTTGTATATACAGGACTCCACCTCTATTTTCTTACATTTTGTTTGTTAAATTCAATTTATTTTAAAAAATATTTCATTTAAAGCAAATCCGAGGCAAATTGTGATTATTTAATATCAAGCACGAAAAAGTCTTGCCAGGGTATCACATGACGTGTATAATCAAGTTACACCAAAGGTCAGCCCCCTAACATGGGGGCGGCACTGATTTTGTTTCTGTTTGTGCTTTTATTTTTATCTTCCCCGTTTTTCTTTTGATACTGTTGGGCCGCGCCGCGGCCTGTTTGGATAGTTTTGCGGCGCCTGCCGCAGCCGGCCAAAAAGCGCCCTGCTTTTGCCCCGGCGTTGTTTTACCACAGCTGTTTTAGCACACCCACCCAACAACACACCTCGAGGACGAACCCGCGGGCGGCGGTCGCGACGCTTCCCGCAACCCGGTGTACCCGCCGCACGGTTTTGGCCGGCACACCGGCAGCTTTGCCAGTACCCCCAACACTTACCGACCGAATTTTTTCAGAGAGGAAACGAGAACATGGGAAAATACCTGATCGGCATTGACGAAGGCACCACCGGCTGCAAGACCTGTATTTTTGAGTTTGACGGCACTGTTGTGGGCAGCGACTACCGCGAATACCCCTGCTACTACCCCAAGCCCGGCTGGGTGGAGCAGACCGGCTGGGAGATCACCAACGGCCTGTTCGACTCCTGCAAGGCGGCCATTATGAACTCGGGCATCGACCCCAAGGAAGTTGTGGCGCTGGCCATTTCTACCCAGGGTTCGGTTTGGGGCCCGCTCGACAAGGACGGCGAACTCATCCGCCCCTTCATGGGCTGGCAGGACGCCCGCGGCGCTTCCTACGTGGACCGCATCAACAACGGCGAATACATCGACCCCGCCCGGCTGTACCAGATCGCCGGCTACGGCCCGGCCACGGTGCCCGCGCTGACCAAGTACCTGTGGTTTAAAGACAACGAGCCCGAGCTGTTTGCCAAGACCGAGTACTTTGCTTCGCACCAGGAGTACTTCCTGAAGCAGTTCGGCGCGGACGACTGGTTTGTGACCGACACCGCCACCGCCAGCCGCACCGGCGTGTTCGACATCGACAACTGCTGCTGGAGCAAGGAGATCATTGTGGACGCGCTGGGGCTGGACATTACCAAGTTCCCCAGGATCGTGAAGGCCGGCACGCAGGTGGGCACCATCAACCAGGCCATTGCGGACGCCACCGGCCTGGCCGTGGGCACCAAGCTGTGCGTGGGCGCCATGGACCAGAACTGCTCCACCATGGGCGGCGGTTTGGTAAAGGGCGGCTCGGCTGTTGCGGTTATTGGCACCTATGGCTCCACCTACGTGGCCATGGACGAAAACCTGCGCGACCCGCACCGCACCCTCATCTTCAAGCACAACTCCGGCCCCGAAAACTACACGTTTGAAGCGGCCTCCATCGCCTCGGCTTCGAGCTACCGCTGGTTCCGCGACGTGTTTGGCCAGCTGGAAGTGGCGGCGGGCAAGGTCATTGGCGAAGACCCGTACGACCTCATCAACAAGCAGATCGAAATGGTGGGCCCGGGCGCGAACGGCATCACCTTCCTGCCCTACCTGCAGGGCGCCGGCAGCGGCCCCCGCGCCGACAGCTACGCCCGCGGCTGCATTTTGAACGCCAATTTGGGCACCACCCGCGCAGAGATCGCCCGCTCCATTATGGAAGGCATTACCTTTGAAATGCGCGACAACATCGACTCCATCCGCCGCATCGGCATCGAGCTGAACGACCTGCGCATTGCGGGCGGCGGCACGAAGGCCCCCCTGTGGTGCCAGATGCAGGCCGACATTTACAAGCAGCCCGTTTCGGTGCTGCAGACCAGCGAGACCGGCTGCCTGGGCGCCGCCATTTACGCCGGCGTTGGCGCGGGCGTGTACAAGGACTACGAGGAAGCGGCGGAGAAGGCCGTGCACATTAAGGAAGTGTACTACCCCAACCCCGACAACTTCGAAGCCTACGACAAGGCCTTTGCCCGCTTTGTGACGGCTTATGAGTCCCTGGCGAACGGCGGCTTCTTTGCCCTGAACAAGGAAGAGGAATAAGCAACAACAGCGCCGCAGCCTGTCGAAATAGTTGACGGGTTGGTCAGACGCGGCATTGCGCCCGGCCTGAGCCCCAGCGCTTTGGCCGGGCGCGCGCGTGAAATTACACGGAGGAACACAAACCATGGAAGTTCAAGTGAAGGATAAAGTTTGCGTGGTGACCGGCGCGGCGAGCGGCATTGGCCACCAGATCGCCGTGACGCTTGCGCAGGCGGGCGGCAAGGTGTGCGTGGTAGACGTTCAGAAGGAAAAGGCCGAGGCTTCGGCGGCGGAAGTGGGCGGCAAGGCCTACCTGTGCGACCTGCGCTCGGTTGCCGAGATCGAAGCGACCATGGCGGCCATCGTGGCCGACTTTGGCCGGGTGGACGTGCTGGTGAACGTGGCCGGCCTGGCCAACCGCACCCCCAACGAGAGCATTACCGAAGCCGAGTGGGACCTTTTGAACGACGTGAACCTGAAGGCGACCTACTTTATGTCGAAGGAAGCCTACAAGGTGATGCTTGGGCAGGGCTCGGGCAAGATCATCAACTTCTCTTCCCACCGCGGCAGCATTTCGGACGGCCGGCACACCATTTACGACGCCACCAAGGCGGGCGTTGAGGCCGTGACCCGCAGCTTTGCGGTTTCGGGCGGGCCCAAGGGCATCACCTGCAACGCCATTGCCCCGGCCTACGTCATTACCCCCATGACCACCCACAACCTGGAAAACCCCGAGTGGATGGCGCACATGTGCTCGCGCATCCCGCTGGGGCGGCTGCTGGAGATGCAGGAAGTGGCGAACCTGGCTTTGTATTTGGCGTCTGACAAGTCCTCTGGCATCAACGGCCAGACCATCCACCTCGACGGCGGCTGGACGGCGCACGAGTGAGCCCCAACAGTTCCCCTGCGGGGAACTATTGGGGGCCCCAGAAAGATACCCCACACATTCCCCTGCGGGGAATGAGCGGGGGCCCCGGGGGGTGGTTCCGCGCAACAGGCTGCGCCTGTTGTGCGGGGATTTCACGATTCGCCTGTCGTGCCTGCGGCACGACGGCCGGCTAATCGTGTGGAGTTGCTTTCCCTGCGGGAAAGCTGCGGCAACGGCAGCTGAACTGCCGTTGCCGATCTAAGCAGATTGACCCGGCCCATTGTGAATTGCCCTGGGGAGAGTAGTTACACAGCAGGTGAATCTGCTGTGTGAGAACTTCGCTGCTTGCCTGCCGCGCCTGCGGCGCGGCGGCCGGTAAGCAGCGCAGGGTGGGCTTTTCCAAGGGAAAAGCCTGGCGAATCCAACAAATGAATTGTTGGATTCGATGAAAAAAGCTCTAGGGGTTCCGCGCAACAGGCTGCGCCTGTTGTGCGGGGATTTCACCACTCACCTGGTCGCACCGTTCGGTGCTCCCGGCCGGTGAGCGGTGATGAGCCGCTTTCCCTGCGGGAAAGCTGCGGCAACGGCAGCTGGACTGCCGTTTGGCCGATCTAAGGGTCGCTCCAGCGTCTCTCGTTTGAAAGGCTATCTGGGATCCCGCCACATTTTAAAAAGGAGAACACCGCGATGATGGACTTTACCAAGATCAAAGACAAAAAGGCCGCCGGTAAGTGCTTCGACTACGC
>CALWSW010000113.1 GCA_944384305.1 uncultured Christensenellaceae bacterium
GCCCCGGCGCAAAGCACTCCGCCCCGATCATCTTCGCCCGGCCCGCGGCAAGCACCAGCAGCTCGGCCTCGCGGCAGCGGGCCGCAAGGTCGGCCGTGCGGGTGTGGCAGAGCGTGACGGTGGCGTTTTTGCCGGTGAGCAGCAGCGCCGCGGGCTTGCCCACCACCAGGCTGCGGCCCACCACCACGGCGCGCTTGCCGGTGCAGTCGTAGCCGTAGTGGTCCAGCAGTTCCATGCAGGCCTGGGGGGTGCAGGGCAAAAAGCCGGGCCCGCGGCCGGTGAGCAGGTGCGCGGCCGAAAGGTCGGTAATGCCGTCCACGTCCTTTTGCGGGGCGATGGCGGCGCGCACGGCGTCGTCGTCGTACCCCTTGGGCAGGGGGCGAAAGAGCAAAATGCCGTGCACCAAGGGGTCGGCAGAAAGCGCCGCGAGCAGCTCGATGAGCGCCCCCTGCGGCGCGTCCTGCGGCAGGGCGAAGCAGTTTGCCACCACGCCCATTTTTTCGCAGCGCTTCACCGCCCCGCGCTCGTAGGAAATATCGTCCGGCCGCTCGCCCACCCGCACGATGGCCAAAGCGGGCGTCACGTTGTGTTCCTTCAGCCGCGCCACAGCAGAAAGCGCGCGCTCGGTCTGCGCCGCCGTTACGGCGGCGCCCTTCCAAACTTCGGTCATGCCCCTCCTCCTTACTGGCCGATGGCCGCACGCACTTTTTCGCAGATCTCGTCCGAAAGCGGGCGGTAAACCGCAAGCAGCGCGCCGGCCTCTTCGCTCAGGGCCCGGGCCGCAGCGCGGTCCTTCATGGCGGCGGTGTTGATGCGCACGTTGAACTCCGCGCCCTCTAAGGCCGCCCGGCAGAGCGCCGCGCCCACGCCGGCGTCGCTGACGGCGAGCGCGCTGCCCTTTTGGGCAAAGCCCGCGAGCAGCTCCAGCGCCTCGCCCGCCGCGCGCATGATGGCCAAAGGCGCCTGCGCCGCGCCCAGCAGCGCTTGCTCCATCACCGCGGCCTTGTGGGCGCGCTGCTCTTCGGTCTCTTTGGGCAGGCCGTAGGCGGCCGCCAGGGGAGCAAAGGCCGCGGCGTCCTCGCCGATGAGGGCTTCCAGCCGGGCGCGCACCGCCGCCGCGCGGTCCATCAAAGCGCGCACCTCTTCTTCCACCGCCGCGTATTTCTTCTTGCCCACCGTCAGGCTGCCCACCATGGCCCCCAGCGCCATGCCGATGGCGCCCGCCAGGGCCGAGGCCCCGCCGCCGCCCGGCACGGGCGCTTTGGAGGCCAGTTCGTCGTTAAACTCCTGCAGGGTGCGCTGCATAAATTCCGCCATGGGTCATCGTTCTCCTAGTCTTTGTTAAAATTCGTTCGTTGGGGCGAGGGGGCCCTGCGGGGCTTTTTTGACCGGGCGGCCCGATCGAGCTGTGTGGCCGGGGATTCCCTGCGGGGCTTTTTTGACCCGGCGGCCTCGATGGCCGCCGGAGGGAACGGGAAATAAGAAGCGCGGGAGCAACTGCAAGGCGGGAGAAAGGTGGGTGCAAACCGCCCCGGGGTTTGCACAAGGGTTTCCGCACGACTCTTCCCGGGTGAGCGCACAGCGCTCCCCCAGTACGGTCTGAATGTGCGGGCACCCTTTGCCGCACCCCGGGGCTCCCCAGCCGCCCTGCTTACAGTTGCCCGCTGCCGCCGTGGTCAAGTTTCGTTGTGCGCCCACCCACCCATCGTGAGCAGGTGGGAACATCGCCCTGCTTCCAGCGTTCGCTAAAGCTTCCCCAACGTCCTTCCCCCTGCCCCGCCAGCGTGGTTCCTCTTGGCAGAAGAGAGCGCGTCTTTGCCTCCGTGTGGGGAACGACGCAGAGATTACCGACACGGCAAAGGCGCTGCTCAAATTTCAATCCACGCTCCCCGTGTGGGGGGCGACGACCGGACGATGGGCCGGGAGGCTGGTGCAAGTGCAATTTCAATCCACGCTCCCCGCGAGGGGGCGACGCGGCCCGCTGATTGGCTTCCTCGTAGACTTCACAATTTCAATCCACGCTCCCGCGAAGGGGAGCGACCCTCACGAAGCGGAAGGCCACACCCCGGCCCCCGCCGGTGGAGTTTGCACTGCGAAGCGGAAGGCCACACCCCGGCCCCCGCCGGTGGAGTTTGCACTGCGAAGCGCGAGGACCACACCCCGGCCCCCGCGAAAGTGTTTGCACCCACAAAGCAAAACGCAAGTTCCGGCACAGCGGCTGCTTCAGAACCTGTTTGATCGACTCTGACAATTTACTTGTCAGAGTCGCAGAGCTTTTCCAAAAGAAAAGCTACCCTACACCGTTCGCTGTCCGGTCGCGCCTTTTAGGCGCGGCCAAGCAAACGGTGCAAACCCGCGAAACAGGCTGCAGCCTGGCCCCCGCAAAGGTGTTTGCAGCCACGGAGCGCGAGGACCACACCCGGGGCCCCCGAACTTCCGAGTGCAACGAGGAAGTTTGGGGTGGGTTTGTGGGGTGGGTTTAGAATAATCCCGTGATCTTCCCGTTCTCGTCCACGTCGATGCGCTCGGCCGCCGGGCGCTTGGGCAGGCCGGGCATGGTCATGATGTCGCCGGTGAGCGCCACCACGAACCCCGCGCCGGCCGACACCTTCAGATTGCGCACCGTCACCGCAAAGCCTTCGGGCGCGCCCAGCAGCTTGGGGTCGTCCGAGAAGCTGTACTGGGTCTTGGCCATGCACACCGGCAGCTGGCCGTAGCCCAGCGCCGTCAGCTCGGCCGCCTGCTTCCTGGCCGCCGGGGTCAGCGTGACCTCTGCGCCGCGGTAGATCTTTTTGACGATGGCCTCGATCTTCTCTTCCAAGGAAAGCGACGCGCCGTAGCTGTAGGTAAAGCTGTTGGGCCTGCCGCACAGCTTCACCACCTCTTCGGCCAGCGCCACGCCGCCTTCGCCGCCCTTGCCCCACACTTCCGAAAGCACGGCGTTCACGCCCAGCTCTTTGCACTTGCGCTCCACCAGCGAAAGCTCGGCCGCGGTGTCGGTGGGGAAGCGGTTGATGGCCACCACGCAGGGCAGGTGGTACACCTTGGTGATGTTTTCCACGTGCCGCAGCAAATTGGGCAGGCCCTTTTCCAGCGCGGCAAGGTCCTCTTCGCCCAGCGCGTCCTTGGGCAGGCCGCCGTGCATCTTCAGGGCGCGCACCGTGGCCACCATCACCACCGCCGAGGGGTGCAGGTTGGCCATGCGGCACTTGATGTCCAGGAATTTTTCCGCGCCCAGGTCGGCGCCGAAGCCGGCCTCGGTCACGCAGTAATCGGCAAGCTTTAAGGCCATGCGCGTGGCGGTCACCGAGTTGCAGCCGTGGGCGATGTTGGCAAACGGCCCGCCGTGCACAAAGGCGGGGGTGTGCTCCAGCGTCTGCACCAAATTGGGCTTGATGGCGTCCTTCAACAGCGCGGTCATGGCGCCGGCGGCCTTCAAATCGCCCGCCGTTACGGGGCGGCTGACGCCTTCGGCGTCCGGGTAGGTGTAGCCCACAATCACGCGGGCCAGGCGGGCCTTGAGGTCGGCAATGCCGGTGGCCAGGCACAGCACGGCCATGATTTCGGAAGCGACGGTAATGTCGTACCCGTCTTCACGCGGGACGCCGTTGACCCTGCCGCCCAGGCCGTCCACCACGAAGCGGAGCTGGCGGTCGTTCATGTCTACACACCGCCGCCAGGTGATGCGCCGCGGGTCGATGTTCAGGGCGTTGCCCTGGTAAATGTGGTTGTCGAGCATGGCGGCCAGCAGGTTGTTGGCCGCGCCAATGGCGTGGAAGTCGCCGGTAAAGTGCAGGTTGATGTCTTCCATGGGCACCACCTGCGCGTAGCCGCCGCCCGCCGCGCCGCCCTTAATGCCGAACACCGGGCCCAAGGAAGGTTCGCGAAGCGCCACCGCTGCTCGCTTGCCAATGCGCCTGAGGCCGTCGGCCAGCCCCACGGTGGTGGTGGTCTTCCCCTCGCCCGCCGGCGTGGGGGTCATGGCGGTCACAAGGATCAGCCGGCCGTCTGTGCGGCTCTCGTCGTTGAGAAGGCCGAGGCTGATCTTGGCCTTGTAGGGGCCGTACTGCTCCACGTCCTGCTCTGCAATGCCCAGTTCGCGCGCGATCTCTGCAATGGGCGTGAGGCAGGTCTCCTGTGCGATCTCCAGATCGGTCTTGTAACTCATGTCGTTCCCCCCTGATTGAGCGTGCGCCAGGGGCTGCCCGGCGCCATAAGTTGCCTAAAGTTGCGCCGCGCTTCGCTTTGCGCGGCAAAGGTTCAGCTTTTTTTCACGTCCTGTTCAAAGATCACCCGTTCGAGCTTGGAAAGCATGTACACCAGCACGACCTCGGGCAGGGTGCGCACGGCGATGGCCGGCAGGCGCGAAACCGCCATGGGCCAGAACGGCGTGCCGCTGATGACCCCCTGCGCCCACGAGCCCACCAGGGCCGAGGCGAGCAGGTTGGTAAGCACGACCATCACCGCCACGCGCAGCACCTTTTGCCACTCTTTGCCGGGCTGCGCCCAAAGGAGGGCGAACAGGCCGGGCAGCACGCCGGTGAGGATGGGCGCGATGGAAAGTAGGGGCGTGGGCCCGCCGTACTGCAGCGTGGCGGCGATGATGTCCGACACCCCGCCGATGATGCCGCCCCACACCGGCCCCAGCCACATGCCCGAAAGGAAGACCGGCACGTATTTCAGGCTGAGGCGCGAGGTGGCCGCAAGGTCGATTTTTACATAAGAAAGCACCACCGCCATGGCAATGAACATGGCAGCAGCAACGATGGCCCGCGTAGAAAAAAACTTTCTGGGATTGGTGCTGTTCATTCCGCTTTGCTCCTTTGCGCTTTTGTTGCGCCTGTGCGCCCGTTCAAAATAGCACACTTTGGGGCTCGCGCCAACCAAACTCTTCGTTATGTTCGGATTATTCCAAAAATAAATTCGCTTTTAAGGCAAAACATCCATTCATATACGAACGATCAACCGGCATTCTTCCTCATTTGGCGAAGTTTGCGAGCACAGGCACAGGCTGTAGCCCGCAGGGGCGTCAAAGCGGCGCAACCACCCGCAAAGCGCGCGCTCCCCCGCCGCCGAAAAGGACGGAAGGCCAAAGCCAAGCCCCAGCCCCAGGCGTTTGAGCGCCGCTTCCTTGCCCGTCCACAAGTCAAAAAACAGCGCGGGCTCGTCGCCGTGTGTTAAGAGCAGCGCGTCCTCTTCGGGGTGAAAAAAGCGCGCGGAAAGGGCGCGCACCCGCACGGGGCGGCGGCGTTCCACATCCACCCCCACGGGATTGGGCGCAAGGGCGCAGCACCACAGCCCGCCGCTGTGCGAAAGCGAAAGGTGCAGCCCCGCTTCGCCGGGAAAATACGGCTGGCCAAAAGGGCGCTTTTGCGGGGCGTTTTTGGGGGCCGCGCGCCCGGCCATGGCGCAGTATTCGGCCGTGCAGCGCCCCAGCGCCTGCGCGCGGCAAAAGCCCGCTTCTTCCTTTAAAACAAACAGCGCGATCATGCCGCCCCTTTGCCGCCGGGCGGGCCCGGCCGGTTTTTGTCGGTATCTGGGTTTATCATACCACATCTAACACCGTTGTGCCCGCCGCAGAACAGGAAAAAGGAAAAAATATGCCGCCGGGCGGAAAAACCGCCCGAAACGCGCGAACGCCGCCCGGAAGTTTGCGGCTTCCGGGCGGCGTTCGCAGGGCGCTCACCCTTGGGGGATCTCCGGTCCGGCGATCTCTTCGTAGGCGATGTATTCCTCCTTCCCCCTGGGCGGGGTGGGCATCATGCCGGTGTTTTCGTTCGCACTCGTGGCAGGCTGGTCAAAGGGGCGTTCCCACTGGTTCTTTTTCTTTTTGCTGGCGTGCTTTCCCATCTGCGTGTTCCTTTCGTCGTGGGGATATTGTGCGGTTATCCTTCCCCAAAAGGGCGCAGTCTATGCCCGGCCGCCTGCCGCGCTCTTATTCATAAAATTCCGCCCGCACGACCTTCACGCAAAAGACCGCGCAGTCGGGGTCTTCCGGCCCGGTAAAATGCCGCGCCACCGAAGGGCAGTGTTCAAACAGCTCCCGCCGAAGCGCCAAATCCCTGCACTCCTCCGCTTGCCCGCTCACGCGCATCCAGCGGCGCGTGCCCTGCCGGTGCGCGAGGATCTGCATATTGGCGTGTGCCCGAAGCTGGCGGCAGACCTCCTTTTCCGCCCCGGTGGAAAAATACAGCCCCTCCTCCCGTTCCATGATGGCGCCAAACGGCCGCCCGGCGGGGGAATCGCCGTTGACAGTCAAAACGTAATACGCCCCGCAGGCGTTGATAAATTCCTCGATCTTATTCATTTTTGCTTTCCTCCCGTTTTGCGCGATCTGCCGGAATCTTCTTTTGCCGGCTGATCTTCCCGGTTTTTGCCATCATACCATCCCGCCGGCCCGCCCGCAACCCGCCCCCTGATTTTGCCTTCTTTCCGCCCCCAAAACCTTGTTTCTTTGCCCCAATTGTAGTAAACTAAATGTGATTTTGCTTTTTTTGCTGCAGGAAAACCTGCATGGATGGGCCCGCTCAATAAAACCCCGGAAAGCGGGCGGAAGGAAGAGTACAACATCATGATCAGAACCAAAATCATCTGCACGATGGGCCCGGCCTGCGAGAACGAAGAGACCCTGG
>CALWSW010000114.1 GCA_944384305.1 uncultured Christensenellaceae bacterium
TTCGTGCTGGAGCAAGGGCACGCGCCCTTGAGCGCCCCAATAAAAACCGCCGGCAGGGCAAACGCTGCCGGCGCAAAGGGGCAAAGATCAGGCAGGGGCGGCGCCTTCGGGGTCGAAAGTGTAGCCCAGGCCCCACACCATTTTAAGGTAGCGGGGGGATTCGGGGCAGGTTTCGATTTTTTGGCGGATGTTGTGGATGTGCACCAGCACGGTGCGGGTGTCGTTGAGGCTGCTTTCCCCCCAGATCTTGGCGTAGAGCGCTTTGGGGGTAAAGTATTCGCCCACGTGCTGCATTAAAAAGGAAAGGATGCGGAACTCGGTGGAGGAAAGCTTGACCTCGCCTTCGGGCCGCACCACTGTGTGGCGGTTGACGTCGAGCGAAAAGCCGCGGCAGGCAAGCTCGGGTTCTTCCTTTTTTTCGGAGTTCTTGCGGTTGGCGGCGTAGCGGCGCAAATTGGCCTGGATGCGGGCGGAAAGCACCTTGTTGTCGAAGGGTTTGGCCAGAAAATCGTCGCCCCCTTTTTGCAGGGCGTTGACGATGGTGTCGCTGTCGTCCAGGCAGGAAAGGAACAAAATGGGGCAGTCGTGGTATTCCCGCAGCTTTTCGCACAGGTCGATGCCGTTGACGTCGGGCAGAAGAACGTCCATCAAAATGACGTCGAAGGATTCGCGGGCGCGGGCGAGCGCCTCGCCGCCGGTTTTGGCCCACTTTACTTCGTAGAGCTTTTCTTCTTCCAAATAATAAAGGATGATCTTGGCGACGATCGTATCGTCTTCCACGAGCAGCACTTTGATCATCGCACGCCTCCTTTGCTGCAAACTGACGAGGGGACGCAAGGCCCCCTGTTTTAACGCGGCGGCCGGGCAGGCCAGCGGCCAAAGGACAGGTACCCCCGGGCTTTTTGTGGTAAAACCCTAAAAATTCTTGTCGATTTGAGTATATCACTAAATCAGGGTGGGGTAAATGCCTGCACAAAGCTCCTTTTTTCGCAATTTGGGCGAAAATATGGTACTATGCTAAAAAGAAAGGGCGCAAAGCGCCCGGCCGCGGAAATGAGGAGAACGGGGGAAATGAAGCAGAATCACAAAAGCCTGCTGCTCGCTTTGCTGGTGTTTTTTGCTATTTTGGCGGGCACAGCCGGCGGTAGCCTGTGGCTCAACGGCACGTCGCGCTCGATCGAAAACGGCAGTGTGCTGCCCGGGCCGTTGGAAAACGAGCTGTACCTGCTGCACGGCATTGAGGAAGCTGGGGGCAACAGCTACCGGTTTTCGGCCGTGATGCCCGTGGGGGAAGAAGGATACGCTCTTTTGCTCAACAACCGGGAGTGCGTTATTTATTGCAACGGCGAACTGCTGTACCAGGGCGAACAGGGGCGGCAGCCCCCGTCGTTCGAGGTGGTGGCCATCCCCGGGGCGGCAGAAAGCGGCATGGTGCGCATTGAGTTCGAGTTTGTGACCGAAGACTGGGAAAACTCGGTAAATCTTTATTTGACCACCGCAAAAACCGCCTTCCGCTACCAGGCCTATTTTTATTTGCTTTACGCTTTTGGGTTGGGAGTGTTTTTTATTGTGGCGGTGTGCGCGGCGCTGCTGTACCGTTACAAACCCAGCGAATCGTACCTGGCGTGGTTTGCGCTGCACGCCGCCATGCTCACGCTGTGGTCGGTCTTGAGCCTGCCTGTGGGCGAGATCGCCAGCAAGACCCAGTGGCTCACCGGGCACATGTACAGCTGGACGACGGTTTTGAACGTGCTGGCTTGCTACAAGATCTTTGAAAAAAAGGCGCCGGATTTGCTCAGGCGGTTGTTCAGCACGGCGGGCATTTTGTTGACCTTTGCGTTCTTTACCCTGGGCGACATGCTGCTGCCCAGCTTTGCTATGCAGCTGGTGCGCCACGGCTACCTGCTGCTGGGGTGCGGCATTGCGCTGTGGGGCTGCTGGCAAAGAGAGCGGGAGGGCTACTTTTTGCTCGTGGGCATGGCGCTCAGCCAGGGCGTGCGGCTGGTGCTGCTCTTTGGCAACTTCCCGCAGTTCCCGCTCAGTTTCTGGCTCATGGCCCTGCGCTACGCCAAGATCATCAACATTACGTTTGCCATCGCCTACATGGTGGCCATTTGCCGTACCTTTGCGCTGAAATTCGGCGAGGCCGAAAAGCTGGCCGGCGAGCTGGAACAGGCCAACCGCAGCCTGGACAAAAAGGTGGAGGAGCGCACGCTGGCTTTGCAGGAAGAACAGCGCCAGCGCCGCGCCTTTATGCTCAACATCTTCCACGACCTGCGCACGCCGCTCTTTATTTTGAAGGGGGGCTTGGACTCCATCGCCAGGGAAGAGCGGCCGGACAAAGGGACCATAGACGCCATGCGGAGCCGGCTGGATTTTGCCGCCGGGCTGACAGAAGACCTTTTTCTCACGGCAAAGCTCGAGGAGCACAAGGTGCTCATGGAGACCGAAGTGGTCGCCTTTTGCCAGCTGGTGGGGCGGGTGACCAAGGCCAGCGCCATCACCTGCCGCGAAAAGGGGGTGGAACTGAACGTCAGCATTCAAAAGGGCATGAGGGTGTTTGGCGACGAGCGCTATTTGGAGCAGGCCGTGCAGAACATCGTGACCAACGCCGTGGAATACGCCGGCAAGGGCGGCTCGGTGTGGGTCAAAGTCGCGCGGGAGGGGGAAGCGGTGGTGGCCTCGGTGCGCGATTCCGGCCCGGGCATCCCGCACGAGGAGCTGCCGCTGATCTTCCAGCGCTACTATACGGCGCACAATGCCCGAGAATCCTCTTCCACCGGCCTGGGGCTTTCGATTGCCAGGGAAATCGTGCGCGAGCACCGCGGGCACATCGAGGTAACAAGCGAGGTGGGCAAGGGCACGGAGTTTCGCATTTTCCTGCCCGCGCTGGAAACCGGCACGGGCGGCTAAAAGCGATGGAAAGGCCCGTGGCCGCCGGGCGCTTTTCTTTAAAAAAGAAAGGGGACCGATGGCGGTTCTTGCCGTGCCGCGGGGGTTTGGGGCCGTGAGGCAAAGTCAAGCGCCCGGGGGCTTTGATATTTTCTTGCAAACGAAATGCGGCGGCGGGTTTGACGTTTTTGCCCACGTGTGGTACATTGTGACATGATACCCTCTGACAGAGGGGCTTTTGCTGCCCCAAGGGGAGATGCCGCCGCGGCTTTTGCGCGGCGAAGACGAGACTACGGACCAGCGCGGCAGGAGACTTTGCCGCAGGGATAAGAAATGGGCCTTTTTAACAAGTTGTTTGGGGGCGCTTCCCCCACCAAAAAGTACGACGCCAAAGTGGCGGCCATCAACGCGCTCGAACCGCAGATGGCCGCTTTGACCGACGCGCAGCTGCGCGCCAAGACCGGCGAGTTCCGCGCCCGCCTCAAGGAGGGCGAAAGTTTAGATGACCTTTTAGTAGAGGCCTTTGCGGTGGTGCGCGAGGCCGGCAAGCGCGTGCTGGGGATGCGTCACTTCGATGTGCAGCTCATCGGCGGCATGGTGCTCAACGACGGCAACATTGCCGAGATGAAGACCGGCGAAGGCAAGACCCTGGTGGCCACGCTGCCGAGCTATTTGAACGCTCTGGCGGGCGAGGGCGTGCACGTGGTGACGGTGAACGACTACCTCGCCAAGCGCGACGCCGAGTGGATGGGCAAGCTGCACCGCTTATTGGGGCTGTCGGTGGGGGTCATCCTTTCGCAGATGCCGGCGGCCGACCGCCGCGCGGCCTACGCCTGCGACATCACCTACGGTACGAACAGCGAGTTCGGCTTTGACTATCTGCGCGACAACATGTGCGTCTACAAGAAGGACATGGTGCAGCGCGAATTGCCCTTTGCCATTGTGGACGAGGTGGACTCCATCCTCATCGATGAAGCGCGCACGCCGCTGATCATCAGCGGGTCGAGCAGCGACTCGAGCGAGATGTACGAGCGGGCCGACAAGTTCGTGAAGACCCTGAAGCGCGGCGAAGACCAGAAGGAAATGAGCAAATACGAAATGCTCTCGGGCGAAGACGTGTTTGCCAATTCCGGCGACTATTCCGTCGATCCCAAGCGCCGCACGGTCACGCTGACCGCTTCGGGCGTGGAAAAGGCCGAGCGCTACTTTAACGTGGAGCGCCTGACCGACATCGACAACACCGAACTCAACCACTACATCCAGCAGGCGCTGCGGGCCAACGCCGTGTTCAAAAAGGACGTCGACTACGTGGTGACCGACGGCAAGGTCATGATCGTGGACGAGTTTACCGGCCGCATTATGTACGGCCGCCGCTACAGCGAGGGCCTGCACCAGGCCATCGAGGCCAAAGAGGGCGTGGCCATCAAAAACGAGAGCAAGACTCTCGCCACCATCACCTACCAGAACTACTTCCGCATGTACAAAAAGCTCTCGGGCATGACCGGCACGGCCAAGACCGAGGAGGCGGAGTTCATGGGCATTTACGGCCTGGAGGTGGTGGAGATCCCCACCAACCGCCCCAACATCCGCAAGGATTACGACGACCAGATCTACCTCAAGCAGGAGTACAAGTTCGACGCCATCGTCAACGAGATCTGCGAGGTGCACGCCACCGGCCGCCCGGTGCTGGTGGGCACGGTCTCGGTGGAGCGCAGCGAGCACGTCTCTGAGCTTTTGCGCCGCCGGGGCGTCAAGCACGAGGTCTTAAACGCCAAGAACCACCGCAAGGAGGCCGAGATCATCGCCCAGGCCGGCAAGGTCAACGCCGTGACCATCGCCACCAACATGGCCGGCCGCGGCACCGACATTCTGCTGGGCGGCAACCCCGACTACTTGGCCCGGCGGGAAATGCGCCGCCGCGAGTACGACGAGGAGATGATCGAAGAGGCCACCGGCCACGCCGAGACCGACAACGAAGAGATCCTCGCCGCGCGCGAGGTGTACCGCCAGCTGCACGAGGAGTACAAGAAGGAGACCGACCGCGAGCACGACGAAGTGGTGCGCCTGGGGGGCCTTCACATCATCGGCACCGAGCGCCACGATTCGAGGCGCATCGACAACCAGCTGCGCGGCCGCGCCGCCCGCCAGGGCGACCCCGGTTCCACCCGTTTTTATTTGAGCTTTGACGACGACCTTCTGCGCTTCTTCGGCGGCGAGGGGTTGAAGTCCATGATGACCAAGCTTTCGACTGCCGCCGGCAGCGAGCGCGACGGCATGCAGCTGGGGATGCTGACCAAGCAGATCGAAAACGCCCAGAAGCGGGTGGAGCAGATGCACTTCAACGCCCGCAAGAACGTGCTGCAGTACGACGACGTCATGAACAAGCAGCGCGAGATCATCTACGCGCAGCGCCGCCGGGTGCTGCTGGGCGAAGACGTCAGCGAGACCGTGCAGCAGCAGATCGAGTCGCTGGTGAACGACAGCGTGAACAGCTACTGCGCCGAGGGCGCCACGCCCGACCAATGGGATCTTTCGGCGCTGGCCACTTACCTCAGCCGCTTCTTCTTTGCCCCCGGCGAGGACCCCTGGGCGAACCTTTCGGAGGAGGAGCGCAAGGGCTTGAAGCGCGAAGAGCTGAAGGAGGAGCTGCTGCGCCGCGCCAAGGAGGCTTACGCCGCGCGGGAAGAGGAGATCGCCGCCGCCAAGATCAGCATGCGCGACGTGGAGCGCGAGGTGCTGCTGCGCGTGGTGGACAGCCACTGGGTGGAGCACATCGACGCCATGGACCGCCTGCGCGACAGCGTTTCTTTGCAGGCTTACGGCAACCGCGACCCCGCCAAGGAATACGCCATTGCCGGCTACGACATGTTCGAGGAGATGATCGCCTCCATCAACGAGACCATGCTTTCGGCACTGTACCACGTGTCGGTCAAGAGCGTGCCCGCCGCCCGCAAGGGCGTGACCGGGTCGGCCTCGCAGAAGAGCATGCCCACAGGCGCGGTGGCAGCCCCCGGCGCAGGCCAGGAAAATCCCCAGCAGACCCAGACCAACCGCCCCGCGACCGAAGCGCCCAAGCCCTTTGTGGCGCAGAAGAGGGTGGGCCGCAACGATCCCTGCCCCTGCGGCAGCGGCAAAAAGTACAAAAACTGCTGCGGCAAAAACGAGTGAACCCCGGCCGTGTGCGCCGAAAGGACCCAGATACGACGACAAAGCGGAAAGGATGTGAGGTAAGAGTGATTCGTTTTGAAGAGCAGAAGCAAAAGCTCAATTCCATTATGGACACCCTGAAAGAGGCAGGTGAGTCCCTTTGACCTGCCCAGGCTTGAGGCAGAGTACAAAGAGCTCCACGACCAAATGAACCAAGCGGGCTTTTGGGACGACATAGACAAGGCAAACAAGGTCAGCCAGAAGGCCAAGCAGATCGAAAACAAGGTCAACCGCTACAAGGGCCTGCTTGCCCGCTGCGAGGACACATACACCCTCATTGAAATGGCGGTGGAAGAAGAAGACCTTTCGCTTTTGGACGAAGTGATTGCCGAGGTCAGGTCCATTGGCGAGGCGACCGAAAAGCTGCGGCTCGAGCTGCTCCTGAAGGGCCCGTACGACGGGCAGAACGCCGTTTTGTCGCTGCACGCCGGCGCGGGCGGCACCGAGGCGCAGGACTGGGTCTCCATGCTGTTTCGCATGTACTCCCGCTACTGCGAAAAGCAGGGCTGGG
>CALWSW010000115.1 GCA_944384305.1 uncultured Christensenellaceae bacterium
ATTTGCAAGTGAAGCTGACAATGGAAGCAAGAATTGCTTCATCTCTCTCTTAATAAACAAGCAATTCTTGCGGTTGCGAGCTTTATCGACGCTCTGACGGGCCGCCGGTTTCCGGCGGCCCGTTCTGCGTTTTGGGTTTATTCCATGCCCAGCAGGTTCTGGGCGTAATCCAGCATTTCGGCGGCGCGGGCGGCGGCCTGGGCGGCGTCTGCCGCCTTGCAGCCGGCGTAGGCCTTCAGCTTGGGCTCGGTGCCGCTGGGGCGCACACACAGCCAGCCGTCTTCGGGCAGCTCGTAGTACAGCACGTCGGAAGCGGGCAGGTCCAAAGGTTCCTTTTCGCTGCCGGCCGTGCGCAGGCGGCGCTTGTAGTCCCTCACGGCCAGCACCGGCGCGCCGGCGATCTCGGCGGGCGGGTTTTCGCGCACGCGGGCCATGGCGGCCTGGATCTTTGCCATGCCCTCCACGCCGTAGAGCGTAAAGGAGCTCACCCCTTCCTTGAACCAGCCGTACTCGCCAAAGAGCTCGTGCAGGCCCTGAAGCAGCGTCATGCCGCGCAGCGAGTACCAGGCAGCGGTCTCGGCGATCATCAGCGCGGCGCAGATGGCGTCTTTGTCGCGCACTTTGTTGCCCGAAAGGTAGCCGTAGCTTTCTTCAAAGCCGAACAAGAAGGTGTTTTTGCCAAAGCGCACACACTCGTCGATCTTTTCGCCGATAAAGCGGAAGCCGGTGAGCACGCTGTCCAGCCGCACACCGTACTTGCGGCAGATGGCGTCGGCAAAGTTGGTGGAAACGATGGACTTGACCACCAGGCCGTTTTCGGGCAGGCGGCGCAGCTCCTTCAGCTTCATCAGCCGGTAGTTGAGCATGAGGCAGCCAATTTGGTTGCCGGTAAGCACCGTAAAGCCGCTGCCGTCGCGCACGGCCACGCCCAGGCGGTCGGCGTCGGGATCGGTGGCCAAAATGAGGTCGGCGCCCACTTCGTCGGCCACCTTGCGGGCCTCGTCAAAGGCCTCGGGGTTTTCGGGGTTGGGGGCCGAAAGGCCGGGGAAGTCGCCGTTGGGCTCGCACTGGGCGGCCACCTCGTAAAACTGCTGGATGCCGGCCTCCTGGGTGAGCATGTGCTTGACCGGCACGCGGCCGGAACCAAACAGCGGGGTGTACACCACTTTAAGGTCCTTGGCGGCGGTCATAACGCTTTGGTCGAGCACGGTAGAGGCGGTGTAGGCGTAATAGGCGGCGTCCTCTTCCTCGCCGATCCACACCAGCGTGCCCTGTTTTACGGCCTGGTCGGGGTCGATGAGCTTGACGTCGGAAAAATTCTCTACGGCCTGGATGCAGCGGGTGATCTTGGCGGCCTGGTCGGGGTTGATCTGCGCGCCGTTTTCGCCGTAGACCTTGTAGCCGTTGTAGGCCGGCGGGTTGTGGCTGGCGGTAACGACGATGCCCGCCGCGCACCCCAAATGCCCAATGGCAAAGGAGAGCTGCGGCACGGCCCGCAGGCCCTTGAACAGGTAGGTTTTAATGCCGTTTGCGGCCAGCACGCAGGCGGCGCGCAGGGCAAAAGCGTCGGACTGGTTGCGCGAGTCGTGCGCAATGACCACGCCGCGCTCCGCCGCGCCGGGCAGGGCGTTGAGGTAGCCGGCCAGGCCCTGGGTGGCGCGGCCGACGATGTACACGTTCATGCGGTTGAGGCCCGCGCCCATAATGCCCCTGAGGCCGGCGGTGCCAAATTCCAATTCCTTATAAAAACGGTCCTCGATCTCTTTTTCGTCGGTCAGCGCGGCCAGCTCCTGCCGGGTCGCTTCATCGATGGCGGGATCTTCCAGAAAATGCTGGTAATTCTTCCTGTAGTCCATGGCGTCCTTCCTCCCGTGTTGGAAATGCTCTGCGCCGCAAGGCAGAAAATTTCATAGTTGACTTAATTATAGCACAAGCACTGGAACAGACGCCAAGACTTCTTTGCAAATTCCCGGGAAATTCTGGCAAACGCCCCGCCTACCGCCCCGATTTTACAAATTCGTTGTACAGCGCGCTGGCGCTCATGCCCCGGGCAATGCGCTTGGCCGCCGCGCGGGGCTTTTCGCCGCCGGCCACGGCCTGCTGCATGGCCGCAAGCTGTTCACTTAGGCCAGGCGCTTCTTCGGCCGCTTCTTCGGCGCCGCCCAGCACAATGACGCACTCGCCCCGCGCGCCCTCTTTAAAATGTTCCGCCAGGGCCGAAAGCGGGCCGCGCACACACTCTTCGTGCAGCTTGGTGAGCTCCCGGCAAACGGCGGCCGGGCGCTCACCGAGCTGCGCGCACAGCTCGGCAAGCGTGGCCGCCAACCGCAGGGGGCTTTCGTACAGCACGGCGGTGCGGCGCTCGGCCTTCAGCGCCTGCAGGCGGGCTTTTCGCTCCTTTTTTTCGCGCGGGAGGAAGCCTTCAAAGCAAAAGCGGCCGCAGGGCAGGCCGGAAAGCACCGCCGCCGTGAGCACGGCCGAAGCGCCGGGCAGCACGGTAAAGGGCTCGCCGGCCAAAATGGCGGCCTGGGCCACGGCAGCGCCGGGGTCGCTGATGCCCGGCATGCCGGCGTCGGTGACCACGGCGATGCGCTCGCCCTGCTGGGAGCGCATCACCACCTCGGCCGCCCGTTCCCGCTCGTTGTGCTCGTGGCAGGAAAACAGGGGCTTTTTGAGCTCTAAATGGTTCAACAGCCCCAGGGTGTGGCGGGTGTCTTCGGCGTAGACGGCGTCGCACTCGCGCAGCACCCGCACCGCGCGCAGGGTAATGTCTTCCAAATTGCCGATGGGCGTGGCGACGAGATAGATCATAATGCCTCCCCGTGGTGTTTTTTTATAAAAACTCGCCCAACAGGCGGCTGCCTGTTGGGCGAAAGCCAACGGCTTTACATTCCCGTTTCAAAATAATCCCCCCTGCGGTAGTCGTACACCGCGCCGCGGGAGTAAAGCTCGATGTTTTCGAGCGCCTTGCCCGTGCCGATGGCCACGCAGGAAACGGCGTCTTCTGCAATATAGCAGGGCACCTTGGTGTGCTCGCTGATGAACTTATCCATGCCGTACAAAAGCGAGCCGCCGCCGGTCAGGCAAATGCCGTTGTCGGCAATGTCGCTCGTCAGTTCGGGCGGGGTCTTTTCGAAAATGCCGCGCACCGATTCCAAAATGGACTGCAGGGGTTCTTCGAGCGCCTCGACCATTTCGTTGCTGCCCACGGTAAGCGCCTGGGGCAGGCCGCTGATGAGGTTGCGGCCCTTGACCTCCATAAAAATGGGTTCGCGGCGGGGGTAGGCCGAGCCGATGTTGATCTTCATGCTTTCGGCGGTGCGCTCGCCGATGAGCAGGTTGTGCTTTTTGCGCATATAACGCACGATGGATTCGTCGAACTTGTCGCCCGCGACCTTGATGGAATCCGAAAGCACCGCGCCGCCGAGCGAAATGACCGCAACGTCGGTGGTGCCGCCGCCGATATCCACCAGCATGTGCCCGCGGGGCTCGGAAATGTCGAGCGAAGCGCCAATGGCCGCGGCGATGGGTTCTTCGATGAGGTAGGTGTGGCGCGCGCCGGCTTCTTCGGTAGCGTCGATGACCGAGCGCTTTTCCACCTCGGTAACGCCCGAGGGCACGCACACCACCACGCGCGGCTTGAAGAAGATGCGCCGGCCCACCACCTTTTTGAGGAAGTGGCGCAGCATGCGCTCGGTGATGTCGAAATTGGAAATGACGCCGTCCTTTAACGGGCGGATGGCGATGATGTTGCCCGGCGTGCGGCCGAGCATGAGCCGCGCGTCCTCGCCGATGGCCACGATGCGGCCGGAGATCTTTTCGACCGCCACCACCGAAGGCTCGCGCAGTACGATGCCCTTGCCCTTGACATAGACCAGCACCGAGGAGGTGCCCAGGTCGATGCCGACGTCGTTGAGCTGCAAAAAATCAAAAAAACCCATTCGGTTTTACCCTCTCCTTGAACCAAAAACCCGGCCCTGCGCGCACAAAAGCCGCCCCCGCGCTTTTCCCTTTGCCAGTTCAAAAGCGGGGCCCCGGCCGCGCCCGTTCACCCGTTGGGGTGTACGGGGCCGAAAACGCCGGCTTCGCGGGGCCCGCACGCCGGTTTTCCGTCTGTTATCCTGTTCTTTCTTATCATACATGAAACGCCCGGCCTTTTCAAATAAAAACCGCCCGGCAAGGGGCGGAAATGTATATCGATTTTGTGAATTTTTGTGTAACGGCAGCTCTTTTTGCCAAATGGCGCCGCCGCGGGGCAAACAAGCGTTCTGGCAGCATTTTTCGCGGCGGGCCGCGGGTTTTTTGCACATACTATAGGGCATGAAGACCAGAACGAAGTACATCCTTTTATTTGTTCTTTTGGCGGCGGCGCTGCTTGTGATCGTTGTGGGCGGCAAGCTTTATGCCGCCGTGCGCGACCCCCTGCACGCCTTTGAAAACGGGCGCACCGCAGAGCCCGGCGGCGAAGCGGCGCTTTTGACGCCCGAACCCGCGCCGGCACAGGAACCAAGCGCCACAGGAACGCCCGGCCCCACGGCGGCCCCCACGCCCACGCCCGACCCGGCGGCCGTGCTGAACAGCAGCCGGGTGACCATTGCGCTGCTGGGGGTGGACACCAACGCCGCGCGGGAAGAGGAGCACATGGGCGCGCGGGCGGATTCCATTGCGCTGCTTTCGGTCGATTTAAAAAACCCCGCCTGTTCGGTGCTTTCGGTGCCGCGTGACACCCGCGCCGCCATCCGCCGCCTGAACCGCGACGGCACGGTGCAGGCGGAGCGCACCGACCGCATCAACGCCGCTTACGCCTACGGCGGGGACGGCGGGCCGCAGCGCGCCGGGGACGCCGCTTACGCCCTGAACGAGCTGCTGGGGGTGCAGGCCGACTACTACGCCGTGCTGGATATGGACGGCATTGCGCCTTTGGTGGAAAGCGTGGGCGGCGTGACCGTGACGCTGCCCACCGATTTGGAAGGCCTGGGCAAAAAGGGCGAGACCGTGACGCTGAACGGCGAAACGGCCGCCCTTTACGTGCGCCGCCGCAAGGGGGTGGACGACGGCAGCGACGTTGCCCGCACCGCCCGGCAGCGCGACTTTTTGGTGGCCTTTGCCGCGCGCGTGCAGCAGCTGGGGCTTGCCCGCCTGCCGGGGCTGTACCTTTCGGCCCTGGGGTTTGTAGAGACCGACCTTTCGCTCGAGCAGGTGGTGGCGCTGGGCAGCGTGCTTGCAAAGCTCGACACCGCAGCGATAGAAACCGCCGTGCTGCCCGGGCGGGCGCGCACCATTGACGGGCGCAGTTTTTACATTATGGACGAAGAAGAGGCCCAGGCGCTTTTAAGCGAGCTGGGGTTTTAGCCGCCAAGCGCAAACAGAGCTGCCGCGAAACAGGCTGTGGCCTGTTTTGCGGCAGCTCCTTTAAAACGCAAGATCCAGCCGCTCCCAGGGCAGGTCCAGATCCGGCCGGCCGAAGTGGCCGTAAGCCGCCGTCTGCCGGTAGATGGGCGCACGCAGGCCCAGGCGCTCGATGATGGCTTCGGGCCGCAGGTCGACCTTTTCGGCAATGAGCTTGGCGATCTTTTCGTCGCTGATGCGGCCGGTGCCGCGGGTGTCGGCCATGATGGAGACGGGCTGCGCCACGCCGATGGCGTAAGCCAGCTGGATCTCGCAGCAATCGGCCAGGCCGCTGGCCACGATGTTTTTGGCCACGTGGCGGGCGGCGTAGGCCGCCGAACGGTCGACCTTGGTGGGGTCCTTTCCCGAGAAGGCGCCGCCGCCGTGGCTGGCGTAGCCGCCGTAAGTGTCGGCAATGATCTTGCGGCCGGTGAGCCCGGAGTCGCCCTGCGGCCCGCCCACCACAAAGCGGCCGGTGGGGTTGACGAAGTAGCGGGTGTTTTCGTCGAGCAGGCTGCCGGGCAGGTTGGGCTTGATGATCTTTTCGATCATGTCCTGCTCGATCTGCTCGTGGCTGACGGTGGGCGCGTGCTGGGTGGAGAGCACCACGGTATCGATGCGCACCGGGCAGCCGTCTTCGTATTCGAGCGTGACCTGCGACTTGCCGTCGGGGAGCAGGTAGGGAATCTCGCCCGCCTTGCGCGCCGCCGAGAGCGCACGGGTGAGGTTGTGGGCGTAAGAGATGGGGGCGGGCATGAGCTCTGCGGTCTCGCGGCAGGCAAAGCCGAACATCATGCCCTGGTCGCCCGCGCCGGTGGTAAAGCGGCCAACATCGCCCCGGCGGGCTTCGTAGGAAAGGTCCACGCCCTGCGCAATGTCGGGCGACTGGCTGTCGAGCGTGGTGAGCACCGCGCAGGAAGCGCCGTCGAACCCCAGCGCGGGGTCGTTGAAGCCGATGTCGGCAATGACCCTGCGGGCGATGCCGGCAATGTCTGAGTAGGCCTTGGTGGTGACTTCGCCCATCACCAAACAAAGGCCGGTGGTGACGGCGCATTCGCACGCCACGCGGGAGTTGGGGTCGTTTTTGAGCAGATCGTCGAGCACCGCGTCGGAGATCTGGTCGCAGATCTTGTCGGGGTGCCCCTCGGTGACGGATTCAGAAGTAAAGAGCCTGCGTGCCATGGT
>CALWSW010000116.1 GCA_944384305.1 uncultured Christensenellaceae bacterium
TGAACGGAGCCTGCTTTGGTTCAGTTCAAGGCGCCGGAGCGATGGACTAGCAGCGCTAATTCGAGCGACGGCAACGCAGAAATGGGCCAAAGCAGACCCGTTCAGGCGTGGTGTCCTTTGCCTACTAAGGGTAGACCAAGCGCCGCATAAAGTCAACCACCCGGCGGCGGTCGCCGAATTCTTTCGTGTGGAAGCAAAGGGCGTTTAAGAAAAGAGCACTGCACAGGATTCCTGCGCGGCGGGGGCAAAATCGACCGTGACGCCGTAATAGCGCGAAAGCGCAGCGGCAATGGTGCGCGCCAGAAGTTTTTGGTAGTCTTCTGTTTGCAGCAGCGCCTCTTCTTCGGGGTTGGAGAGGAACCCGCACTCCACGATAACAGAGGTGTTTTGGGTGTTCAATACCATGTAATCCCCAGAAACGGGGGTCTTGCGTTCCCGGCCTGTGGCGTCGTCCAAGGCGTTTTGCAGGGCGAGAGCGAGCAGGTGGCTGGGCTCTGAGCCCTCCTGGTAAAACACCCGCGGCCCGTTGGGCTTGGGCTCGGTGTGCTTGTTCATGTGGATGCTCACCGAGGCCGTTACGCCCTCTGTTCCCATGATGGCCTGCCTGAGCGCCATGTCTTCTTTTTTTGTGGCGGCGATCGCGCCCGGGCCGGTGCGGGTTAACAGGACTTCGGCGCCTTGCTTGCGCAGTTCTTCGGCGAGAAAAAGGGCGACCGAAAGATTGAGGGGCGCTTCCACCGTGCCGTTTTCGCCGACGGCGCCGCCGTCCGTGCCGCCGTGGCCGGCGTCCACCACAAAGGTCTGCCCCGAAAGCGGCAGGTTGGTGGCGGCGGTGGGCAGCACGCCGGCAGAATAAAAGAGCAGCAGCGCCGCGCACAGGTAGCAGGCGGCGACCAGGGCGGGAAGATACCTTCCCGCGCGTTTTTTGCAGGAGCGGAACAGGGCGATTCGCATGGGCGGCCTCCGGTAGAATAGAGCAGGGGGAATATGTTCATGGGTATGCGGCGCGCCCAGAGAAGATGCAGCGGCAAAGCCGGCGGGAAGTTTTTTAAAGTTGCGGCAGCGCGCGGTGATTTGATATACTGTATTTACCTGTTGCCCGTGCCGGGAAGCGCTGCGCGCCCGGGCGCAGGGGCAAAACCATGCTGTTGGGAGAACGTTAGATTTGGAGACCTTCCGCACGCTGTGCCGCGGGGAAACAGAGGGGCGCGCAGCCCCGCCTGAGCGGCTGAATCCCCTGGTGCTCGCCTACGTAGGCGACGCCGTGTTTGAGCTGTTTGTGCGCACAGTGCTCGCCGACGAGCACGACGCCAAAGCCCACGCCCTGCACGTAATGAGTTCCCGGCGGGTGCGTGCCGGCGCGCAGGCCGCGGCCGCCCGCGGGCTTTTTGACGAGTTGAGCGAAGAGGAGCGCGCGGTGTTTTTGCGGGGGCGCAACGCCAAGACCCACTCGGCGCCCCGGCACGCCGAAAGCGGCGAGTATTCTTACGCCACAGCGCTGGAGTGCCTGTTTGGCTACCTTTACCTTGCCGACCGCCAGGAGCGCCTGATGCAGCTGATGCGCCGCGCGCTCGAGATCGAAAACATCACCGACCCGGAGGAACAGAAGACCTTCCGGGCCTGAAGCTACAGGAGGACGACATGAGCAGAGTAAAATTGCTGGTGCGGCTGCTGAACGCACCCGAGGGGGGAGAAACGGCCGTTGCCATGGCCGCGCGGCTCTGCTACAGCGGGGCCAACATCGATGCTTTGCGCGAAAAGGTCAGCGCGGCCGACCAAAATGCCTTTATTCAGCGCCTGGCCGAAATGGGCCACCTTTCGCCCATTGAACACGCGTCCTTTACCTTCGGCATCGAAGGGGTCAGCCGTTCGCTGCTCGCGCAGATCACCCGCCACAGGCTGGCGAGCTTTTCGGTGCAGTCCCAGCGCTATGTAGACCAAACCAAGGGCGGGTTTTCCTACATTTTGCCCCCGGCGGTAGAACGGCTGGGGCCAGAGTACCAGGCCCGCTACGAAGAGCAGATGCAGACCATTGCCGCCTGGTACGACGAATGGGTAGAAGCGCTGGGCGGGGGAAAGGAATCCGCCCGCGAAGACGCCCGGTTCGTGCTGCCCAACGCCGCCGAGACCAAAATGATGGCCACCATGAACGCCAGGGAGCTTCTGCACTTCTTTTCGCTGCGCGCCTGTTCGCGCGCACAGTGGGAAATCAGAGCGCTGGCCTGGGCCATGATGGGGCTTTGCCTGGCCAAGGCCCCGGCGCTGTTTGCCCACTGCGGCCCTTCCTGCGCTTTTGGCGCCTGTTCGGAAGGCAAAATGAGCTGCGGCCGGGCAGAGGAGATCCGCAAAAAGCGCGCGGACCTGGCCGCCTTTGTGGAAGAAAACAAGCAGGCCCCCGATTTTGAAGAGCGCATGTGCGCCTGGGCGCAGGAAAACGCCTGACGCGGCGCAAAAAAGCAAAAGAACAGCAAGGAGAACTAGTCAAATGGCATATAACCGTCAGCGTTCCGCCGGCTTTAAAAACGGGCAGCCTTTGGGGGACCGCACGAAGTTCGACGCGCCCCGGCGCAAAAAATACGAGCCGGAAGGGGAGGGGCGCAAGGCCGCCCCGCGGCGGGAAGACCGCGCCCCTTCGGCAAAGTTTGGCCGCCCGGCCGAAAACGGCCCCGAAGGGCAGCGCCCGCCGCGCGCCGGCGGAGCGCGCCAGGAGGAGCGGTTTGCGCCGCCGCCCGTGCGTGAAGCTGCCCCGGAAGAATTGCCGTATTTGATCTTTGGGCGCAACCCTGTAAAGGAGGCCATCAAGAGCGGCCGCTCCATCGACCGCATTCTGGTGACGGCCGCGGGCAGCGAGGACGGCTCGCTGCGCGAGATCGTGCGCATGGCGCGCGACGCCGGCGTTGTGGTGGCCGAGGTGACCCGCGCCAAGCTGGATGAACTGACTCTGCCCTTTGGCTATGCCGGCCGCCCGGCCGCCCATCAGGGCATTGTGGCGAGGATGCCGGAGTGCGAGTACTGCGACCTGGACGCCATTTTAGACTGCGCCAAGGAGCGGGGCGAAGACCCCTTTGTGATCGTGCTGGACTGCGTGAACGACCCGCACAACCTCGGCTCTATCCTGCGCACGGCGGAGTGCGTGGGCGCGCACGGCGTGGTTATTCCCAAACGGCGGGCGGCTTCGGTGACCGGCACGGTGGCCAAGGCCAGCGCCGGCGCGGTGAGCTACCAGAACGTGGCGCGCGTGGCCAACCTTGGCGCGGCCATCGACCGCTTAAAAAAGGAAGGCCTGTGGATCGCCGGGGCAGATATGCAGGGCGTCAGCATGGAATCGGTGCCCATGAAGGGGCCGTTTGCGCTGGTCATCGGAGGGGAAGACGAAGGCCTGAGCCGCGTGGTAAAGGAGCGCTGCGACTTCCTCGCCGCCATTCCCATGCGGGGGCACATCAACTCCTTAAACGCCTCGGTGGCGGCCGCGGTGCTGATGTACGAAAAGCGCCGGCAGGACGGCTGGAGGTAAGGGCCTTGACGGAGTGGCTGATCGTAGACGGTTACAACATGATCGGCGCGTGGGAGGAGCTGGGCAGCCTGGCCGGGCACGAGCTGGCCGCCGCGCGCGACCGCCTGACCGACCGGCTGTGCAGCCACTGCGGTTACACGGGAGAACAGCTGGTGGTGGTGTTTGACGCCCACCAGACCCGCAAAAGCGAGACCCACGAAGCGCTGTTTGCCGGAAAGGGCCGGCACCGCCGCCAGGTGGGCGAGGTGGTGTACACCAAAAAGAGCGAAACGGCCGATAATTTTATTGAGCGCTTTGTGCGGCAGCACACCGGCGAAAAAATGACCGTGGCCTCGAGCGACCGGCTCATTCAGGTGCTGACCTTTGCTTACGCCGCCCGCATGAGCGCGCGCGAGCTGGAAGAGGCGCTCAAAAAGAGCGCCAAGGAAATGGAAGCGCGCACAAAAACGCACAAAAAGAAGCACGAATTGGAAGAACGGCTGAGCGCCGGCGCGTTTGACGCGCTGGACCGCTGGCGCAAGCACGGCCGCTGAGCAGCAAAAACGAGGCAACAAGAGAGGAAGGCGGGCTTTTTGGAACACAAGGCGTACCACACCATGGAGGACGAGCAGCTGGTCCCCCTCTCGCGCGAGGGGAACGACCGCGCCACAGAAGAGCTGTTCGACCGCTACAAAAACTACGTGCGCGCCCGGGCCCGCAGCTACTTCCTGATCGGCGCCGACCGTGAAGACATCATTCAGGAAGGCATGATAGGGCTTTACAAGGCCATCCGCGACTACCGCCAGGAAAAGCAGGTCACCTTCCGGGCCTTTGCCGAAATCTGCATCACCCGGCAGATGATCACCGCTGTAAAAACAGCCACCCGGCAAAAGCACATTCCGCTGAACTCCTACGTTTCGCTCAACAAGCCGGTGTTTGACGACGATTCCGACCGCACGCTCATCGACATGATCGCCGCCGGAAAAAACGTGAACCCCGAAGAGCTGCTCATTGGCCAGGAGGAATACGCCGCCATTGAAAGCAGCATGGGAACGGTGCTTTCCGACCTGGAGCGGCAGGTGCTTGCGCTTTACCTTGCGGGCAAAAGCTACCAGCAGATCGCCGAGACCGTCGGCCGCAACGAAAAATCCATCGACAACGCCCTGCAGCGCGTCAAGCGCAAGCTGGAGCGCTGCCTGCTCGAAAAGGAAGAGTAGGGCGCCCGCGAAAAATCAGGCGGGTAACGACAAATTACATAAGAAATTGTTTGAGAGCAAAGGGGAAGGACGCAAGGTTTTGCGCCCTTCCCCTTTTGCGCGCTGTCGGAAAAATAGGGACGTTTATTAATTTTTTGTGAACAGCGTCCCAGATCGGGTGTTTATTTTGTATTATAATACAAAATGAGGAAAATATTTTGTAAAAACAATTCTTGGATCTCAAAATTCTGGTTCTGCGCCAGATTTGAAAGGAACCACGCGAACGATGAACAAAGCGGAAAAACAGCAAGTGGAAAAATTGTATTACGAAACCTATGAGTTTCTGTTTTGGTACGCCTTTTCCCGCTTGAAAAACCGGCCCTTGGCGGAAGAAGCGGTGCAGAGCACGTTTTTGATTGCCTGCACAAAGCCCCAAAGCCTGATGGAAAGCCCCAATCCCCGCGGATGGCTGACTTCCACCCTGAAAAACGTTTTGCGGAACATGACGGCCAGCCGGGTGCGGCAGATGCGCCTGGTGCAGCCGCTTTTTGAAGTGGCAGAGGAGAAGACTCCCGCGGGCGCGCAGGTCAGCCCCAGGCTCCTTTTGTATGAAACCCTTTCCAACGTGCTCAGCAGGGAAGACATTCACCTCTTTCAAAGGATTGTGTTCGACCGCTGCTCTATGCTGGAAGCGGCGCAGGAGCTGGGAATCAGCGTGCAGGCCTGCAGCAAGCGGATGCAGCGGGCCAGGAAAAAAATTCGGGATTTTTTAGAAAAAATGGAATGAGCCTGTCCAAAATGCGGGCTTTGACGACATAATTCTTGTGAAAGGGGTTTTTACAGTGCCAAACAACAAACAAAAGAACAACAACCGCGCGCTGTTTGAAGGCATGTCCACAGAAATGCTGATGGACCTTCTGTGCCAGGACGCGGTTTTGCCAGAGGGGGAATGCCTGGACGCAGATACCATTGCTCAAATCACGGAAATCCTTGCTTCACGGGAAGAATGCCAGCCTTACCGGCCGGATGTGGACGCCGCCTGGGACTCCTTCCAGCAAAATTACCTGACCCCCGACTTTGACGGAACTCCCCTGTACAGCGGCGAAGAGGAACAGGAGAAGGTGCAAAAGGCCCCGCCCGCCCCCCGGCGCCGGGCGAAAAAGGCGCGCCCCCGGCGGGTGCGCGCCCTCATTGCCGCGGCGGCCATGCTGGCGGTGCTGTTCACCGGCACGGTGGCCAGCTACGCCTTTGGGTTCGACCTGTGGGGCGTGGCGCCGGCCTGGAACGACGAGACCTTCCAGTTGGAAGAAGCGCCCGAGCGGGCCGTCCCCGCCCCCTTAAAAGAACTGGCGGAAGACTTGGCGGTGTACGGCCTGATGGAGAGGGACCTGCTGCCCACCTGGCTGCCGGAGGGGTATGAACTGCTCGGCACACAGTTCGATGAAATGTCCTCTTACACATACTTTGGGGTATTGCTGGGGCGAGGAGAAAGCAGGCTGACGATCTCTTACCGCCTGTATTTGGAAGATAAGCCAAACATTGCCTATCAAAAGGACGAGGGCGCGCCGGAAGAATACGTGGCGGGCGGCCAGCTGCACTACATAATGACCAACGCCGGAAAGTACCTGTGTGTGTGGGTCAACGACCATGTGGAATGTTTTATCGGCGGGGTGGAAAACAGAGAAGAACTTGTGGAAATGATCGATTCGATCTACGAGAAAGGAGACTGATCATGAAGAAAATGTGCTGCTTAAAAAAGATGTTGGCCGTGCTGTGCGCGGCGCTCTGCCTGGCGGTCCCCTTCCTGGCCGGGGCTGCGGCAACCGGGTTGGTGGCAGTGACCAATGAACC
>CALWSW010000117.1 GCA_944384305.1 uncultured Christensenellaceae bacterium
CCTCATGTTGTGTTTTCCCGCTTTTTATTTCCGCCGTACTGTATGAAATGTTGTCCCTTTAGACAACAAAAACCGGCAGGCTCTTTTCAGTGCCCGCCGGTTTTTTGTTTGCCCTTCACCTTTCTTATGCCCCAAACGGGCGCGGCGCATCTTCGCCCCGGCTCTGCCCCCAGCAAGCCCCTTGCGCCTTTTCCCATCCTCCCGTATACTGAAAGCGGTCCCATCATACCCATTGTCTGTGGTAAAAAAGGAAAGAGCAAAAAGAAAACGGCGAACCCCCCGCCCCCAAGGGAGCGGACCGGGCTTTTCGCCCATCCCAAACCGGGCGGAAAAACCCCGCCCAACGGCCGGGGCAGGGCGCCCCGCCGCAACCATCAGGGCAGGGGGCGCGCCCCCCAAAAAGGAGAAAACGAGCATGAAGTATGAACTCAAAGGCGGGGTCTTCCCCGTGGTGGTGTGCTACCTGGAAGACGGCGAGCAAATGATCACCGAGCGCGGCTCCATGGTGTGGATGTCGCCCAATATGGAAATGGAAACCCGCGGCGGCGGCCTGGGCAAAATGTTCTCCCGCGCCTTTTCGGGCGACAGCATGTTCCAAAACATCTACACCGCCCACGGCCGGGGCATGATCGCCTTCGGCTCCAGCTTCCCCGGCAAGATCATTCCCCTCGCGATCGAACCCGGGCGCGAAATGATTTTGCAAAAGAACTCCTTCCTCGCCGCAGAGTTGGGGGTCGAGCTCTCCATCCACTTCAACAAAAAGCTGGGCGCCGGCTTCTTCGGCGGCGAGGGCTTCATCATGCAGCGCCTTTCCGGATGCGGCATGGCCTTTGCCGAAATCGACGGCGAGCTGGTGGAATACGAGCTTGCCGCCGGTCAGAGCATCGTGGTGGATACCGGCAACGTCGCCGGGTTCGAGGCCGGCGTTTCCATCGACATCCAGTCCGTCAAGGGCATGAAGAACAAGTTCCTCGGCGGCGAGGGCTTCTTCAACACCGTGCTCACCGGCCCCGGCAAGGTCTGGCTGCAAACCATGCCCATCTCCGGCGTCGCCATGGCCATTCGCCCCTTCATCCCCACCGGCAACGGTTAAAGCGCGATCCCCCCACAAGCAAAAGAAATTTGCACAAATAGAAGGGAAGAAGCCCCATAAAATGGAAATTACCGGCCAAATACCGCGCAACGCGCCCCACCATGGTGGGGCGCGTTGCGCCCTTCAGCGCCATTCCCCCACATTGCACAGCTTTTTTTGCAAGCAAAGAAAACACGCCCCATAAACAGGCAAAATAATCGCCTGTTAACAAAAGGATTCCCCACATAGCCCGTTTCCCGCGCCGCTTCCCGCGCCCGCCCGCGCTTCTTCGCGCCCTCCGCGCCCCCGCGGCAGGGGCCCGGCAGATTCCCGCCGCACCCCGCGCCCCATTGGGGGGCGCTTTTTCTTTTTTTGGCTGTTCAAAGTGCCAAAAAAGGAAGGGCGGGGCCGGTTTCTTGTCTTTACAATCCACACAGAGTATGTTATTCTTTAAACGTGATTGTTAAAAACAAAAAATATGATGACTTTTTACGCAAAAAAGTCATTTTCGTGTGAAGAACAGGGGGAAGAGGGCAAAAAGGGCATGGGGCGCATCAAGTCAGACAACCGGGAAAAATACGGGCTGCTGCGCAGTGCGGCGCTCGATCTGTTTTACGAGCAGGGCATTGGGCGCACCACAGTGGCGCAGATCGCCGCCCGCGCCGGGGTGGCCAAGGGCACGTTTTATTTGTATTTTCCCACCAAGGAACGCTTGGTAGAGGAACTGTTTTTGTACTGCCTGCAGCGCAGCGTGGCGGCCTGCGCCGAAGGGCTGGAAGCAGAGCCCACGGCCTGCGGCAAGCTGCGCCGCCGCATCCTCAACATGCTGCGCTGGCACCGCCGGCACCCCCGGGAAGCCTGGATGCAGCGGGCGCTCAACCTGCCGCCCAGCATGCAGCGGGAAAACTACGAGCTCATGTCGCCCCACTATCTGGCCGAGCGCGCCATCATCCAGGAGGGCATAAAAAGCGGCGAATTCTGCAGCGCCCCGGCCGACCTGCTGTGCGAAATGTTCTTCAGCGCGGTGGGCGGCATCATCCGCTACGTCAATTTGCACCCCGAGGTAATGGAAGACCCTGCCGCCCTTTCGCTGGCGCTCGACACCATGCTGCGCGGCATCGTCCGCCAGGGGGGCTGAGCGCCCGCTGACGAGCCGCGCCGGCCAAAAAGCCCGCCCCCAAGCGCCGCTGCCCGCGGCGCCGTCCGTGCAAAAGCCGGGCACTGCCCGCAAATATAAGGAGGGAACTAGGAAAATGCACAAACCAATGAACGGAAACAAAGCGCTCAGCCTGCTGCTGGCGCTGCTGCTGGCGCTTTCGCTTGCGGCCTGCGCCGCGGGCGAAACACCAGCGCCTTCCCCCACGCCGGCCGCCACGCCGGCAGAAGAAGAGGGGGCTGGCGCGCTGTTTGCGCCCGGCACCTACACCGGCTCGGCCATGGGAATGCACGGCCTGGTCACGGTGGAAGTCACCTTTGCTGAAGACCGCATCGAATCGGTCGCGGTGGTGGAGCACAGCGAGACCGCCGGTATTTCCGACCCGGCCATCGCGCGCATCCCTGCCGAGATCGTAGAGGCACAGGGCCTGGGGCTGGACGCCGTGGCCGGCGCCACCTTCACCAGCGAGGCGATCTTAGACGCCGTGGCCGACTGCGCCGAACAGGCCGGGGCAGATGTTGACGCCCTGAAGGCCAAGGGCTTGACGGAAGAGGACGCGCAGGACGAAACCATCGAGACCGAAGTGCTGGTGGTGGGCTCGGGCATTGCCGGGCTTTCGGCCGCCATCGAGGCCGCCGATGCGGGCGCTGAGGTGCTGCTCATCGAAAAGATGGGCACGGTGGGCGGCGCGTCCATCACCTGCGGCGGCGAAGTGATCGGCGCGGGCACCGCGCTGCAGAAGGCCCAGGGCATTGAAGACAGCGAGGAAGCGCTGATCCAGTACTGGATCGAAAAGGGCGAAGGCCACGTCAACGAGGAGCTGCTCACCGCCTACGGCCTGCAGTCCACCGAGACCATCGAGTGGATGCAGGAAATGGGCGTGGACTTCTTGGGCGTCACCACCTCGTCTTCCTACTACTGGCAGGACCCCATGCGCTGCCACAAGACCCGCGACCTCAGCGGCACCGGCCTCATTCTGCCCATGGAGGCGCGCGCCAGGGAACTGGGCGTTGAGTTTATGATGGAGACCGCCGCAACCGAACTGCTGATGGAAGACGGCGCCGTGGCGGGCGTTCTGGCCGAAAACAGCGGCCGCACCCTCACCATCCGCGCCGGCGCCACCGTTCTGGCCACCGGCGGCTACGCCAACAACAAAGAGCTCATGATGCAGTACGCCCCGCAGATCCCCATTTACGCCAACGCCATGGGCGCGGCCAACCAGGGCGACGGGCTCATCATGGCGCGCGACGCCGGGGCCGAGATCGTTTCGGGCGGCGGGGCCATCGCTCTGGCGCTCGACATGGGCCCCACCCGCCTGTTCGAGCCCTACGGCGTGTACCTGTACTTCGACCAGAACGGCGAGCGCTTTATGGACGAGAGCGTGTACTGGTTCGAGCGCACCCGCATCCTCATGGAAAACGACATGACCAGCTACTATATGCTCATCGACGGCAAGACCCAGAACGACGGCCTCGCCGCGGCGGTGGAGCAGGGCACGGCCTTTACGGCCGATACGCTCGAAGAGCTGGCCGAACAGATCGGCGTGCCGGCCGAAGCGCTGGTGAACACCGTAAACACCTACAACGGCTATTGCGCCGCCGGCGTGGATGAAGCCTTCGGCAAGCCGGCGCACAAGGAAGGCAAAATGCTGCCCCGCGCGGCGGGCGGCGGCGGCAACGTGGGCACCGAGCTCGAAGACGTGGCCTACGACCTTCTGAACCCCTACGACACCCCGCCCTATTCGGCCATCAAGGTCACGCTCAACTCCAGCTCGGGCACCTTTGGCGGCCCCCGCGTGAACGTGGACGGCCAGGTGCTGCGCGCCGACAACAGCGTGATCGTCGGCCTGTACGCCGCGGGCGAGGTCGCCAACGGCGAGCTGTTCTACAAGGAATACCCCTGCTCGGGCAGCGCCACCCAGCTTTACAGCACCATGGGCCGCTTTGCCGGCCGTGCGGCGGCGGCAGAAGCCGCGGCCCGGTAACGCGGCGCGCAGGGGCTGCCCACAAAGCCCGCGGCCGTTGTGCGCCGGCAAAGGCCCACAACAGCAGCTGCGTGTTTTGCCGCGCGCCCCGGGCAGCATCTTTTGCCGCCCGGGGGCGCGCCGGAACGCCAGCGGCCGCCCCCCCAAACACACCGCAAGTTTACTCTGCGGTGTGTTTTTTAGATGCCCCGCCCCGGCACAAAAGGGCCGCCGCCCCTGCACCCCCGCGGCAGGGGCCCGGCAGATTCCCGCCACCCCCCGCAGCGCCCCGCGGTCAACGGCGGCCGTTTACCAGGCGCGGCGCTGCCTCATGTGTTCCGCTTCCTTTCCTGCAAAAAGGGCGGGCAAAAACAGCGCGGCGAAAAGAAAAGGGGAGAGGCCCAAGCCGTTTGCCCCAAGGGCGGCGGGGGAAAGAAAAAGCAGGCGCCCGATGGCCCCTGCACCCCCTTATGCAACCTTGCCCGGTGTGGTATAATAAAGCATCACCTGGGGGCGCGCCCCCGGCAAGGGGGAAGCATGGAAAGGGATTGGAAAAACGAGGCCAGCGCCGCGGCCGGCATCACGCTTTCGAGTAAAATCGACGACATCTTCCGCAAAAAGATCATCAGCGGGGAGTGGAAGGCCGACCACCGCATCCCCTCCGAGCACCAGCTGGCGCAGTATTACGACGTCAGCCGCAGCACCATCCGCACCGTGGTTTTGCGCCTGGTGGGCGAGGGCCTGCTGTACCGCGTGCAGGGCAAGGGCACCTTTGTTTCGCCCCCCCGCACGGCCATGCCCTTCCGCACCCTCGGCATCCGCGAAAAGCTCGACCGCCTGCTCCCCACCAACTACTCCATCGTCACCAAGGCCCGCTGCGAGCCCCCGCCCGAGCAGGTCGCCGCGCTCTTCCACCTGCCCGAGGGCGCGCAGATGTTCGCGCTCGAGCGCCTGCGCTTCCGCACCCGCTCCTCCACCGCGCCCATCATCTACCAGTACAACTACATGCCGGTGGAGCTGGGGACCCGCCTCAAGGTCGAGGCGCTTTCCGAGCAGCGCCTCACCCACCAGCTGCGCGACCGCTTCGGCCTCGCGCCCGCCACCATGGACGAGTGGCTCCAGGCCGCCGGGGCCAACGCCGTAGAGGCGCGGGAGCTGCGCATCCCGCCCGGGTCGCCCGTGCTCATCATGGACGAGCTCTCCTTCGACGAGCAGGGCAAGCCCTACACCTTCAACCGCTTCACCTTCCCGGCCAATCAGCTTCGGCTCTCCTTCAGCTCCCGTTAACAAAAAAGGCGCCTGCCCTTCCTTCCTTGGCAGGGCCTTTTTTGATTGCTGCAAATAAGAGCAAAATGTGCCCCGCAACAGGGTTTTTCTGCGAAGCGGGGGCCTCCCATGGCAGATTCTCTTTCTGGCCGCTTCTGGCCAGACCCGCCTGTGGTCCTCTTCTGCGAAACGTGGCCCCTCACCCGGGGTCCCCGCACAGGAGTTAGCACTCACAAAGCTGATGATCTCGCCCGGGGTGGGTTATCCTGTCCCGCCAGGATGGAACTTGCTATGGAAGCGGGAGGACTCCACCCCGGCCCCCGCGGTGGAGCTTGTATTTGCGAAGCGAAAAAGCGCACCCGGGGCCCCCGAACTTCCGAGTGTAACGAGGAAGTTTGGGGTGGGTTGTGTGGGGTGGGTCTGCCGGTGCGGCTTCTTTTTTTGACCGCTTCAGCCAGACCTGCTTTTTACCGCCTCTCCGCCGGGGCAGTTCCTGCTTTGTCGGCGATGGTTTTTTTCTGTAAGTCTTGGATTCCCCAATAAAAAACTATTCGCCAACCTCTACTTGGGCGGGCTAACCCACCCCACACAATCTCACTTCGTTCGATTGAGCGGGGGCCCCGGGGTTCGCACAACCTTTGTTTCTTTCTCCCAATGTAGACTCGCAGAACCTTCGTCTCCCCACAACCCGGGGTGGGCGTTTTTAGAAAAACGAAAATCTTTGCGATTTCCCGCCTCTCCGCCGGGGCGGAATCACCCTTTGCCGGGCACCATTACCGTGCGCAGACCTTTCGGCTTCTTTCAAACGATCTCCCTTTCGCTTTTTCGTTCTCCGCTGGGGCGGTTTCTCTTTCTGGCCGCTTCTGGCCAGACCTGCCTGTGTTCGTTTTTCTACAAAAAAGACCTTTTTCCTTGCACTACTTGGGCGGGCTAAGTTCGTAGAACGTTCTTCTTTCTTTTACGATGTAGATTCGTAGAACCTTCGTCTCCCCACAACCCGGGGTGGGCGTTTTTGCAAAAACGAAAATCTTTGCAATTTTCAAAAAACAGGAAGTGTACTT
>CALWSW010000118.1 GCA_944384305.1 uncultured Christensenellaceae bacterium
GTCCTCACCGTACACCGTTTCGATGGTTGCGCCCAGTTGCTCCGCCAGCCGCATGTTTGCGCGCAGGCGGTTCTTGTCTTCGGGGCTCATGACCGCGAACGCCGGCGTCTCTACAAAAAGGGCGGTAAAATTCCCGCGGAAGGCGGTGGCCATTCTTGCGCCGGTGCGCACGATTTTGGCATTTGAAGGCGCAGAAGACAGGCACACCAAAACGTGCTCGTCTGTGTGGTAATTTGCGTGGGTCTTGAGGCGGGCGTTTTCTACCAGAAGATTGACGCGGTCGGCGCAGCGGCGCAGGGCAATCTCCCTTAAGGCCGTCAGGTTCTCAAGCGTAAAAAAGTTGTTTACTGCGCGCTCTGCCTGGACTTCGCGGTAAACTTTCCCCTCCCGCAGGCGTTTGAGAAGGTCTTCGGGCTCAATATCCACCAGCTCTACCTGCTCCGCGCCGTCAAAAACCGAGTCGGGAATGCGCTCACGCACCATGACGCCCGTGATGGAAGCAACGGTGTCGTTCAGGCTTTCAATGTGCTGGACATTGACGGTAGTGTACACGTCGACCCCGGCTTTTAAGAGCTCTTCAATGTCTTGGTAGCGCTTGGCGTGGCGGCAGTGTTCGGCGTTGGTATGGGCCAATTCATCCACCAACATGAGCTGCGGATGGCGTTCGAGCGCCGCGTCCAGGTCAAATTCCCGCACCGAGATGCCGCTTTGTTCCATCAGCTTGGGCGGCAGGCATTCCAATCCTTCCAGCAGAGCGGCGGTCTCTGGCCGCGCGTGGGGCTCCACATACCCCACCACGACCTCTACTCCCCTGTCTTTTGCCGCGTGAGCGGCCTGCAGCATGGCGTAGGTTTTGCCCACGCCGGCCGCAAAGCCAAAGAAGATCTTCAAATGGCCGCGCCGGGCGCGCTCTTCTTCCTTTTGAAGCGCCCGCAGCAGCTCATCTGGGTTCTGGCGTTTTAGTTCCATTCCACACACCCCGCATTCTGCCGGCTTGCCCGGCTGGGATCGTTCTGAGTTCACTATAGCAGGAAAAAGCGGCGAAATCCATTCCCTTCGCCGCTTTCCTGCGTGGTTTGATTGTATTGTAAAGAACAAAGCATAAAAACTGTGTAAAGCAACGGAAGAAGACCTTAAGACTGCATAAAGAAGCAAGGACCTTCCTCAGGAAAAGCCCTTGCCTGGTTAACCGTCAATCCGTCAGGATGCCGTCCAGCGTGAGGTTGACTTCGAGCACGTTGACGGTCGCCTCTCCGAAGATCCCTAAAAAAGGCTGGTCGGTGCAGGCTTCTATAACGCTCCTTATCTCTTCTTCTGCCATTCCCCGCGCGCGCGCAATGCGCGATACCTGGTATTCTGCTGCGGCAGGGGAAATGTGCGGATCCAGCCCGCTTGCCGAACAGGTCACCAGGTCGACGGGAATGGGTTCGCCGGCTTTTTCGGGGTCAGCGGCGCGCAGCCGTTCGACCCGCTCTGCTACCAGAGCTTCGTATTCTTCGCTTGCGGGGCTGAGATTGGAAGGATGGGCGTAGAGCAGGGCGTTCCCCTCTTCATCTACGTGTGTCGTAACGTCAAGTTCCATGATGCGGCCCCACAGGTGAGCGTCATCGGTGTATTGCTGAGCCAACAGCTCGCAGCCGTAGGTCTTGCCGTCCACGATAAAGAACCTGCCGTTGGCGTTTTCGGGGAAAATGAGCTGCGCCAGCCCGGTGACCACGGCCGTATACAGAACGCCGCAGAGCAAGATGGCAGCCAGTAAAAAGAGCACGGCTTTTGGCAAAGTCTGTTTCAGGGTATTCATTGTATTGCCTCCTTAAACAATGCCCAACAGAACGAGCAGCAGATCGATCAGTTTGACGAACACGAAGGGCGCAGCCAGGCCGCCCAGGCCGTAAATAAGCAGATTGCGCTTCAAAAGCTTGCCCGCCGGAAGCTCGCGGTATTTTACACCCTTCAAGGCCAAAGGGATGAGCGCCACGATGATGAGCGCGTTGTAGAGGATTGCCGAAAGCACTGCGCTTTCGGGCGAGTGCAGGCCCATGATGTTCAAAGCCGAAAGCTCCGGGTAAAACCCCAAAAACAGCGCCGGGATGATGGCAAAATACTTTGCCAGGTCGTTGGCGATAGAAAATGTTGTAAGGCTGCCTCGGGTCATGAGCAGCTGCTTGCCGATGCGCACAATGTCGATGAGCTTGGTGGGTGAAGAGTCGAGGTCCACCATATTGCCCGCCTCCTTGGCGGCCTGGGTGCCGCTGTTCATGGCTACGGCTACATCGGCCTGTGCCAGAGCAGGCGCGTCGTTCGTGCCGTCTCCGGTCATGGCTACCAGGTGCCCTTTTTGCTGAAAATCGCGGATCATGTTCAGCTTGCCTTCGGGTGTTGCCTCGGCAAGAAAATCGTCCACACCCGCTTCTGCTGCAATGGCCGCAGCGGTCATGGGATTATCGCCCGTGATCATGATGGTTTTGATGCCCATACGCCGCAGGTCTGCAAACTTTTCCTTTACACCCTGTTTGATGATGTCCTTTAGGTGGATCACGCCCAGCACGCGGCGGTCTTTTGCCACCACCAGGGGCGTACCGCCCTTGGTGGCGATGGCGGTGGCAACGGTTTGACATTCTTCGGAGTACCTGCCGCCCGCCTGCGTAACATAAGCCTGAATGGCATCGGCGGCGCCTTTGCGGATTTCGCAGCCGTCGTAATCCACACCGCTCATGCGCGTTGTTGCAGTAAAGGGAATGAACTTCATGTTTTTGTCGGCAAGGCTGCGCCCGCGCAGGCCGAACTGCTCCTTGGCAAGGATGACGACGCTGCGCCCTTCCGGGGTTTCATCTGCCAAAGAAGAAAGCTGAGCGGCGTCGGCCAGTTCTTCGATTTTTACGCCATCCACCGGAATGAATTCCACCGCCTGGCGGTTGCCCAATGTGATGGTGCCGGTTTTGTCGAGCATGAGGATATCGACGTCCCCCGCTGCTTCGATCGCCCTGCCGCTCATAGCGAGCACGTTCGCCTGATTCAGCCGCGACATGCCGGCAATGCCGATGGCGGAAAGCAGCGCGCCGATGGTGGTGGGCGCCAGGCAGACCAACAACGCGATGAGCGTGGTGATGGAGGTGGGGCTGCCAGCGCCGGAAGCGCGCACGGTGAATACCGAATAGGCGTAAAGCGCCGCAGTGACCAGCACAAAAATGACCGAAAGCGCGACCAAAAAGATCTGTAAAGCAATCTCGTTAGGGGTTTTTTTACGGGCGGCGCCCTCTACCATGGCAATCATTTTATCCAGGAAACTCTCGCCTGCTTCGCTCGACACCCGAACGATGATGCAGTCCGAAAGGACCGTAGTGCCGCCGGTAACGGCACTGCGGTCGCCGCCGGCCTCGCGGATGACCGGCGCGGATTCGCCGGTGATAGCGCTTTCGTCCACCGAAGCCGCGCCGGAGATGACTTCGCCGTCAGCAGGGATCTGTTCACCCGCGCTGACGATTACAAGATCGCCCTTTTTGAGGAGCGCCGAGGAAATGGGCGTGATGTTTTGCGGCTCGTCAACGGAAGGGATCTTGTGTGCCTCCACGTCCTTTTTTGAGGCGCGCAGGGCATCGGCCTGCGCTTTGCCGCGGCCTTCTGCAATGGATTCTGCAAAGTTCCCAAACAGCACCGTCAGCCACAAAATGAGCGCAATAGCAAGCGTGTAGCCGGTTGGAGCGTCCTGCGCGCCAAAGAGCGATGCAACAAAAAGCGCACTTGTTAGAATGGCCGAAAGATAGACTAGGAACATGACCGGGTTTTTGAGCTGGGTGCGGGGATCCAGCTTAACGAACGAATCCCGAATGGCGCGCCCGATTATTTTGCGGTCGGCAAAAGAAGACTTTTTTTGCGCAGACATGGTCGATTCTCCTTTACAGTACTGCGCCGAAGAATTCGGCGAGCGGCCCCAGCGCCAGAGCCGGGAAGAAGCTCAGTGCGCCAATGAGCAGAACGATGAGGATCAGCAAAAACACGAACAATGCATTGGTGGTGGAAAGCGTGCCGGCGGTGGCGGCCAGGCGCTTTTTGCCGGCCAGGTTCCCGGCGATGGCGAGCGTGGCGATCATGGGTACGAACCGGGCAAGCAGCATGACCGCGCCGAGCAGCAAGTTCAAAAACACGGTGTTTGCGCCAAACCCCGCAAAGGCTGAGCCGTTGTTGGCCCCGCAGGAGGTAAAGGCGTACAGCAGTTCAGAAAACCCGTGTGCACCGCTGTTGGTCAAGCTTTGGACGACGCCGGGCACCAGCGCCGCAATGCCACTGCCAGCCAGAATGGCCACAGGCCCTGCCAGGCAGGCGACAGCTGCCCATTTCATTTCGTAGGGCTCGATCTTTTTGCCTAAAAATTCCGGTGTGCGTCCTACCATCAGTCCGGCAATGAACACGGTGAGGATGGCAAAGGCCAGCATGCCGTAAAGCCCGCAGCCCACGCCGCCAAAGATCACCTCGCCCAGCTGCATCAAAAGCAGTGTGACCATGCCGCCGAGCGGTGTGAGGCTGTCGTGCATGGCGTTGACCGAGCCGTTGGAGGCCGCCGTGGTGAACGCCGCCCAGGCCGAAGAACCGGCAATGCCAAACCGGCTTTCCTTGCCCTCCATATTGCCGCCTGATTGCCCTTCGGCTTCGAGCAGCACGGCGCCGTCTTGCGAGAGCTGCGGCGTGCCGGACTGCTCGCTCACAGCGATACAGCCCATGGCAACGACGAGGCAAAGGAACATGGCCATAAAAATGGCGACCCCCTGCTTTTTGTTCTTTACCGCGCTCCCAAAGGTAAAGCAGAGCGCAGCAGGAATGAGCAGAATGGAAATGAGCTCGACAAAATTGGTAAACCCGTTGGGGTTTTCCAAAGGATGGGCAGAGTTTACATCGGTAAAGCCGCCGCCGTTTGAGCCGGTCTGTTTGATGGCGATTTGACTGGCTGCCGGCCCCATGGGCACGTACTGCTCGGTGATCACCTGCGCACCGGAAACGGCTTCGCCGTCTATGCTCACAATGCCGGTGTCGGGGTCGATCACAGCATCTTCTAGGATCTCACCTTCGGCGCTGACGGCCACGGGTTCCAACAGCGTTACGGTTTCGGACTGCTTAAAGTTCTGCATGACACCGCCGCCCACCAGCACCAGGGCAATGACGAGGTTGACGGGAAGGAGCACGTGGAGGATGATGCGCGTGGCATCCACCCAGAAGCTGCCCAGCCCTTCGCTTTTTACAAGCAGGAAGCCGCGAATGAGCGCAAACAGCACGGCAATGCCCACCGCTGCTGAAACGAAATTTTGCACCGTTAGGCCGAGCACCTGCGTGAGAAAGCCCAGAGAAGAACTGCCGCCTGCGGCTTGCCAGTTGGTGTTGGTGATGTAGCTGACGGCGGTGTTAAAGGAAAGGTCCCAGCTGGTGTTTCCCTCGAGCAGCTGCAAAAGGAAAAGAAACACCAGCCCAACGGCCGAAAAGACAAGCACCGAAACCGCGTATTTTTTCCAGCTCATCTGCTCGTTCTCATCGATGTGCAGCACGCGGTAAAGGGCTTTTTCGCAGGGCGTCAGAACTTTGGAAAGCAAGGTCCTTTCGCCGAACATAACCTTTTTGATGTACCTGCCCAACGGGATCGCCAGGGCAACGAGCACCACCAGGATGAGCGAGTATTGCAGTACGGTATTCATGATATCCCTCCGTTTCGCTGCGGCAGCCGTGCCTGAGCGGCAGGCGCTGCTTTAAGGAAGAAAAAGGTTTTTTGCCCCTCCTCCTTCCTATTGTGAAAAAGTATACGTCCTTTTAGCTTAAGACGGTTTAAAGCACTGCGCTCTGCCATAAAGAGAGCATAAAGTTGGGAGAAGGCGGAAAACCAGAGAAGTTGAAAAAATCGCGAACATTTGTTTGACAGGCCACTTCGTTATGTTATAATGGAAAAAACACGAATGTTTGTTTGGGGGAAGGTCCTATGCTCAAGCTCAGCAATCCACAGCAGGCCATTTATGATTACATCAAATCCTTTCAGGAGACCCACGGTTACCCGCCTTCGGTGCGGGAGATCTGCAATGCAGTCGGACTGCGTTCCACCTCTACCGTTCACGGTCACCTGGAACGCCTGGAGAAAAAAGGCCTCATCCGGCGGGACCCCACCAAGCCCCGTGCGATCGAGCTCGTCGAACTGCAAAAGGGCCGTTTGCGCACCCACCCCACGCCCATTGTTGGGCGGGTGACGGCTGGCACCCCCATTTTGGCGCAGGAAGAGATCGAAGGGTATGTTCCCCTGCCTTTTTCCTTTGTTCACAGCGAGGATTCCTTTATTTTGAATGTCAAGGGCGACAGCATGATCAACGCCGGCATTTTGGACGGCGATCAGCTCGTGGTCATGCCGGATGCCAAGGTTTACAACGGCGACATCGTCGTTGCCATGATTGCTGAGGCCGCCTCTAAC
>CALWSW010000119.1 GCA_944384305.1 uncultured Christensenellaceae bacterium
AGCGGGCTCGTGTATGGTACCCGGTAGGGGAGTCGAACCCCTGTCGCCGCCGTGAGAGGGCGGTGTCCTAGGCCACTAGACGAACCGGGCGGAACAGATATTATTATATCTGTTTTCTGGAAAAAGTCAAGCCTTATTTTTTCGCCGGCGGTCGCACCTTTCCCCTTTCACACGCGAAGGCGGAAAGTGCGCGGGGCAAGGCGGTATACCAAAAGGCAGGCAGCGCCCGAGTACAGCACGCAAAACGCGATGCACAACCCGCCGAACCAAGCCGTGGGCAGTTTGAGCTGCATCAAAAAGAGGCACACAAAATACGTGGCGCTCATTACCAGCTGGTAGGCAACGCTCTTCATTTCTGTCCCCGCGCTGTAGGGCTGCAGCAGGTAATACGCCGTCAGGTAATGGATCGAAAAGAACACGCTCAGGCTCAATATGGAACAAAGGAGCACGGCGTAATTCCAGGGGTCGTCCGTACCGCCCGAGGCGTATAAAAGTACCGGCAGGCCAGCGCCAAGGACTGCGGCAGGCAGCAAATTGACCTTGACGATCTCCCTGAGCCGAATGCAGAAAAGCTTGAGCACAGCGTCTTTTTGCCGGTAAAAGGTGTAGGCGAGCAGGCTGTGGTCGCAGTTTAAAAAGAGCGCTTTGGTAAAGCTGCTGCCCCGGTTGATGGTATATAGAATAAACACAAAGTACGGCAAATAGCTCAAAAGCGCGCCGTTGACAGCCGGTTTGACCTCCGGCTTCCAGTAAAACAGCAAAAGAACGCCCAGTACCAAAAGCAGGCAGACGCCCGCCACGCGCTTGGACGCCTGCCAAAGGATCTTGCGGTGACGCTTGACGAACAGGTCGTTGAGGTACTCAAACCCTTTTTTGCGGCTGGTGATGCCAGCGTCGGCGCTGATGTTCTTCTGGCTGAGCTGCTGCGCGAGCGCGGTGGTGTCCATTTGGTTGTTCAAGCGGGCGAGCAGCTGCTGGTTGACGGCGCGATACCCGCCAAAGCGCAAAACTTTCCAAAGCCCCACGGCGCCGATGGGAAGGCAGGCGAGCAAAAACGCTGCGGCGCCATCCGTAGGCAGCACAAGACCAGTTGCAGGCAGGCCGTAAGCCGCAAACAGCGGCAGGCCAATGATCAGCCAGTGGGTCTTGTTGATATTGTTTTCGTTGGCCACTTTTCCCCGCTGCTCGTAATCCCACAGCGAGAACGCCGCCACGCCCAGCTTGAGGCCGGCCGCCGAGAACGGGAACAAACAGCAGAGCCAAAGGCCGGCCCCACAGCGCAGGCCAAACCACAGCGAAAGCGGCAAAAACCCCACGATGCCCTTGCAGAGGGCATAACCGTAGTTGACGAGCGTGTACTGCCGCACGTCCATTCGCAGCAGGATCATGGCGTAGTATTTATCTCTGGTGGGGTTAAATAGGTGCGTGTTTAAAAAAGCGCCGGCCACCGTCAGGCACAAAAGGATGTGCCAGTACAACTGCCCTTGGGGCAGGGTCTCGTACAGCTTGCAGGCCCCGGCGACCATAAGAGCCAGGTAAAGCAATTTGCCTAAAAACAGGGAGATGAGTTCCCACAAGGCCGAAAGGAAGTTGGCAAATACCTTAAAGCCGCGCACGCCGTAAAGCGATTCGGGCAGCGCCCGCTTGAGCAGGGGGATCTGCTTGAGGGCGTACAGAATGCTGTTGACCCGGTAGGTGTTTTTCAGTGCAAACGAAAGTTTCAGGGTATTACGCATGGTCCTCCTCGCGCAGGGCGCAAAGGATCTTTTCCTTGAACCCGCCGTCATCCAAATCGGATTTGTCTACCCGTTCCAGTACCCCGTGGCTGAGCAGCACGATCTCGTCGCACAGATCGAGCGCTAGGTCTAAAATATGGGTGGAAAAGATCGTGATCCTCCCCTGCTTAAAAGAACGCAGCAGCTGCTTCATTTCCTCTGACACTACAACGTCCAACGAGGTGAGCGGCTCGTCGAGCAGCAAAACCGCCGGCTCTACCATGAGGTTGACGAGCATCTGCATTTTGTTCTTCATGCCGTGAGAGTAGTTTTTTAAGAGCTTGTCGCGGTCTTCGGGATCGATGCGCACCAGTTCAAAATAGTCGTCCGCTGTTTTGGGGCTGGCAATGACGCCTGCGTTGACCTCTAAAAAGAACTTTAAAAATTCCCGGCCGGTCAAAAATTCCGGCACTATGGGCGTGGAAGGCACAAAGCCGATATCTTCCGCTTTGACTTTGCGCCGGAGGCCGTCGAGCAGCCAAAAGCTTCCGGCATCTGGCGTTATGTCGCCGTTCAGGCACTGAAAGAGCGTGGTTTTGCCTGCGCCGTTTCGGCCGAGCAGACCGTAGATCTTTCCGCTTTCAAACGCGAAACTGATGTCGCGCAGCACCTCTTTTGTGCCAAAGTTTTTGGCCAGGTGTTCTATGATGAATTGCATCTGACTTTCTCCCAACATGGTATTGCGGCCGCCTCGGGAAAGCTCGCTTTTAAAAAAACAGGGCTGGTGCTGCCGAACAGTACAAAAATTTGCCCAACAGGCAAACACGTCTGTTGGGCAGCCTTTTTAAAACAGCGCCGCGGCGAAATCCTCGGGCGAGAAGGGCTGCAGGTCTTCTGCGCCTTCGCCCACGCCCACAAAGCGCACCGGCACGCCCAGCTCCTGCTTGACGGAAATGGCCACGCCGCCCTTGGCCGTGCCGTCCAGCTTGGTCAGCACGATGCCCGTAATGGGAACGCTTTCGCTAAACACCTTGGCCTGCGCAATGGCGTTTTGCCCGGTGGTGGCATCCACCACCAAGAGCACTTCGTTCACGGCCTCCGGCCATTCGCGCGCCGCCACGCGGCCGATTTTTTCGAGCTCGCTCATGAGATTTTTTTTGTTGTGCAGCCGCCCAGCTGTGTCGATGATGAGCATGTTCACGCCCCGCGCCTTCGAAGCGGCAATGCTGTCGAACACCACAGCCGCCGGGTCGGCGCCTTCGCCGTGTTTCACGATGCCGACGTTCGCGCGCTCGCTCCACACCGTCAGCTGCTCGGCCGCGGCCGCGCGGAAGGTATCTGCCGCCGAAAGCAGCACCTTCTTCCCCGCTTTTGCATAGTGCCCGGCCAGCTTGCCAATGGTCGTGGTTTTGCCCACGCCGTTTACCCCTACCACCAGCAAAATGGAGGTTTCCGCGCTGTCGGGCGCAAAGGGGGTGTCGGGACGCATCATGTCGGCAATGATCTCGCGGAGCAGCTGCCGCGCTTCCTGCGGATCGCTGATCTTTTCTTCCTTGGTGCGGCGGCGCAGTTCGTCCAATACCGCTTCCACCGTGGGCACGCCGATGTCGGCCATGATGAGCGCTTCTTCCAGCTCGTCGTAAAAATCGTCGTCCAGTTTGGAAAAGGCCGAAAACACCGCGCCTACCTTGTCAGAAAGGCTGTCGCGCGTCTTTTTTAGGCCCTCTGCCAGTTTCGAAAAAAAACCCTTTTTTTCTTTTTCCGCCATCCGTCTTCCTCCTATCCTGTCGCCGTTTTAAAAAATGTGCTGTTGAGCGGTCAGCCTGCGCTGGCCTGTGCGTCGTCGAGGCGCACAGAGATCAGGCGCGAGACCCCCTTTTCCTCCATTGCCACGCCGTAGAGCGAGTCGCACACTTCCATGCTGCCTTTGCGGTGGGTGATGATGATAAACTGCGTCGTTTGGGCGTAGCGCTTCAGGTAGCGGGCGTAATTGTCTACGTTTGCTTCGTCGAGCGAAGCCTCGATCTCATCGAGCACGCAAAAAGGCATGGGCTTGTGCTTGAGAATGGCAAAAAGCAACGCAATGGCCGTCAACGCGCGCTCGCCGCCCGAAAGCAGGGAAAGAAACTGCAGCTTTTTGCCCGGGGGCTGTGCGATGATGTCGATGTCGCAGCTGAGCACATCTTCGCCTTCCAGCCGCAGCCCGGCCGAGCCGCCGCCGAACAGTTCCACAAAAGTCTCGCCGAACAGCTTGTTGATGGCCGAAAACTGTGCGCGGAACTGCCGGCGCATAGAGGTCATCAGTTCCTCGATGAGTTGGGAAAGGTCCGCTTCGGCTTTGGTGAGATCCTGCTGCTGCTCCACCAGATCTTCGTAGCGCTCTTTGAGCGCGCGGCAGTCCTCTATGGCGTTGACGTTCACTTCGCCCAGCGCGCGGATCTCCCGCCGGATCTGGTCAGTCTGGCGCTGAGAGCGCGTAAAGGAAAGCTCTTGTTTGTAACTCAGCGCCCCTTCGTAAGTCAGCTCGTATTCCTGCCAAATACGCTCCTGCAACGCCGTCAGCTCTACCTCGGTGCGGTTTTTGACCAGCTCGGCCTGGTGCGCCTGTTCGTTCAGTCCAAATGCCTCTTCCGCTGTTTTTGTGGCGTTGGCCGTAAGTTCCTGCGCCTGGGCTTTCAGCGCTTCACGGCGCTCTTCGGCCATACGGATCTCTTCGGCACAGGCAGAAGCCTGCGCGCGCAGGCGGTCGGCATCTGCCAGGGCGCCCGCACTCTGTTCGCGCAGGGCGGCAAGCGCCTGCCCGGCCTCTTCCCCGGCGGCTTTTGCCTTTTGCTCTGAAAGCCTGGCCTGTGCCTCGCTGGCAGCCAAACGCTGCAGGCGATCCTGATATGCCTCACAGCTTTTCTCGAGCGCGAGCGCCTCGAGCTTTGCGGCGCTGAGCTCTTCGGAAAGCGCGGCGCACTGCGCCCGCAGGGCGGCAATGGCGTCGCCGGCCTTTGCAGCTTCGGCCTCGGTCAGGCTGCTGCTGTTTTCCAGTGCGCTTTGCGAGCGCTTCAGTTCAGCGAGCTGTTCCGTCACATCGGCCTGCGCAGCTTCCAGCTGCCGGCCTTCCTCTTGCTTGGCTGCAAGCTGCGAGCGCTGCTGAGCAACAAGAGCAGTCAGGGTCTCGGCCTTTTCAGCGGACTGCGCCAGGGCAATGCCCAGCTCCTGCAGCGCTTCGGCTTCGGCCTGCAGCGCACAGGCGGCCTCTTCGGCCTGCTGCTGAGCTGCCTGCTGCTTCAAAACGGTCGCTTGCAGCGCGGCGCTGCACTGGTCCAGCCGTTCACCAAGCTCAGAAAGTTCCCGTTCGCGGCCCAGCAGGCCGCCTGTGCGGTTTTGCGCACTGCCGCCCGTCATGGACCCGCCGGGGTTCATAATGTCGCCCTTCAGGGTGACGATGCGGAAGGCCGCGCCCGAAGCGCGCGCCATGCGGATGCCGTCTTCCATGCGCTCCACCACCACTGTGCGGCCCAGCAGGTGCTCGAGCACCGCGCGGTAGGCGGGTTCGGTCTGCACCAGGTCGCAGGCTGCGCCCAGGCAGCCCGGCATGGAAAGGAACTTGCGCTCTGCAGCGGTCAACAGCCGGGGGCGAATGGCCGTAAGGGGCAAAAAGGTCGCCCGGCCGTAGTTTTTTTGCCGCAGGTACTCAATGGCCGCTTTGGCGGCTCCCTCGTCTGCGGCGACGATATTCTGCAGCGCCGTGCCCAGCGTCAGTTCCATGGCCGTTTCCAGCTCGGCCGGCACGCGCAGAAGGTTCGCCACCACGCCGACGATCCCGCGCCCGGCCAGCCCTTTTTCGCAGTCCTGCAGCAGGCGCTTGACGCCGGCGTAGTACCCTTCAAAGTTTTCTTTCATTTCGAAGAGCACTCGCCGGCGGGATTCCAGCGCGGCCTTTTCGCGTTCCTGCCGCTGGTACTCCTCGGCGAGCGCCGCTGTGGCCCGCGCGCACTCCTCCTGCCGCTGCTGCGCGGCGTCGCGCTTTTGTATCAGCGCGCGGCGCGCGTCTTCGCGGGCCTGCTGCGCCGCCTTGGCCTCGGCTTCCTCTTGTTCGAGCGTCCAAAGCTCTTCGCCGGCCGCTGCGCACTCGAGGGCGTTCTTTGCCCGGCGCTCCTCCAAAGACTCCAGCATGGCCTCCAGGCGGGAAGCACGAATCTTTGCGCCCGAAAGACGGTTCATGGCGTCGAGCATCTTCTGCTTTTCCGCCTCCAGCCGCTCTTCCCGCGCTGCAAGCTCCTCATTTGCGGCAGCTGCGCGCCCGGCCAAAGCGCCGGAACGCTCCGCTGCGTCTTTTTGCAGGGCGCTTTCTTTTATAAACGCCGCCTGCGTTTCCTCTTTTTCTGCCGCCAGGGCACGCAGGGTATCGCCCGCCTCCCCAGCGCTTTTGCGGCAGGCTTCGATCTCTTTTTCCAAGTGCTCCATGCGTTCGGAGCACAGGCGGGTCTCTGCGTCCTGCTGTTCTACCTTGCGGGCCAGGTCGATCATATTCTGCTGCGCGGCGCTGATCTCGGCATCGCTGCGGTTGGCGTCGTCGGTCAGCACTTCGGCCTGCCGCCGCAGTTCCCCGGCGCGCAGGTCCAGTTCGGCACTGCGCGCGGAAAGGCTGGCGATCAGTTCGGCCTGCGCCGCAATCTTGCTGTGTGCGCGGTCGTACTGGTGCAAAA
>CALWSW010000120.1 GCA_944384305.1 uncultured Christensenellaceae bacterium
CGTGCACACCCACTGCTCCAAAGCGGGGCTGATCGGGCGAGCGGCGGCGCACGAATGAGGGGAGCTCTCCCTGCACAGCGTGCACGGCCTGCCTTTTTACCAAGGGCAAAACCCCTTTGCTTACGCTCTTTTCCGGGAGTTGGAGCTTTTTGCCGGACGCCGCACCGACCTTTTGCTCACCCAAAACCGCGAAGAACAGCGGCTGCTGCGCGCGCTGCTGCCGGGGCATGAAAGCCGTATTTTATACGAGGGGAACGGGCTGGACCTTTCCCTTGCCGGCGCTTTTGCCAAGCGCCGGAGCGCGGCGCGCAAAGCGCTGGGGCTTTTGCCTACTGACATTGCCCTGGCCTTTTTCTGCCGCACAGAACCGGTCAAACGCCCTTTGGATTTTCTGCGCGCTTTTGAGCAGGCCCACAGGCAAAACCCTGCTTTAAAAGCGATCCTGGCCGGGGCCGACCTTGGCCGGGGCGCGCGCTGCGCGCGGGAGTTCGGCTGCGCGCTGCAAGCCTCCCCCGCAAAAGCGGCCATACGCTGCCTTGGGTTTTTAACAGAACCGCTTGCCGTGCTTTGCGGGTGCGACGCCGCCGTGCTCACTTCTGAAAAGGAGGGCCTGCCCCGCATTTTGATGGAGGCCATGGCCCTTGGCCTGCCCTGCGCCGCGACCGACGTAACCGGCACGCGCGAGCTGGTGAGCCACGGCACGCGCGGCCTTCTTTCCCCTTTGGGCGATACGGGCGCTCTTGCAAAACACCTGCTGCTGCTCGCAAACGACCCGGCCCTGCGTCAAAAGCTGGGGCAAAACGCCCGCGCCTATGCTGAGCGGGAACTGGATGAGCGGCTGGTGATAGACCGCATTGCCCGGGCATATGATCTCTTGATGGAACTCACGCAAACCAAAGCCCTGGCAACGACTGATTGGGAGGTCTGAATCCATGAAAGGGATCCTGCTTGCGGGCGGGCACGGCACCAGGCTCTTTCCGCTCACGCGGGTGGTCTCGAAGCACCTGCTGCCGGTCTACGACAAACCGATGTTCTACTACCCGCTCTGCTCGCTGATGGAGGCCGGCGCGCGGGAAGTGCTGCTCATTGCAGCGCCAAGCGATCTGCCGCTGTTTCAAAAGCTGCTGGGCAGCGGGCGCGCGCTCGGCCTGCGCATCTTGTACCGCGCGCAGGAGCGGGCGCTGGGCATTGCCGACGCGCTGCGCATCGGACGGGATTTTATTGGCAATGACCGCGTGGCGCTGGCGCTGGGCGACAATGTGTTTGCCGGCGACTGCACCGCCGTTTTTCGCCACGCCGCCGCGCAAAAAGACGCCGTGGTATTTACCTCGCCCGTGCCCGACCCCGTGCGCTACGGCATAGCCACCGTGCAGGGCGAGCGGGTGACGGCGCTGGAAGAAAAGCCCGCGCGTCCCGCCTCGAACCTGGCGGTGGTGGGCATGTATTTTTATCCGCCGGACTGCGCTGTTTACGCCGCCAAGCTCTCGCCCTCGGCACGGGGAGAACTGGAGATCACCGACCTGAACCGCCGCTATTTGCAGGAAGGGCGGCTGCGCGCCCTCCCTTTGCCCTGCCGCTGGCAGGATGCCGGGACTTCCGAAGGCCTGCTGCGCGCCGCCGCGCTCGTTCGGGAAGAAGAACTCAAGGGCAGGCAGCTGGGCTGTTTGGAAGAGCGCGCGTACCGGCTGGGGCTCATAGACCGCGCGCAGTTCGAGCGGCTGTGGCCGCTTTCTGCCGGCAGCGACTACGGCGCCAAGCTGCGGAGCGTGCCGGTATGAGCAGCGTTTTTTTCTGGGAACCCACCGGCATAAACGGCCTGCTTTGTTTCTGCCCCCGCCCCTTTTTTGACGATCGCGGCGCCTTTTTTACGCTGTGGTCGGAAGAAATTTTGCAGCAAGCGGGAGTGCGCACCCCCTTTGTGCAGGACAACTGCTCGCTTTCCCGCAAGGGGGTACTGCGCGGGCTGCACTTTCAGGAACCGCCCCAGGCCAAGCTGGTGTGGGCGGCGAGCGGCGCGGTATTTGACGTAGCCGTCGACCTGCGCCCCGGTTCCCCCACCTTTGGCCGGCATTTTTCCGCCGTGCTCGACGGCGCTTCCCACCGCACGCTCTATTTGCCTGAAGGGTTTGCTCACGGCTTTCTCGCGCTGGAAGAAAACACCGTGTTTTGCTACAAGTGCAGCGCCTACTACGCGCCGGACGGGCAAAGGGGCGTTTGCTGGAACGACCCTGCGCTGGACATTCCCTGGCCTTTTGCGCCAACACTGCTCTCTGAAAAAGACGCCGCCCTGCCCACGCTCAGCCAGCTGAAGCAGGCCGCAAAAGAATAAAAGCCGCATCCTGCCGTTCTTCCCCACAAAGCGGCAGAATGCCTGAAGGGCGTTCCCCGGAAATGGCAGGAAATACAGCAAGATCCCCGAAGCAGTGCTTCGGGGATCTTTGTGGAGGCGCCACCCAGAATCGAACTGGGGATGAAGGATTTGCAGTCCTCTGCCTTACCGCTTGGCTATGGCGCCGTAACCAGCGGAAAAATGGAGCGGAAGACGGGGTTCGAACCCGCTACCTCCGCCTTGGCAAGGCGGCGCTCTACCAAATGAGCTACTCCCGCAGATGGTGCCTCAGAGTGGAGTCGAACCACCGACACAGGGATTTTCAGTCCCTTGCTCTACCAGCTGAGCTACCGAGGCAAAATGGCGACCCGGAAGGGGCTCGAACCCTCGACCTCTAGCGTGACAGGCTAGCGCTCTAACCAAGCTGAGCTACCGGGCCACAAAGGATAAATGGTGGGAACAACAGGGCTCGAACCTGTGACCCCTTGCTTGTAAGGCAAGTGCTCTCCCAGCTGAGCTATGCTCCCTTCGTTTTGCGGCACATTTAGTATTATATGAGCCGGAGGCCGCTTTGTCAAGAACGAATTGTCCGAATTTTGGAAAAACTCTTTGCCGCTTTTGTGCAGGCCCTAAAACCGGGGGTTTTGCCTGTTTTTTCTTTGCGGCAAACAGCCTTTGCCCGCCGCTTGCCAGCCGGCAGCCGCCAAGCAAAAGCCCCCTATTTACACAGTGGCAAAGGGGGCTTTTGCAGCTGCCTGGGCCCTGCCCAGAGCAAACAAAGGTCAGACCATATCGGCCAGGTCGTCGCAATTGGCAAAGAAACAAATGGCCAAGGTGCCAGGGCCGCAGTGCGAACCGATGACCGGGCCGACGGCCTGCGTGTGCAGCGACTTGGGCGCGACCTTTTCGCGGATCATCCCTTCAAAAACCTCGGCCTGCTCCTCGCAGTCGGCCTGGCAGATGACCATATGGCTTTCCTGAGGGTCTGCAGCGCACTTGGCGCACAGCTCTGCCATGGTGCGCATGGCCTTCTTGTTGCCCTTGATCTTCAGCAAGGGCTCGAGCTTGCCGCTGGGGCTGATATAAAGCACGGGCTTGATGTCGAGCATGCCGCCAAAGAAAGCCGCTGTGGCGGAAACGCGGCCGCCACGCTTGAGGTATTCCAGATCGTCGACCATAAACAGCGCTGTGCTGCGCTTGGCTACCGCTTCGGCTGCGGCCGCCGCTTCTTCTATGCTGGCCCCTGCCAGGCGTTTTTCAGCCGCCACGCGCACCACCATGGCTTCGGGCATGGAAATGCTGAGCGAGTCTACCAAGAGGATCTTGCGGTCGGGGTAAACTTCCGAAAGCTCGGCCTTGGCGACGTTGGCGCTGTTAAAAGTGCCCGAAAGCTGGGAAGAAAGGCCGACGTACAGAATATCCTTGCCTTCTTTGAGCCAGGGCTCCCAGAACTCCTTAAAGTCTTCAGGGTTGCGCTGGGCGGTCGTCACTTTGGCGCCGTCGCGCATCTGCTGGAAAAAGTGCTTGTCGTCGATCTCGCGGAAAAAGTCGAAGAAATACTCTGTTCCGTCGAGCGTGTAGGGCATGAGAATGGCCTTGATATCCAGTTCTTCCAGCCAGGAAGCGGGCATTTCCGCATCGGAATCGGTCGTTAATATATAAGTGTACTCCATCGTAACCTCCTGCCCCTTGCCGGGGCGCAGCAGCACAAAACAAGCACCGCATGATCCATTCTGTTGAACTGGTTCAAGTATAATCTATTCTGTTCCGTTAGGCAATCATTCCGGCCCGGCCCGCAAAAAAAATCAGCCGGAAAGCCCCTGTTTTTGGACTTTCCGGCAATTTCTTAAAAAATTCTTAAGCAGATGTTACAGCACTTTGGAAAGGAAGGAGATGGTGCGCTCGTTCTGCGGGTGATCAAACACGTCGGCCGGCGCGCCCTGCTCAGCGATCTTCCCCTCATCCATAAAGAGCACGCGGGAAGCGACCTCGCGCGCAAAGCCCATTTCGTGCGTGACCACCACCATGGTCATGCCGGTGTTCGCCAGGCTGCGCATAACGTCGAGCACCTCGCCCACCATTTCGGGGTCCAGTGCCGAAGTGGGCTCGTCGAAGAGCATAATATCCGGTTCCATGGCAAGGGCCCGCACAATGGCGATGCGCTGCTGCTGCCCGCCCGAAAGCTGGCGGGGGTAGCTTTGGGCGCGGTCCTTGAGCCCGACGCGCTCCAAAAGCTCCAACGCCTTTTGTTCGGCCTCTTCTTTGGAGAGTTTTTTGACCCGGATGGGTGCGAGCGTGATGTTTTCCATCACCGTCAGGTGGGGGAACAGGTTGAACTGCTGGAACACCATGCCCATTTTCTGGCGGTGCTTGTCGATGTCGACCGACTTGTCGGTAATGTCGACGCCCTCAACGATGACCTTGCCGGCCGTAGGGACTTCGAGCAGGTTGAGGCAGCGCAAAAACGTGCTCTTGCCCGAGCCCGAGGGGCCGATGATGGCGATGATCTCGCCCCGCTTGACGGTCACCGAAACGTCGTTGACGGCGTGCACCTCTTTGGAATAGGTCGTAAACTTCTTTTCAAGGTGTTCCACGCAGATGAGGTCGTCTTCGGCGTAGTTGAATTCCCTGTTTTCCATGTTTTCCACGTTATCGCTCACTCTTCGACAACCTCCTCTCAAGCTTGCGCAGGCCGAAGGTCATGAGCATGACGATGGCCAGGTAGATCACTGCAATGGTCAAAAGCGGCACCGGGCTGAAGGTGCGCGAACGGATCATGGTCGCAACATAGGTGATGTCGGTAATGGCCAAATAGCAGGAGATGGAGGTCTCCTTCAAAAGCGTGATGGCCTCGTTGCCCAGTGCAGGCAGAATGTTTTTGACCGCCTGCGGCAGGATGATCTTGCGCATAGTCAGCCCCTTGGACATGCCCAGGCTGCGCCCGGCTTCCATTTGCCCCTTGTTGACGGCCTGGATGCCCGAGCGGATGATCTCGGCGGCGTAGGCGCCGGAGTTGATGCCGAAGGCCAGAATGCCCACCCACAAAAGCTGGCTGATGGGAACGCTCGTGAAAATGACCCATGCGAAGATCAAGAGCTGCACCATCATAGGCGTGCCGCGGATGACGGTAAGGTAAATATCGCAGATGACGTTCAATACCTTCATCAGCGGGTTTCTGCTTTCTTTGGCGTTGACCTTGCAGATGGCGACCAGCATGCCGATGATGATGCCGATCACCGCCGCGCAGAGGGTCATGATGACGGTGTTGCCCAAGCCCTCCAAATACATCAGCCAGCGGTCGTTGGCAATGATGTTGTCGTAAAGCTGTTTTCCAAAATTATTCCACATAGGATCCCCTTCGTCTTCCCTCGTTCCCTGTCAGCAAACGGCCGGACACGAAACAAAAGGGGGCACTGGGCCCTCCTTTTGTTTCGCGGTATGCGCAAGCGCTTATGCAGCGGCCTTGTACTCCTCGATCCAGGCTTCGATGGAGCCGTCCTCGATCAGGCGGGTCAGCACGGTGTCGACCACTTCCTTCAGGTCGGTGTTCTCCTTGGCGATGGCGATGGCGTACTGCTCGGTGGTCAGCGGGGTCTCGATGACCTTGAGGCCCTCGTTGGCAGCAGCGATCTCCTGGGCGGGCATTTCGTCGATGACGACGGCGTCCAAACGGCCAAGGGCCAGCTCAGCGCCCGCGTCGGGGCCGGTGCCGTAGCGGTGCACTTCGGCTTCGGTGTTGTCGGTCACCCAAATGTCGCCGGTGGTGCCGCGCTGCACGCCGACGTTCTTGCCAGCCAGCGAGGCGGCGTCGACGATGTCGGTGTTGTCTTCACTCACGATGATGTACTGCGCGGTGTCGACGTAGTTGATGGAGAAGTCCACCTGCTCGCGGCGGGTATCGTCGGCGGTGATGCCGGCAACGCCAAGGTCACCGCGGCCGGTCTGGATGGCGGGAACGATGCCGTCGAAATCCATGTTGACGATCTCGAG